>NZ_JBBBNV010000001.1:325278-684375 GCF_037137075.1 Paenibacillus sp. y28
ACCTGGCCCCCGCGTACCGATTCCCCCGCCAAGGCGGGACAAGTTCTTGCCGTGGCCGGACAGGCGGGGCAGCAAATAGCTCAGCTGTGCCAGCTCGACCTGAATAATGCCTTCTCTTGTTTTGGCGCGCTGGGCAAAAATATCTAGAATGAGCTGCGTGCGGTCTATTATTTTTACGTCCAGCAGCTCCTCCAGATTGCGAACCTGGGCGCCGGACAGCTCCTGATCAAAAATAACGGTGGTTGCCTCAAGCGCAAGCACCTGGGCCTTCAGCTCCTCCGCCTTCCCCTTGCCGATAAACCATTTGGAATCAAACGCATCACGCGCTTGTGTCATCGATTCCAGCACTTCGACTCCCGCCGTCTCGGCCAAACGCACGAGCTCCTCAAGCGAGTTGTTGAGCGACTCGTCGCGGTTGCTTTTCAGCTGAAGACTAACCAGAATCGCCCGATCCTTCAGTTCATGCTTTGTCTCATAGCTTGCTTCTTTGGACATTCGCGCTCTCCTTTTCCTGGCAAATAACTGTCGTTTTCTGTTAGTATAACGAACTTGACAGCATAAGTACAATTTCATAGCCGTGCCGCCAAGGAATACTGGGTTTCCTACTGCGGCAGCTTGAAGTCCTCGGCCAGCAGCATCATCAACTCATGCTTGCCCGGCGACCCGGACGGATACTGCTGCAGGAGGCGAACCGCCTGCTGGCGCAGTGCTTTCTCGAGAATGTTTCGTACGTAACGGGCGTTGCTGAAGCCGTGGAAGCATTCCTGCTTCTCCACCGTCAAATGCTGTCTCAGCTTCATCAGTGCATGCGGGTGGAAGGTATATTCCCGCTCCTTCATCATTTTGTCCGCAATCAGCACAAGCTGGTCGACCGTATAATCCTCGAAATCCAGCTGAATCGGAAACCGGGAAGGGAGGCCCGGATTTGTCAGAAGAAACTGCTCCATCTCATCCGAGTAACCCGCCAAGATAAGAATGAATTGATTTTTGTGATCTTCCATCCCTTTGACCAGGGCATCGATCGCTTCCTTACCAAAATCTTTTTCCCCGCCTCGGGCCAAGCTATACGCTTCATCAATAAACAAAACGCCGCCCATCGCCTTCTTCATCAGTTCTCTCGTTTTCAGCGCAGTATGCCCGATGTACTCACCTACCAAATCGGCCCGCTCCACCTCGATAAGGTGACCTTTACTGAGCATGCCCATCGATTGAAACAGCTTGGCGACGATGCGGGCAACCGTCGTTTTGCCGGTTCCAGGGTTGCCTTTAAATATCATATGGTAAACCTGCGGGCTGAGCGCCAGCCCCGCCTGCGAACGGAGCTTCATAATTTGCAGCAGGGCATAAATTTCAAAAATCAGCGTCTTGACGTTCTCAAGCCCGATCATTTGATCAAGCTCCCTCAGCGCGGTTGCAAAATGCCCTTCCTGGGGCAGCGCCTTGCTGACAGCCTGCGCTTGTGCGGCAGCCGGATTATCGGCTACGGGCGCGGGCTGGGGATGACTAACCACCACATGAATTTGACGTGCTGTTTGTGTCACATTAATTCGGCTGTGTGTAGAGGCGTTTTGTCCACTCATCCTTGTCCCCCCGCTGCTTCAATATGTTATCTTCTAGTGTACGAAGGGATAGGGTTGTCTTAAAACCGCAAAACCGGGACAACGAGGTCCCGGTCAGCAAAAAAAATACGTAAGAACTTCTATTATTGCAAAAACTGCCGTACGGCATGATGGACAAGATCAGCCTCCACATCGTGGCAAATCAGATGCCGCGAACGCGGAAAGGTCATTAGCTTATGCTCGCAATGCAGCCGCCGCTTGATTAATTGAGCGCCAAAAGGGTGGGCGACCTGATCGCGCTGTCCCTGGATAATCAGTGTCGGTGCCTGAATGGCTTCGAACTCGCCTTTCATGTGCCGGACAAGGCGGGTAAACTGCCAAGCGGCCTGAACAGGCGTAGTCCGCCATTTGCCGGGTAAATCCCATACCCCGTCCCACATCCGGTTATTCCATTCCCGGAGCATCCGGCCCGGACTGAAATAAATCAGCGCGGTGTTGAGCAGGACAAGCCGCCTCACCGGATGACGTCTGGCTGCGTAGGCCGCAAGCAGGCCGCCCATGGAGAAACCGACCAAATCGAAAGCGCCGTACGCTTCCACAAGCCTGCCAGCCTCATCATCAATTGCAGCCGCCCAGTCCTGCCAAACCACGTGGCGCAGCGAATCCGGCAGCTGCTCATGCCCGGGCAGAAGCGGAACACAACATTCCCAGCCCCATTGCTTCAGTTCATCCGCAAGCGGCTGAATCTCATAGGGTCCCCCGGTAAAGCCATGAATTAGCAGACACGCACGAGAAGCGGTCATCGTCTTACTTCTCCTCAATGGTGATCGATTTAATCGCTACGTTATTGACCGGGCGATCCTTCTGGGTCGGCACCAGTGAAATTTGGGTTACCACATCCATGCCCTCCACTACCTTGCCGAAAATCGTATAGTTCGGCTGCTTGTTCAAGCCTGCACAGTTGGTGCACACGAAAAATTGGCTTCCGTTCGTATTCGGGCCGGAATTCGCCATCGCTACTGTGCCTTCTTCATATTTGTAAGGCGTTTTAAGCTCGTCTTCAAATTTGTAGCCCGGACCGCCGCGTCCTGTGCCCGTCGGGTCCCCGCCTTGAATCATGAAATCCTTAATAACGCGGTGGAAGATAACGCCGTTATAAAAGCCCTCTTTGGCCAGAAATACAAAGTTGTTGACCGTCTTCGGCGCTTCCTTCGGAAACAGTCCGATCTTGAAGCTGCCCATATTGGTTTCAATCGTTGCATGATAGGTTTTGTTCACATCAATTTGCATAATCGGCGGCTGAGCCCATGTTTTGGTTTCTCCGGTATTGCCGGCCGCGGCAGATGAAGGAGAAGAAGCAGGGGTGGGTGATGCCGTTCCCTGACCTGTTGTTTCAGAAGACTTTTGGCCACAGGCAGCAAGCAGTAATACCGTCAAGGAAAGCATCGTTACCATTTTGTACAGTCGGTTGTGCAGCATAGAAATCTGGTCCTCCTTAGTTAATTTAACGAGAAAAATTATAACACACTCCCCTGTCATTTCCAAAAAAACAAGCAAAACCGGCCGCACTGGGCCGGTCCGCTTATTTTTATCGCGAGTCTATGGAGCTGCTGCTAATATCGCTATTGCCGGTGCTGCCGGTAGAAGAACTGCCAGTCCCGCTAGTCGTACCCGTAGTTCCGGTAGACGGTTTGCTTGTACCCGTTCCCGTGTTTGTTCCTGTGTTTGTTCCTGTATTCGTTCCCGTGCTTGTTCCTGTACCCGTTCCCGTGCTGGTGCCCGTATTTGTTTTTGAACCCGTATTAGCGCCCGGGGCCCCGGTTCCTGTCGTCCCGCTGGTGCTGCCGCCGGACTGCTTATCATTATTTTTTCCATTTCCGTTATTGCCGTTTCCGTTTCCATTGCCATTCCCGTTGCCGTTTTGATTGTTCTTTCCGTTCCCGTTCGTGTCGGATGAGCTGCCATTGCCCTGCTTCTTGTTATCAGAGCCATTGTTTTTGTTATCCTCGTTATTGAGCTTGTCGCCCTCCATCGCTTTATTCGGGTCGGAGACCTGCTTGCCCCCATTGTCCACTTCCACCTGAACCTCAGCGATATTGGATTGCTGCCCTTCCTTGTCCCCGTCCGGCTGATAAGGCGTTACATAGTAGATGTACTCATTGCCGGCCTCCACCTTCATGTCGAACACGTTCACCGCAGCGGTTTCCAGCAGCATCGTAAATTTCTCTTCTTTAAAGCTTTTCCGGTATACCCGGAACATCGGGCTCGCTTCAGCCGAGGTCCAGGTCAATTCGACCGTCCTTTTATTTTTGTTATAGGCCGCCTTCAAATCTGTAATGGTTGGTTCGACAACCGGCTCTTCCTTCACTTCAGGAACATTTTTCGGCTTTTCGAACTGGACGACCTTGCGTCCTGCCAAGCCTTTGCCGACGACCTCTTTAAAAATGGCTGTCGCTCCGCCGCTGCCCATCGTTACATAGTGCTTGCTGTCCGTCGTATCGAAGCCCATCCACACCGCTGCCGTCCACTCTGGCGTATAGCCGGTGAACCAGACGTCCTTGTTGTATTTCTCCAGCCCTTTCAGCGTCATCTGGGTGGTACCCGTTTTACCCGCAGCCGGACGGTCCAATTTGGCTCCCGTTCCCGTACCGCTTTGCACGACCTTTTGCAGCATATTGGTCATGTACCAGGCTGTAGTCGGACTCATCACCTGCTTCGGCTTTTCGGTCTTATGCTGGTAAACGACTGTTCCGCTGGCATCGATAATTTTACGAACCAAATACGGCTCATACATCTGCCCCTGGTTAGCAAATGCGCTGTACGCCTTCGCCATTTGCAGTGTCGTTACACCCTTGCTCAAGCCGCCAAGGGCAATGGCGAGGTTGTTGTCCTCCTTTTCCAGCGGAATGCCCATATTGGTGACAAAATCGATGCCGGTCTTGAGGCCGATCTCGTTCAGCGTCCATACAGCCGGCACGTTGATCGACTTCATAATCGCCGTTTCCATGCTGATTTTGCCAGTATACACTCCGTCATAGTTACGCGGGGAGTATCCGTTAAACGACTTTTGCTCGTCCGACAGCATGCTGAGCGGATTCCACTTGGTCAAATCCTTCTCCATCGCAGGCGCATAGGCGACCAACGGCTTAAACGATGAACCCGGCTGACGATAACCGCTAGTAACCCGATTAAAGCCTTTGGGCTGATAATCGCGTCCGCCAATTGCAGCTACGATTCCCCCATCCTTATTATCCAGGATCGTCATACTGCCCTGCATTTTCTGCGAAGGCCCGTCGGCCTGAAAAAACTTCGGATTGGCAAAGGTCTGCTCCAGCAGGGACTGCACTTTGGAATCCATCGTGGTGTATACTTTGTAGCCTTTGCGGTTCAAATCGTCTTCCGTAATGCCTGCGACTTTCTCTGCTTCATCGGTAACCATATCGGTAATCGTCTGATAATTCCGGTTGGTCGTTTCCTTGATGACCTTGATTTCTTCGTCCGACGCCGCCTTGCGTTCTTCTTCCGTAATGTAGCCCTGCTCCTGCATCAGCTTCAGCACAACTGCGCGGCGTTCTTTGGATTTATCCATGCTCGCGATAGGGTTATATACACTCGGTGCTTTCGGTATCCCCGCCAAGGTAGCGATTTCCGCCAAGCTCAGCTGATCCAGTGTTTTGCCGAAATAACGCTTGGCCGCCGCCTTCACGCCATATGCGCGATTACCGAAGAAAATCCGGTTCAAGTACATCTCCATAATCTGTTCCTTCGAGAGCTGGCTCTCCATCGCCACGGCAATGGATGCCTCCGTTCCCTTTCGGAAAAAGGTTTTATCTGCGCTCAAAAACATATTTTTGGCCGTTTGCTGGGTAATCGTGCTGGCTCCCTCGACGGCGCTGCGGTGCAAAATATCTTTATAAATGGCTCGGCCGATCCCCCAATAGTCCAGACCGTTATGCTCATCAAAGCGTTTATCCTCGGTTGCTTTTACCGCATTCACCAGCAGCTTGGGGATATCGTTGTAGCTGACCAGCTCCCGGTTCTCGACAAACAGCTTCGTCATTTCTTTTTCACTCGAATCGTACAAAATCGACGCTTCGGCCATCGTCAATTTATCCTCGCTTTTATACTGCTCCAACAATCGCTGTCCGTTAAAAATAATGACCAGGAATCCGCCAAACACGCATAATCCGATAAAAATAATGGTTGCAAAAAACGTCGTAATTATTTTTCGCGGGGTAAACCATGTTTTCTTTTTTCCGGCTTTTTTCTTTCCGGCCTTTGCGTCTGGTCCGTCAGTTGATTTTCTGGATGAAGACATCGGGTCCGACTCCCTTCTCTCTGTATGACTCTTATCCGGCAACTTATGTTTACAAAAAGAACAACCCTGAACGGATGTCGGGGTTGTTCCGGCAATAAGTTCTATTTCATTAGACGCACGATCAGTCTAAGAAGTTTCATCAATCATCCGTACTTCAAGCACGCTAGGCTTCTGCGGCCGATTCCTGCTGCTGAACAAGGGAGACCGGGCGCTGAGGGGTAAAGGTTGAAATGGCATGCTTGTAAACCATCTGTTGACGGCCTTCGCTGTCAATGATGATCGTAAAGTTATCAAACGCTTTGATGTGGCCCCGAATTTGAAACCCGTTGGTTAAGTATACAGTGACTGCGATGCCTTCTTTTCGCAGCTGGTTAAGAAATGTGTCCTGAATGTTGATGGATTTGTTCATTACATTACCCCCTATTGGATTCGTCATTCGGGAACTTTCTAGTTATTATACCACTAATTGTATTCAAATGGGCAAGCAAATTTGCATGTTCGGTAACATCCACCCACTCGATTTCCTTCATATGCCTGAACCAGGACAGCTGCCGTTTGGCAAATCTCCGGGTGCCCTGCTTCAACAGCGAAACCGCGGTATCCATCGGCATCTCTCCCGTCAGAGCGGCTGCAATTTCTTTATAGCCGAGGCCCTGCATCGACACCAAATCGCGGCTGTAGCCCTGATCAAGCAATCCCTGGACTTCCTCTACAAGCCCGTCCTGCAGCATGATATCGACGCGCGCTTCTATTCGTTTATATAGCAAATCCCTATCCATTGTCAACCCGACCATACAGTATTCGTATGGCGAATCCTTTTTCTGTCGGTGCTGGTGCTCCGACATTGAAATTCCTGAGAGATGATAAACCTCCAAGGCCCGTACTATACGGCGCTGGTCGTTTACATGCAGCCGCGAAGCGGTAATCGGGTCCACAGCGCGGAGCTTGTCCAGCAGCGCTTCAGGACCATGCTCCAGTGCAAACAGCCGCTGCTCTTCGCGAAACGCCTCGTCGCTTGCCCCTTCACTAAATTGATAATCAAAGCACAGGGATTCAATATAAAGCCCCGTTCCGCCCACAACAAACGGAAGCTTGCCCCGTTCATGGATATCTTGAATACAGGCTTTGGCCATGCTTTGAAAATCCGCTGCGGAGAACGGCTCGTCCGGATTACGGATATCAATCATATGATGGGGAATCCTTTGCTGCTCCTCCGGCAGGACCTTGGCTGTGCCGATATCCATGCCCCTGTATACCTGCATGGAATCGCCGGATATAATCTCGCAGTTAAACTGGCGGGCAAGCAGCAGGCTTAAGGCTGTTTTGCCCACAGCTGTCGGACCAAGCAGCACAAGCAGGCGCGGCTTGCGGCCGGTTGCCGTTGAAGATACACTTGCACTCACAGATGAATCACTCCGTATGCGATGTTGTTGGCTTTCCGGTAAACCTCCGGAAAGCCGAGCCGCTCAAACTCGGCGCTGTCCCGGTGTTCTTTGAGCAGAACCGTGCGCCTGGCGACGCGGCATGCCTCGCGAACGGCTTCCGGATCAAGTGCGGCAGGGTTGGCCAGATGACGCAGAGGCTCGATCGAGCTGGAAGTATGTACAGGCCGCCGGAACATCGGATCGAAGTATACGATATCGGCACTGCGATCCGGCTGCCGGCGCAAATAAGCCAGATGGTGCTCCTGAAGCAGCCGGATGCGGCGCATGGCCTCATTCAAACTGTCCAGCTCCGTTACATAGGAAGCCAGTCCCTCTCTCACCAGTGTGTAGAGGATAGGCTCCGTTTCCAGTGCCGTAACCTCGCATTCCGTTCCTCCCGCATAGGAAAATACAAGCGCGTCCGAGCCTAACCCGGCCGTACAATCAATAATCCGATCACCCGGGCGAAGCTGAGCAAGCTCAACCAGCGGGTCAATACTGCCAGCCGCAAGGCGTTTAATCCGAACCATCGCCATGCTCGGGTGATAAAAGAACGGGGCCTCCTCGCCCCGCACGTATTTGACCCCTTCGTCCGTTACAATCAGCAGCTCGGCATCGTGATGCAGCTTTACCAGCTTCCGGACTGATGCATGACGGCGGCTCACCAGCCTGGCCCGAAGCTCCGCCGCAAGGCGCTTCGCTTGCGCCAGCTGTTCTTCTGAAGGGTCATAGGAGGTGGTAACCAGCATTTACATCACTCGCTTGAACATTTTTTCCAGCTCATAGGTCGAAAAGCTGACCACAATCGGACGGCCATGCGGACAAGTATACGGATTGCCGCAAGCAGCCAGCTTGTCGAACAGCACTTCCATTTCCAGCAGGCTGATCTGCTGATTGGCTTTAATCGATGCCTTGCAGGAGCATAAGATGGAGGATTTCTCACGCAGCTTGCGCAGATCCACCGCTTTTCGTTCCTGAAGTATCCACTCGGCTATCTCTTCGATAATATCTTTTTCTTCCCCGGAAGGCAACCAATGGGGATATGCCCTGACGAGGAAGCTGCTGCCTCCGAACTCTTCCAGAATAACCCCAACCTGCTCAAACAGCGGCATTTTATCCTTAATGACCGAAGCCTCGGAAGGCGTGAACTCCAAGGTGAGCGGCAGCAGCAGCTCCTGGCTGGCCTCCTGCGGCTGGCCGAATTTCTCATAGAACAGCTCGTAGTTAATCCGTTCATGCGCCGCATGCTGGTCAATCAGGTACATGCCGTCCTCGTTTTGAGCCACGATGTAGGTTCCATGCAGTTGGCCGATTGGATAAAGCTGCGGGAACGGCGGGATCAAAGGCCCGGGGTCCCCGCCGCTTGCTGCGGGAAGCTTCGGATTCCCCATTTCCCGCAGCTGCTGCTCCGTCAAATACGGCTGGCCGGCCGGCTTCCGCTCACGCGGCTCCGGATACGCGGCTGAACTGCGGCTCCCCCCTTCCGAACGGGAATAGGCGGCCGTATTTTCCCGGATGGCGGACTCCGCCGTTCTGGACCCCGAGCCTTCGGCAGCGTATACGCCATCAGCCTTGGAGGCCAGAGAAGGAGCCGGGCTGGAGCCTGGATTGGCCGGGTACCGTTCCTCAGGAAGCGATTCGCCGCTTCCGGCGCTAGCAGAACGGTACTGCCCCAGCTGAGGAAGCGGCCCATTGCTTCCAGGACTGCCTCTGCCGCCGCCCTGCCAGTCTCCTCCGCGCTGATCCTGCACTTCCGGCGCCGCAATCGTTTCCCCCGGCCGGCCGAAACGAATTTGCTCCTGGATTGCCGTACTGCGGGGCGGAGCTTTAGGCGCAGCCAGCGGGATCAAAATTTGGCCCTGCAGCACGCTGCGTACACTTTGCTGCACCAGCTCCAGCAGCTCCGGCTCCTTGCTAAAGCGGACCTCCAGCTTGGAGGGATGGACGTTGACATCAACAAGCGCCGGGTCCATCTGGAGCTGAAGCACGGCCAGCGGATACCGGTTAATCGGCAGCAGCGTATGGTACGCCGCCATAATGGCCTGCACCAGTGCGTAATTTCGAATATACCGCCCGTTTACAAACGTCGATACGGCAAACCGGTTCGCACGAGTCAGCTCCGGACGGCTGACATAGCCGCTGACGGCATAATCCGGCGAGTTCCCCTGCACCTGTGTCATCGCTTTGGCTGAAGCCGTTCCGTAAATAGCCGCGATAACCTGCAGCAGATCGCCGTTACCCAGCGTCTGGAACAGTAGATGTCCGTTATGCTTGAGGGAGAAGGAAATCTCTGGATGGGCAAGAGACAGCCTGTACATGTAGTCCGAAATATGCCCCAGCTCGGTCTGAATCGTCTTCATATATTTCAACCGGGCAGGCGTGTTAAAGAACAGCTCCTTGACCTGAATGTCCGTTCCCCGTGAGGCCGCCGCCTCCTCGGAGACCATAAGCTTCCCGCCCTCCATTTCAATCCGGCAGCCGAGTCCGTCCTCGCGGCTGGAGGTCAGCAGGTGCACCTTCGACACCGCCGCAATACTCGGCAAGGCCTCCCCCCGGAAGCCCAGGCTGCGGATTTGGAACAAATCCTTCCCGGTCGCGATTTTACTCGTCGCATGGCGGCTGAAGGCAAGCTCGCTGTCCTCCGGCTCCATCCCGGAGCCGTTATCCGTCACGCGAACCAGCTGTAAGCCGCCTTCCTCCACCGCAACGTCAATACGGGTACTTCCCGCATCAACACTGTTCTCCACCAGCTCCTTGACAACAGAGGACGGACGTTCAACCACTTCCCCCGCAGCAATCTGATTGGCAATGTGGTCGCTCAGTACATGTATTTTTCCCATCCCGTTACTTCCCCTTCACGGCCAGGCGCAGCTGCTCTCCGTTCTTGGACCATTCCAGCTGAGGAAAACGTGACGCAAACTCGGCGACATCGATATAAGCGCCGTTATAGGCAAACTGCATATACTCCGCAGACATCGGCAGCAGCGTGCTGGAGTCTCCCAGCAGCAGCTCTACTCCGTTCTCCTCCTCATTCCACTTCACCGTTGCGCCTGCAAGGGCTGCAAGCAGCCGAACCGGAGCATACACATGAGCATCCTGCTCCAAGTAAACTCGGGTGTCCGGCTGCTTCAGGCCATTCACCTCAACATAGTGCTTATCGGCTGTAACGCTGACCTGATCGGCGCCGGCTTCCCAGAGAGCGGTTACGAGCTGCGCCTCACTGTTTTCTACAAGGACGTCCGGCTCAAGGCCTTTTTTATTCACTTGACGAAGCTTAGGCGTCATGTATTCTTCGATTGTAATTTTTAAAACGGCTCCTCCGGACAGCATATGCACACTTTGCACGCTGCCTTTTCCGAAGGTGCGGGTGCCGATAATTTTGGCAATGTCATAATCCTGCAGCGCTCCTGTCAGCACCTCCGATGCGCTGGCGCTGTAGCTGTTGACAAGCACAACGGCCGGTATCCCCAGGTCTTGTCCTCCCGAAACCGTAACCGTCTGGCCAATGTTATCCCGGTCCTTTGTGTTCATCAGAACGCCTTCCCGGAAAAACTGCTTGGCCAGATTTTGCGCCGTATCCAGCAATCCGCCCCCGTTGTCGCGCAAATCCAGCACAAGCGAGCGTGCCCCCTGCTTCTTCAGCTCAGCCAGCGCCTGGGCAAACAGCTCGTCCGCATCCTGCGAGAAGCTGCTTACCCGGATATAACCAACATGGCCTGACAAAAGCGACGAGGTAACGACCGGCACCTTCACCGCCTTGCGCTCCAGCTTCTTGGTAAAAGCTTCTGTTCCCCTCTGAAACGTTACATTGACGAAGGTTCCTTCCGTCCCGGTAATTTGATTAATAATTTCCGCCGACGGCAGGCCAATCACGCTTTGGCCTTCTACAGCGGTGACATAATCGCCGGGCTGCAGGCTGGCGCCTTCCGCAGACGAGCCGCTGAATACTTCCGTAATATACATGCCCTGCTCGTCTTCGCCGACGCGTACGCCGATCCCGACGTAATTTTGCTCCAGATCATCGTTAAATCGTTTAAATTCATCCGCATTCATGTATACGGTATACGGATCATCCAGTGTACTGATCATGCCTTGAATTGCCGACTCCGTTAATTTGTTGTTGGAAATGCCGCTCACATGAAGCTTTCCGATCAGCTCATATACTTCATTCAGCTGGGTCTGGGCCGTTTCCTGCTTCTGAGCTGCAAATGCAGCGGGAGCCACCAGCAGCTGGACAGCCGTTACTGTGGATACAAGCAGGACGGAAAATGTTTTTTTGAACATAAGTGCACCTTCTTCAAAATAGTGGATGATCGCTGCCGGAGGGAGTCCATGTCATCACATGCGCATTTCCGGCTGATGCTGCGCGAGGTGTGCAGCCTGTGACGGCGGTGGTCACGCACATGGACTTGCTGCGTTATCGTTATGCAGTGTCTGCCGTCTGCCGCCCGCTCTCACGGCTTGCTTGTCAACGATTGCTTCAATTCATACACAAAATTGAGCGCCTGAAGCGGCGTCATATTGATTAAGTCCGCTTCCTGGATACGTTCTATCAGCTGCTTGTCCGCTGCGGAAGAAGCATATGCGGCCGGTTCCTCCAGAGCTACCGCAGCCTTCGGAGCCATACCCGCCGGTGCCGGCACCGGATGCCCTTTGGCGGCCGGCTTGACAGGCTTGGCCGGGGCAGCGACCGGCTTATCGTCACCAAACATGCTTAGCTGCAGTACGGTCTGGGCTTCTCCGCTGATCTCCGTCTGCCGTTCGCGGCTGCGATCCTCAAAGGCATGCAGCAGATCGTAGGCGCGCTGAATAATGGAATCCGGCAAGCCTGCGATTTCCGCACAGTAAATTCCGTAGCTGGTATCCGCAGCCCCGCGAATGAGCTTTCGCAGGAAGGTGACCTGTCCTCCGCTTTCCTTAACGGCCATACAATGATTGCGGAGATACGGCAGGCTTTCCTCCAAATGGGCCAGCTCATGAAAGTGTGTAGAAACGAGCGTCTTGCACCCGATCCGGTGGTGAAGATACTCAATCACGGCTTGGGCGATGGCCATGCCTTCCCCGGTCGAGGTTCCGCGGCCCAGCTCGTCAATAATAACAAGACTGTCCGGGGTTGCTTTGGCGGTCATCCCTTGAATGTCCATCATCTCGACCATAAAGGTGCTTTGTCCGCCAATCAGGTCGTCCGCCGCCCCGATTCGGGTGAATATCCGGTCCAGAATCGGCATCCGCGCTTCCTTGGCCGGCACAAAGCACCCGATTTGCGCCATAATGCATATCATGGCTACCTGGCGCATGTAGGTGCTTTTTCCAGCCATGTTGGGTCCGGTAATCAGCAGCATCCGCGCTTCGGATCGGCTCAGCGACGAGTCGTTGGACACGAATTGCCCGTCAGCCAGCACCGCCTCGACGACCGGATGGCGTCCTTCCACAATGTGCAAATCGTATTCGTCATGAAGTTGCGGCCTGACGTACCGACCGGCTGCGCTGACAGTGGCCATGGACTGAAGCGCGTCCATAGCGGCCAGTATCCCGGCCAGCCGCTGGAGACGGGGGATTTGGGCGGCAAGCTGATCACGCAGCTGATTAAACAGCTCATACTCCAGCCCAACCATACTGTCTTCCGCTTCGAGAATAAGCGCTTCCTTCTCTTTTAGCTCCGGTGTAATATAGCGCTCCGCGTTGGCAAGCGTCTGCTTTCGCTCATACCGTTCTTTGGGAACAGCGCTGACTTGTCCTTTGGATACCTCAAGGAAATAGCCGAACACTTTATTGAATCCGATTTTGAGTGTCTTGATGCCTGTCGCTTCCCGTTCCCGCCGCTCCAGCTCGGCCAGCCACTGCTTTCCGTTCTGACTGGCCTCTTTGAGCTGATCAAGACGCTCATGATAACCCTGGCGAATCATCCCGCCTTCACGGACCGATACCGGCGGCTCGTCCACAATCGCGTGACGAATCCATTCGGCGGCATCCGCGCAGTCATCCGCGTTGTCAACGAGGCGCTGCAGGGTTGACGATCCGGACTCAGCGCATAACCGGCACAGCTGAGGCACGCGCTCCAGAGACAGGCGAAGGGCCAGCAAATCACGGGCGTTCGCATTCCCGTAAGCAATCCGGGCCGTAAGACGCTCTAAGTCGTATACTTCCTTCAGCTCGGTGCGCAGCTCGTCGCGCAGCATCAAATGATGATACAGCTGCTCCACAGCCTCAAGCCGCTCTTCAATGGCAGCTTTGCTCGTTAAGGGCTTATCAATCCAGCGGCGCAAAAGCCGCGCGCCGAGGGAGGTCACCGATTTATCCAGCAGCCAGAGCAGAGAGCCCTTCTTGCTCCGGTCACGAACGGTCTCCACCAGCTCCAGATTACGCCTTGTAAAAGGGTCCATGGTCATGTACTGCTGTGGGGCATACGTCCGGATTTGGGTAATATGCCCGAGTGAGCGTTTCTGTGTCTCACTTAGGTAAGTCAGCAGCATCGCTACACCGATTTTGACAAGAGGCTGGAGACCGGCCACCGTTTCGGGCGGAAACTGCGGTTCCAGCAGGCCTTCATCCACCCGTTCCCAGGCGGTCAGTACGCGGCGCGGGGCAAGCGGTCCCGTCTTGCTGCGCAGCTCATCCAGCAGCGCCTCCCGAGCTATCAGCTCTGCCGGGTTGTATACATGCAATTCATCGAGCAAGGCTTCCAGCGGTCCTTCCACCGAGGTGACATACAGCTCGCCCGTGGTCAAATCGCATGTAGCCATAGCAAAATCACCGCTATCCCCATAGAGACAAGCGATGAAATTATTCCGGCTGTCGCCCAGTGTTTTGCCGTCCATGACGGTTCCGGGTGTTACAATCCGCACAATCTCCCGCCGTACGACACCCTTGGCCGCGGCAGGGTCCTCCACCTGCTCACAGACCGCCACCTTGTAGCCCTTGTCAATTAATCTTGAAATATATGTATCTACCGAATGATGCGGAACGCCGCACATCGGAATTCGCTGCTCCATCCCGCCTTCCCGGCCGGTCAGCGTAATTTCCAGCTCCTGCGCCGCCTTTACAGCGTCTTCAAAAAACAATTCATAGAAATCCCCAAGACGAAAAAACAGAAATGCATCCGGCACTTCCGCTTTTATCGACAAATATTGCTCCATCATGGGTGTATACTTTGACATAACGGTCCTCCGGCAAATCGATAATTCCCGACATGATGAACGAAATCGGGTGACAGCATTCAGCTTGTACCGATTATACCATATAAACCTACGTCTCGGCATACGCGTGCTTACGGATTATAAGCCCTGCACAGGGTTAAACGGGGAGATTCGCCACAGTTTGCGAATATCCTGCTGCTCATTCCAGCTGACTCCCCGATCCAGCATGTCCTGAAGCGGCTCCGCATCCGGGGCCGCATCCCTATATTCGGGTAATAGACGCAGCTCCTCCCAAACGGATCGTCCCGCTTCATACAGAAGCTGTTTATCTCCCCTGTAGTAAGCCCGGCGCAAAGCCGGTTCCTCCAGCGGCCGCTGGTGAAGGCGTGCGTGCGCCAGAGCCAGCAGCCTCGCCAAAGCGAGCACCCCCTTCGTTAAGCCCGGGGTCACAAGCCAGCTTGGCAGGGTCCGGTATTCGAAGCCCCCGTGCGGCTGCCGGCGAAAATCACCCAAAAAGCCGTACCGGGGACGCCTTCCCCGCGCCGTATCCGCCTCTAACAGCATCAGCGGCAGCGCCAAATAATTGTCCAGCACCCGCAGCAAGTGGCTGTTCAGCCAAATGCCGCTAAAATGAATGTGGCCGCCAAGCGTCACACCCTTCATCGGCATTCCGCCCGCAAGCCATTCCAGATCCGGCATATTGATGCGTGCTGCAGCCAGCTGCATCGCCTGCCGCAAATGGCGTATCAGCTGCTTCGGCTCGCCGCTGGGCTTGGGTCGAAGCTCCACGAGCGGAAATAAGGCCGTCCGGTCGCGAAGCATCACCGCATCACAGCCGACTAGACCCTTTCGCGCAAAAAACAGCGCCGCAGACTTGACCTTGCCCTCCGGTGTACGCAGCATGAACTCCGGATCCGCGCCCAGCAGCAGCTGATCGCCTCTTCCCGCCTGCCCGGCACCGGCTGCAAAACGGTGCAGCGCCTCAGCATACAGCTCAGCTAGCTGCCCGTGAAGCTGCGGAAGAGGATCTACGGCAAGAACGGCCGCCCGGCTTCCACTCATCCCAAGCCGCACCAAGCCCGCATCCAAGCCGAGACCGTAGACCGCTTTGACCGCCTCCTGCATGACGCCTCGCTGTCTTCGCTGCAGCCCTGCTGTTGTGCCGGGCGGGGCTGCCAATTCGAGCAGCTCCCAGTCCAGATGAAGCCGTCCTCCGGCATGTGGGCCGTTCAACGGCGTTTTGCCCAAGTGAAGCCCGCTTTTTTTCTTAAACAGTGCCAGTGCCTCCAGGTGAAATACCGGCACTACATATTCATCGGCAATGACCAGCAACTCCCCCGGCCTGCCCCGGGCAAGACTTGTCGGCATTCCCTGCATGTGAAGCAGGCCGTTCCGAACCGTTTCGTTCCCGGCGCGGACGACCATGGACGGTGAATGAAAGCGCAGCCCGCCGGCCGGACGCGTGCGGCTTCCAGCAGCCTCTACCTCCTCCGACCAATGGAATACGGCATAATCCCCCCGGGGCGGCTGACTGCCATGCTGCATGTGCAGCCGGTCAAGCAGAGGCTGCAGCTCCGGCTTGTTTTTCCAATGATAGTTCAAATAGGCTTCCATACTGTGTCGCCCCGCCTCCGCCACATTGTGTTTCCAAATCGTAAATTGTGGTACAGGAAGAGAAAAAGAGGGCGTTTGCCCCCTGCCAACCTGCTCGATGGAGCATATAGTGTAGAAAGTGCTAATTCAATTCATCATCGAGCAAGTCGGGGTCGAGATCCTCGAATTCGCCCGTTTCTTCGCCGCCGTCAAACTCAAATTCTTTATCCGCCAAATCATCGCAGTTTTGGCAGACGACGACGCATACTTTCGTCTCCGCCACCATTTCAACCGAAAATTCCCGCTCCACCCGGATCACAACGCCGCCTCCGCTGCGCGAAATGCTAGCCTCCACACAATTCGGTTCCTGCGTCGCCTCCGCAGCAACCTCCACTGTGGCGGGGCGGTGCTTGGAGTCCAGGTAAGAAAGCCCGACCGTCTCTACATAAGAAACAGTTTCCTTAGCAACGTCCGTTTGTGTGTTTTTGTTGTAGGAATACCAGATGTTAATATCGTAAGTACCTACTACCTCGATGCCGTCCGCAGACTTCACCGCTTCGTATTGATGGTTAATCACCCATGCGCCCAAGATGCTGGTAGGCGCGTGCGGCGGGGAAACCATATGCGAAACTTGCGAAAATTTACGGCCTTTGCCACATACAGCCTTGGTAATAATTTCTCTGCATTGCAAGTCTCTATCTGCCATAGACACCTTTAACCTCCTCCATAACAATCATTCATTACAAGTGTATGCAGGACATAGGCGAATGTTGATAAATCGGCGGACGACAATTAAATAATATTAGGAAAACCCTCTCGGGCTTCGTTGATGAAAACACTTGTCAAACGGGGATGACGCGCCTGGGCAAAGGATGTCTCCCGCTTTCCTTTCCTTCTCATCCTATTCAGGGTAACAAGCTTTCATGCCATCCGATCGCCTCTATACAATACAAGTAAACGTCAAGCCCGGCATACCTGTTCATAGAAAAGCCACTGGACCATCATGAATTCATCAGCGTCATGGGCGCCCTGCATCTGGCTGAAGATAGCGATCCGGCAATCGTCAGCAGAATGAAAAAAAAGCCGCGATTTACGCGGCAATATATGGGACTATGCTCAGGATTCAATCGTTAGCCGATTCATATTTAAAGGTGCTGATTAGCCCCTTCAGTTTCCCGGCCATTTGAGTCAGCGAATCCGCCGATGCCGTAATTTCTATCATGGACGCAAGCTGCTCCTGAGCGGATGCAGCGACTTCCTCAGAAACAGCGGCATTTCCGGTGGCAATCAATGTCAGCTCCTTCGCGGCCTGGGACACGGTCTGCACTCCCGAGGAAATTCGCTGAACAACCGCAACGACCTCCTCCACGAGTGGACCCGTTTCCCTCATGCTATCCACAATCAGGTTGAACTTGAGAATGGTATCCTTCGAGATTCGCAGGCCGTCCTCTACCTCGCCTGTCACCTTCGCCATCGTAGTCACCGTGCCGGCAGTATTGTGCTGTATTTCCTGAATGAGCTGCTTAATATGTAGGGTCGAATCCTGGGACTGCTCCGCCAGCTTGCGCACCTCGCTGGCCACGACCGCAAAGCCTCTGCCGTTCTCTCCCGCCCTGGCCGCCTCAATGGAGGCATTCAGCGCCAGCAGATTGGTTTGGTTCGCGATTTCGCCAATCACATCCGAGATGTTGCCGATTTCCTGTACGTGGTCATGCAGCCGCTGAATTTGTTCGTTGGACCTGGTGACGGACAAGGAGATCGATTGCATTTGCTCCACGGTTTGCTGAACTGCCTCGCCGCCTTCTCTGGCCTGATCGGTGGTATGCCGTGTCAAATCCGCAACCGCCGCCGTTCTATCCGCAATGACGGCAATGCCGGAGGCGATATCGCCAAGCTGCCGGGCATTGTCCTCCAGGCTGCCGGTTTGGGTTTCAGCGCTGCCCGCAATTTCCTGCACTGCGCCGGACACCTGCTCGCTGGCTTCGCTGGTCTGCTTGGCGCTTTCAGTGAGATCCGCCGCCGCAGTCGCCACCTGACCGGCGCTTTGATTAACATTTTCAACAAGCAGACGCAGGTTTTGCTGCATTTGCGCAAAGGCTTGTCCGAGCGCACCGATTTCATCGCTGGAATCAACGCGGATGGTTTGTGTCAAATCCCCTTGGCTCATCAGCACTGCCTGCTGCTTCATCCGCTGGATCGGCCGAACAATCGAACGCAGAATGAAATAAATCACGACGGCTCCAAGCGCTAGGCAAATAAGGATGGTAATGGCAGTTTCCCTCAATATCGGAAAAACAGCATCGGATATTTCGGAAGTGTACATCGTTCCAGCAATTTTCCAGCCTGTTGAGGAGTTCGTCATATATGTCATTTCTTTGCTTTCCCCGTTAAACACGTAAACAAACTCATTCTGCTGGTTTTCATACAACCTCTTCCAGAAATCCTCAGACGCTTCTGTTCCTGCAAGAGCAGTCGGATGCGAAATATATTTCCCATGCTGGTCAAGCAGCACCATGTAACCTTCGTGACCCACTTTCAAGCTTTCCGCTTTCTTTTTCATATCGCTGAGACTAATTTCTATGGCGAATACCCCTTTTCCGTCCGGGGTAGCCTGTGAAATACTAAAGACCATGCTGCCAGTTCCCGCGGAGGCATAAGGGGATGTAATCGTGTGTTTGCCCGGCTCAGCCAAGGCTTGTGTATACCATTCGCGATGCTTGTGATTGAAATCGGCCCCAAGATCAATATTCGGCGAGCGGTAATAGCGGCCATCATCCATCCCGAAAGAAAGACTGTTCACTTCAGGATGAAGGGAGACATATTGGTCAAACATGGACTGAACGGTTGCCCTGTCAAACGAAAACCGGTCCAATCGTTTTAAAAAAAATTGCAAATCATTTATTTTATAGGCAATGGCATCATCTATATTTTTATTAAGCATCTCTACATTGTTATCTGCGGTGTTCATAATTTGTTTTCGCAGCTCCTGCTTGGAGCTGATGAACGAGAAGATTCCGACGGATACTGCCGGCAAAATGAGTACAATAACAAAGGCGCTAATCAGCTTTGTTTTAAAATCTTTTCTCACGCTGTTCCATAAGGAGATCATGATTTGTTTATTCCTCTCTGGTTGGTATTAATAAAAACGAATGCAGGTATGCCCAAGAGGTTATACATACACTCCCCGCAAGCCGAGCTGTTCCTCCTCTCTACTGATCTGGAAAGTATATATGACCCCGGAACCGGCACAAGATCCCAATTCATCAGGATCTAACTAGGTCTATTATACCATATTTTCATATTTTCATGGTGGTCGTCCGTGCGTAGTTGGTCCAACCGACCTCACGGACCTTTTTTTGTATATTATACATGATAAAGGTAATCCTAACGTTACTGAAGCCTGATGAGAGGAGGATTTGTGTTGGATCCAGCATCCCGATTTTCCGAAGACGATCGAATATCGCAGGTGCTCGAGGACAATCGTCTGCGTATAGAGACCATTTTCAAGCATTGCGATGATATTTCATTACTGCCTTGGAGCTACGGGCCTGATTTTCAGTTTCAGGCATTCTCAGTATACCTGCATACCCTCGTTCTAAAGAAAAAAGTAAACTACATGAAAGAATCGCTGCAGGATCTCGTGCCGCATGAGGTTGGTCCCGCAACGATGCTGGAAATCAGCGACGTTATTCAATTTTTTAGCGGAAAAGGCGTCTCCGCCCAGTCGGCGCAGCTGGTCTCTCATTTTGAAGCAGCAGTGCAAGCCGTGGTGATGGGAAATATCCTCATTTTTTTTGACGGCTGGGACCATGCGCTCAGCTATGAAGCCCTGGGTCTGGAAACCAGACAGGTCACGGAATCGACGAATGAATCGTCTGTCCAGGGGCCGCGTGAGGCAACGATTGAAAATCTGGATAAAAATATCGGGATGCTCCGGATGCGAATCAAGAGTCCTGCTTTCAAGGTTGAGCTGCTTCAGATCGGGACATACAGCAAGACCCGGATCATGTATGGCTATATGGAAACGCTAGTCCTGCCTGAAACCTTGGGCGAATTCAAAAAACGAATCGCAGCCATAGACGTTTCAATGGAGATCATGGAGCCCACCTTTATTGAATCCATGATTGAGGACTCAACTTACTCTCCATTTCCCCAGTACCGCTATACTGAACGTACGGATACGGCAGCCGCAGCTCTATTGGAAGGAAAAATCATTGTGATGACTCAAGGCTCGCCTTCAATTTTGATTTGTCCGGGATTATTTCCAGAGTTCTTCTTGACGAGTGAGGATTACTATCAAAGAACCGTTCACTCCAGTTTGATTCGATTCCTAAGAATGGTTGCTTTTTTCATTTCACTTTTGCTGCCAAGCATATATATCGCTTTTTCCACCTTTCATCCAGAATTGCTTCCGACGGTACTTCTCTTGACCATTCTGGATGCCAGAGAAGGGATTCCATTTCCGGCGTTGGTCGAGGCCTTTATTATGGAATTTTTTCTGGAAATGCTTCGAGAAGCCGGAGTCCGCCTGCCGAAGCCGATTGGGTCGGCTGTCAGCATTGTCGGCGCACTTGTTATCGGGCAAGCTGCCATTCAGGCTCATATCGCATCACCCGCCATGGTCATTGTGGTCGCCTCCACTGCAATTGCTTCCTTTGCTATCCCTCAGTACAATATCGGGATCAGCCTGCGGGTTCTAAGATTTCCTTTCATGCTTCTTTCAGCAACGCTTGGTGGATTTGGCCTGATGATTGGCGGCTTGTTGGTCTATCTGCATTTGACTTGCTTGCGGACACTGGGTCAGCCATATCTGAAAACCTTGTCGCCGATTGACCCTCGCAAAATTGTGCAGCTGATTTTCCGGCCATCTATGAAAGCAATGCTACGCTATCCGCATAAGTCGCGAGGAGAATAAACTGATGAGAACGATCCTCAAGATTTTCATCTGTACACCGCTGCTTATCCTTTTAGCAGGCTGCTGGAACAAGTTTGAGATGACAGAATGGGGATTTGTACAGGCCGTTGCAATCGATCGGTCGGATGAAGGCAAGATTGAGCTCAATGTTCATATCTACAAGCCGGGGGGCGATATCACGAGGCAAATGAAAGGCGGTCATTCCTATATGAACATCCGGACGGAAGCGGATTCTGTCTTCGAGGCGGTCCGTGATATCCCTCTCCATCTGGGACGCAAAGCCCAGTGGAGTCATATGCGGGTCATACTGGTTGGCGAGGAGCTGGCCAAGAAAACCAGCATGACCGATCTGGTAGACTTTTTCGAACGCGACCACGAACCAAGAGAAACGATTTCCATCACGATAACCCAAGGCAGAGCCAGCGACTACTTAAACGCTGAGCTGTATGTCGAGAATACGATCGGTCAGCAAGTCAAAACACTCCAGCGAGCCGCTTCGCGGTTTTCATCAAAGACCACGTCTGTAAATTTGCTGGATGTCATTGTCACGTCCAAAAGTGAGGTCAATGCCATGATCGTTCCTTACGCACAATTGCGCAGCAGCAACGCAAAAAAGGAAAAGCAAATCATTTTGGCCGGAGCTGCTCTGCTGAAGGATGGAAAAATGAAGGATTCTGTTCTGTCCCCGGAGCAAGTCAAATATTATCTGATGCTGGCTGACAAATACGAAGGCGGGATTATCGATATCCCGTGCGATGCTTTGGAAAAGACGGGAATTCACTTCACGGAGGCATTTGAGGTTGGTGAGCTCAAAACCAAAATGAAGCCGATGATCAAAGGGGATCAAGTTACCGTTCAAGTAAAAACCGAGATTGAAGGAACAATCGGCGAGCTTCATTGCTCTTCGATTGTGGATCTGGAATCTGAGAAGAAGCTGGCCCAAAGGATCGGTTCTATTGTTGAGGAACGTTTACGAGAAACCGTCCGTGTGCTGCAAAAACAGAAGACGGATGTCCTTGGGATTGGCAATCAACTCTATAGACACCACCCGACTGAATGGCAAAGCTGGAAAAAAAATTGGGATATGCATTTTGCCCAGAGTCAGTTTGACATTCATGTCGATGTGACGATTCATAATGTCGGGAAGGTATCTGGCAAAGCTTCCGTCCGGCATTAGAATGCTATTTTCGGTTACAGTTAGGGGGAAGCGAATATGCCTGTGCAAATGATCG
The DNA here is from genome assembly GCF_037137075.1 of Paenibacillus sp. y28. NCBI lineage: Bacteria > Bacillati > Bacillota > Bacilli > Caryophanales > Paenibacillaceae > Paenibacillus > Paenibacillus sp. y28. The sequence goes on from NZ_JBBBNV010000001.1 coordinate 347,456, forward strand.
CACTGTTCATTGTTTACACCTCGATACTCGCGTATGATATTCCACGATTAAAGCAATGCCGGTCTCCGGAACGAATTGCATACTGGCTGCTTATGCTCGCTTCGCTTTACCTGGGAATGGATTTTGTATTCAAGCTGCATTGGCCGAATCCAACCAGCATAGTCAAAGATCTGCTGGACAAGCCGTCCATGATGATTTTGAAATCTTGAAAGAACCCTCTTAACAGACAGAAGTGAATTCGAAGGGATGCTTGTATGAACAAACGGGAAACTATAAGCGCACATCAGCTAGCTGTACTGTTCTACGCCTTTATGACCGGATCTGCCATCATCAACATTCCGGCTCCCATAACGGCTCTAGCGCAGAATGGGGCATGGATATCCCTCATCATCGCGATTGCGGCTGGTTTTCTGTTTCTGGCTTGCATGCTGTATTTGCACCGTCAGTACCCGACGCTAACCTTCGTCGGCCATAGCCGGGAGATCCTGGGCAAGTATTTCACGATGCTTTTGTTCATTCCCTTTGTCCTTTTTTTAATGCTGCTGGTGTCGTATATCGTGATCGATATCGGTGCATTTTTCACAACGACAATGCTGAGAGAAACCCCCTCGTATGTGTTTCATTTGTTGATTCTCATGATAGCCAGCTTAACGGCGCGTGCGGGGATTGAAGTCATGGCGCGGATGTTCCCGCTGCTCGTCTACCTGATGCTTGGATTTACCATGCTCGTGCTAGTGTTCGCCTATTCAAACTATCATCCTGAATACCTTCTTCCGATTATGCCAAGCGGCATCGGACCGGTTCTTGAAGGGGCTTATTTTCTGTATGGCTTCCCCTATGGGGAAATTGTTGTCTTTGCCATGCTGCTGCCTTTTGTCCAGCGTAAAGAAGAAAGCGCGTTAGGAAAATATATGGGAACTGCTCTTCTTGTGAACGGACTAAGTCTCATCATTGTGACGATATGCTCCATTATGACTGCAGGACCGTACTCCGGCGAAGTCAAGTTCTCTGTTTTCCTCATCGCGCGAGTCATCAACGTTCAGGACTTTGTCGAACGAGTAGAATCCGTGATTAGTCTGGCGCTGGTCGTGGCTTCTTATATGAAGACGACCATTGCGTTATTTGCACTGAATCTGGCATGCTCGCAGTTGCTGCGCTTACAGAATGACCGGATTTTATTTTTTCCGCTAACGATGTGCTGTTTCTTTCTGACACTCGTTTCGTTTAAGCATGAGATTGAGTTTGCGGAAATGATCCGGCTGCAATGGCCGTTGGTTGTCGCTATCGCGGCTGGACTTCCTGCTCTGGTGACCACAGGCGTATGCCTAGTCAAGAAATGGTTCAAAAGATAAGCGGCCCATGAGCCATTCACGGTTCTAGAAGAGGAACATCATCGTCCTGTACGCTTCTGTGGCATGATTCCTTATGTCCAGCTTAACCCTTCTTCCCTAAGCAGCTTCTTTAGCAGTCTAACGTTCATAATGAACAATTGGGCTCTCGTGAAGCCCTCTAGTTGGTTTGTGGATTCGAGCTTGGACTCGACAGAGATAACTCCGGCGTACTTTTTGCCTTGAAGCCTTTGAAGAAGCTCTCTGATTTGCCCGTCACCTTCTCCTATCAGAGCTGCTTTGCCAGTATTTATGAAAGCGTCCTTTGCCTGGACCCAAGATATATACGGCCAGACATAAGAATAAGCGTCCGTCATAGGCAGTACCTGAGATTGAATGAAGTTTGCGGGATCAAAGGCCAGGCGCAAGCAAGGGGAATGGACTGAATGAAAAATGTCCCGAAGACGTTCCCCGTTGCTCCCATATAGAAGGGCATCATTCTCAAGCATTAAGGTAATCCCTTCCCGTTCAGCAATTTGCGCCATCAGCCTCATTCTACATATCACCTCATCCCGATACTCTCGCGGGTCTGCTCCTTTGGGCACATAAAATGAAAAAATTCGAACATTCGTGGTTTCGAAAAATCTAGCCAAGCAAATCGCATGCATTAAATCATGAAGCTGCGGTGTGAAAGGCTCTCTGATATCATACTTCCCAATCGAGGTATTCAAGCTGTTGACCTTAAATCCGCGTTCGCGGATTTTTTTTTTCATTCGAACAATTTCTTTTTCCGGCAGTGCCAGCATATTAGATACAGGAGGAAAAACATTGCTCCCAACGCTTCGCAAATCCAGATAACGGATTCCTTCTTGCTCCAGAACATCCAATTGTGTATCCAAATCCGGTGAAATTTCATCTCCATAGCCTGACAAAAGGATCATATTGAATTCACCGAGCCCCTCCCTTTTAATGTTCATTCTCTTCATTTGTATGTGTTTGTTCACAAGCAGATGTTTGGAACGAAAAAATCTCACGCCATGGACACATCGGAGGTAAGTACATGAGAATTCGCATAACAGAAGAACGAATGCCGAAACGTCCTCACACTTGCATACCTCCTATGTTGCCGCCTCTGGAGCAATGGATTCCCCTTGCTTCCCTGGAACAAATGCAGCAAACGGAGTATGATGCTCTTATTGTCGGCAGTGGTGCGGGCGGGGGAGCTGTCCTGTGGCGGCTGTGCGAGCGGTGGCAGCATAGCGGCAAAAGGATCGGCATGCTGGAAGCTGGAGACCTGTTGATTCCAACAAATGCGCGGAATATTTCTACTCTGGATCAAGAGCGGTGCGATCAATTCATCTCAAATCCCAAGGTTTCCATTCCGATGCGATTCCCTCAATTCCCCAATGCCATCGAGGTGATTGCACTTGGAGGAGGAACGTTGGTTTGGGACGCGAACTGTCCGCGCTTTCTTCCGTCGGTAATGGAGCATTGGCCGCTTCCCCCACAAGAATTAGAGCCTTTTTACAATATTGCGGAGCAGGTCATGAATGTTACGAAAGCCTATTCCGAGCAAGCTCCTGTCACCCAAATCCTGCTGAATCGGCTATGGCTTAACGGTTATCCTGAAGCCAGCGCAATGCCGAGAGCGTTAAATCTGAATCCGGTCAAACGTGGAAAAATCGAGTCCGATGTTTTTTTTAGTTCCATTCTTTTTCTGGCGCGTGCTTTGAATTTGCGCAAGTTTGATTTAGCCGCCAACGCCCGTGTTACCCGAGTGCTGACCGAACGAGGCAAGGCGGTTGGCGTTGAGGTAAAAGATCGGGAGAAAACTACATTTCGAATCAAAGCGAAAACCATCATCTTATCGGCCAGTACTTTCGAAACGCCTCGAATTTTGCTCTATTCAGGAATTGTTGGACATGCGGTCGGACATTATCTTCTCGATCAAATTGCGTTGCGGGGCACAATCCGTGTGAATCGCTCCTCCTTATTCCCACGGAATATGGGACCCCTATGGATCCTGATCCCCCAGACAGATCAACGTCCCTTTCAGTTTATGATTTCGGAAGAGGAGGCCAAATCTTCGGAAAACGAAATTGCGGTCCTCATTAGAAGCTATGCTGCTATTGAGCCGCGGTTTGAGAACCGGGTTGAGCTTGATCCTCAGCAAAGGGATGACTTTGGCGTTCCGAAGTTAAAGGTCCACTTTTCCCTTTCTCCTCACGATGAAGCGCAGCTTTCCCGATTAACCCTTGCGACGAAACAGGTAATCAGGACGTTAGGCGCTATCCATGAGGAGATTTGTCTCAGGCCCCCAGGCGATCCGCATCATGAATCTGGAACTTGCCGGATGGGGGTGGACCCTGCTGTTTCAGCAACAAATCCGTACGGCCAAATTCATGGAATCCCTTCACTTTTTGTAGCGGATAATAGTGTGCTTCCTTCTCTCGGAGCAGCGAATCCGACACTCACAACAGTAGCACTGTCTATCCGTACAGCCGATTATATAGCCAGCCAAGCTCGCTAACAGGGAGGAGAAGTAGTATGAGGATCTGTGTCGCTACTAGTGGAGATACGCTGAGAACGATTGCCAAGAAATACAATGCCGACATGAAGGCCGTAATGGACATTAATCCTCATATTCAGAATTCGGATGCCAATATCGAGGGAATGTCTGTCAGGATTCCGGATATCCCTCCGGCCTGCAATTCCGTTCGGGAGCACATCCAGTTTGGTCCTCCAGTAGCCGATGAATACGCAGAAAACTGGATTCCCATTACCCCATTGGAGCAAATGGCACAAACGGATTACGATGTTCTGATTATCGGTAGTGGGGCCGCCGGAGGTGGCGTGCTTTGGAGATTGAGTCAACGCTGGGGAAACAATGGGAAAAAGATCGGGATGATTGAAGCTGGCGATCTTTTCCTGCCCACGCATCTTATCAACATCCCCACTTATAATCTCGGTCTTGTGGAAGCTATCTGGAAAAACCCCCGCTATTCGAAACGCATCCGCGAGTCGTATTCCACAAATCATTTGCCTCCTATGCCGGTCGACTATTTCATTTCCAACGTCTTGGGAGGAAAGACACTGCATTGGGGCGCCGCTTGTCCGCGCATGTTCCCCTTCGATCTATCCCGGTTGCATGTATCTAAGCAAGACATGAACAATTATTACAATGTGGCGGAACGAATGATGAATGTAACACAGGAGTTTGCCAAAGGCTCGGCATTTCAGGAGGTTATGCTTCAGCGGCTGCAAATCAGCGCATTTCCGGAAGCCATGGACGTCCCGATGGCTGTTGACCTTACTCAGACACAGCTCGGTCGGCTGCATTCGAATGTTTTTTTCAGTTCCATTATTCCCCTGGCAGCAGCACTGAATATACGGCCTGTTGACTTGACTGTACAATCTCGCACGCTTCGAGTAGTAACGGCACATAACCGGGTTACAGGGGTGGAGGTGGCTTCACCAGACCAAAAAATGTACACACTGAACGCCAAGACAGTCGTTCTTGCGGCAGGCTCGCTGGAGACACCGCGTATTTTGCTGCATTCCGGCATTCAGGGAGAAGCGATAGGCAGGTATTTGACGAACCATTCACGGCTGGATGCCGCCGGGCTTGCTCTGCGCAGCGAGATGCCTGAGGATTTAGGAATACTCAACGTCTTGATTCCTCGCACAGCGAGTCGTCTCTTTCAGATGCAAATCCATTATTTGAATTATTCTGAATACAGGGAACCTCCTTTGAAGCACGAAGTCCCGGTCATATTTATTCCATCCGGGCTGGTTGAGCCCCGGTTTGACAACTGCGTGACATTAGACCCCTATAGAACGGACGAGTATGGAATTCCGGAGCTGCGTATCCACTTGTCATACAGTGAAGAGGATTATGCTGTGATCCGTCAGATGGAACGAGCGATACGGGAGGCTGCATCAGCTATGAATGTCCGATTATTCGAGAAAAACGGCCAACCGGCGATTACCTTAAGGCGTCCCGGCGGTGAAAATCATGAAATGGGAACCTGCAGAATGGGAATTAATCCAGTAACATCTGCAGCAAACCTATATGGCCAAATCCACGGGATGTCTGGATTATATGTGGCGGGAAACTGCGTTATTCCCACTACTGTCGCTGCTAATCCCACTTTGACCGCTGTCGCCTTGGCTATACGAACGGCCGATTACATTGCAGAGGAAAACAATGTTTAACATGGACCCTAATGAATATCCCTTGCAGATCCCGGGCCGTTGACAAACCCTCTGATGTTGATTCCTCCTCATCGGAGCGCGGATTGCCTACAGCTTCCTTCAGATTCTGCCGCGCGGCGGACACCCCTGCTTCTGGTAACAGCCGGCAATCGTCAGCCTCCGTTCGGGACTTTTACCCTGGAAATGACGCCCATGCTGGGCGCATACGCAAAAACAGCCCCGGGGATGTTCCCTGGGACTGTTTCGACCGGTGCTTCCGGATTTATGTTTAATTTTACTATAATATGGTTAATTGTCAAATGTTAACTCATTCTTTTCGTTTCATGGATTCACACGCCTTGATTTCAGGCAATTTTCAGACAGCCTTCAGCGGAATTTCAAGCCGGGCCGCTATAATCATCGTAATTCCCATTCCATGCACAAAGGATGATAGCTGTGAAGGTTACCCGTTCTGCTGCAATCGGCAGCTTGCAATATCAAGCGTTTCATCATAGAGCACTGCAGCGGGCCGGCTTGTCCGGTTCCTATCAGCAAGCGGCTTCTTCCCAAAAAGAGGCTGCCGCTCCCAAAACCGATACGGTTCAAATCAGCCTGGAAGCGATGAGCGCCTACCGGAATTCATTGTCCGGCTCCTTATAAGCAAGCCGCCCCCCCGTGCGCAAGCCTTTTTCCAAGTCCAGAAATCATGCTGGAATACAAATCATCTACAGGAGTTTATGATCCTGAATGCTGCGGCTTCCGTTTCTTCTCCTTGCGGGCAATCGACAAGAACAAACGCAGCTCCACGCCCAGCTGCAGCAGCGCGGAACGCGCCTCGAACTCCGCCCTGCTGGCAGGCAGAGGCATTTGTTTATACTTTTTCCGCAGCTCCTCCAGGTAGTGTTCCGCTTGTCCCGTGTAATGCTCGGATTTCACATCCTCGCTCAGCTCCCGGAAAATCTCTCCCATCAGCCGGCCCTGATCCAAGGTCTGATCCACTTGAGAAACAAGCATCATCATCCGCTGAATCGACTCCAGCTGCTGGCTGCGCATCAGAAAATAAGTCAGCCACGGGCTGTCCTCGGCAAACAAATGATTTTCCTTCGCCTTACGGGCCATCTCCACCCCCTGCCCAATATGCGCCTCGGCCGAAATCAATTCCTTCCCGCTCCACACTCTGCTGTGGTCATCCAGGTATTCCGCAATCCGGGTGAACATCACGGAAAACAGCCCTTCTACCACATGCCGTTTTTCCAGCAGCTGCTTGTCCAGCTTCGGCATATAGGCAAGATTGACCAGCACCGCTGAACCAAGGCCGATGACCAGCAATAAGATTTCATTATATAGAAAAGAAGGCGCTACGGTACGGGCGCTGTACACATGAAACATAATGACGGAGCTGTTAATCATGCCGTCCCTCAAGTGAACGCGGCTCAGCACAGGGTAAGCCAATACAATGTAAAGGCCGATGACCCAGGCATGGTAACCGAACACCATAAACAAAAAAACAGCCACAAACAACCCCAGCAGCGCCGCAGCGAAACGCACAGAAACGCTCTTGAGGCTTTTTTTGCGGGTTACGTCTACTCCGAGAATAGCCAGCAATCCGGCGGAGGACGCGAACTGCAAGCCAAGCAGGCCGGCGGCATAAACGGCAATGACGGAGGCAAGCGCTGTTTTCAAGACACGAATTCCCACGGGGCTCCCCCTGTCTTTCATTTTCCCTCTATGGTAACGAAAGACAGGGACAAACTCAACCGTGCCGGTTCATTTTATCCTCCAGCCAGGAGACGAGCTTATACATCACCGCAGCCACAATCCCGATAATAAACAGGCTCCCGATGACGAGGGTGAAGTTAAACACCTGAAAGCCGTACACGACCAGATATCCTAGCCCTTGCTTGGATACAAGGAATTCGCCGACCATCACCCCGACCCAGGCCAGGCCCACATTCACCTTCAATGCCGAAACAATCGTCCCTATCGAAGCCGGAAATATAACCTTGCGGAACACATCTCCCTTGCTCCCGCCGAATATTTGCACGACCTTCACCAGATTGCTGTCCACTTCCCGAAAGCTGTTATACACCACCAGGATCGTAATGATGACGGTAATCGCAAGGGTCATCGCCACAATCGAGAACAAGCCCGGACCGAAGCCTACGATAAACAGCGGGCCCAGTGCCACCTTCGGCATGCTGTTCAGCACGACAATGTACGGATCGAGCACCTTGGCCAGAAACGGCACCCACCAAATCAATGCGGCCAGCAGTGTTCCCGCCAGCGTGCCAAGCAAAAAACCGATTACCGTTTCTCCTACCGTTGCGGCTACATGCGGCAAAAGACTTCCATCCAGCAGCTTCGTATAAAGCAATGCTATAATTTTACTCGGATAGCTGAACAGCAAAATATCGATCCATCTCAGCCGTCCTGCCAGCTCCCAGAGACCGAAGAACAGAGCCAAAAGGGAGATTTGTGAAGCCAGCACAAGCCGCCGCTGCTTCCGCTGAGCCGTAAGATAAGCCTGCTGCACATGCTCAATCAGCGGAAAAGACTCGGAGGAGCTTGCCCGGTAAGGCTTTTCCGTTACAGGCTCTCTCATATAGGCTCCTCCTTTTGCGAGGGGGATACTTGATCCCGCTCCTCCTCATTTTCCAAATCACGCCAAATCCCATGAAACAATCGGTGAAAATCCGTCTGCTCCCGCGCATGGAACGGCGCCGATTGCCGGATCGCCTCCGGCACCAGCCATTCGCGTTTAATACGTCCGGGATTGCGCTGCATCACAAGCACGCGATCACTCATGGCAATAGCTTCCGAAATATCGTGGGTCACCAGGATGGCCGTCTTGCCCCGAGCCTTGAGCGTCTCTGCAACCAAATCCTCCAGCTGCAGCTTGGTCTGGTAGTCCAGTGCGGAGAAAGGCTCGTCAAGGAGCAGCAGCTCTGGATTCGTGCTAAGCGTACGGACGAGAGCCACCCGCTGCCGCATCCCCCCCGATAACTGGCGCGGATACTGCGCCAGCACATCCCCAAGCCCCATTTCCTCCAGCAGCTCCCGCACAAAGCGCTCTTTTTCCGGAGTTTTGTTCCCCGTAAGCTCCAGGCCGATCAAGGCATTGTCCAGAATCGTCCGCCACGGAAACAAATAGTCCTGCTGAAGCATGTATCCGATTTTGCCGTTTTTGGCTCCGGGAGATGCCCCAAACACCTCAACCTCTCCACACGTCGGCTGAATAAGCCCTGCAACGATGGACATGAGCGTCGTCTTGCCGCAGCCGCTGGGACCGACCAGACTGATGAATTCGCCGGTTTGCAGCGACAGGTCGATACGGTCCAGCGCCAAATATGCTTTTGTCTCGCTAACGTAAACGTGGGTCACCCCCGCCAGCCGTACCGACTCGCTCATGGCGCCTCACCTCTCTATCCCAGAATTACTTCACCGTCTGCTTCGCCTTCTCGGCAAAGCTGTTATTAACCAGTGCTTTATAATCGGCCCGCTCCTTCAATTCACCCGCCGCCGACATCACAGCTTGAAGATTGTTCCATTCCGTCTCATCGATGACCGCGTCCACGGCAAACGAGCCCTGATCCTTGTACCGCTTCACCACACGTTCCACAATTTGCGGATCGGTATCCTTGAAATAGGGCAAAATAGCGGCTGTAATTTCCTGCGGCGATTTCTGCTGCACCCACAGCTGCGCTTTTTGGACCGCATTGGTAAATTTTTGAACCGTGGCGCCCTGCTTCTCAATCAAGCTTTTTTTCGTCATAAACACGGTATACGGCAGCTGCCCGCTCTCCACACCAAACGAGGCAACGACATACCCCTTGCCTTCTTTTTCAAACACTGAGGCTTGCGGCTCGAACAATTGCACGTAATCTCCCGTCCCTGAGGTAAAAGCGGCCGGTATGTTGGCAAATTCTACATTTTGAATCAGCGTGACGTCCTTCTGGGGATCAATGCCTTTCTTTTTTAATGTAAATTCGCCTGCCATTTGCGGCATACCGCCTTTTCTTTGTCCCAGAAACGTCTGGCCCTTAAGCTGATTCCAATTGAAGTCCGAAGCCGGTTTCCGGGCGACCAGAAATGTCCCATCAGTTTGAGTCAGCTGGGCAAAGTTAATAACCGGGTCTTCCGCACCCTGCTGCTGGACATAGATGGAGGTTTCGGAACCGACGAGTGCAATATCAATCGAATTGGTCAACAATGCGGTCATCGTTTTATCGCCGCCCGGTGTCGTCGTCAGTTCAACCTCCAGTCCCTCCTCTTTAAAAAAGCCTTGACTCAGTGCCACATACTGCGGTGCATAAAAAATCGACCGCGTTACCTCGCCAATCGTAATTTTGGCCGGTGCAGGCTCTGTTCTGGCACATCCGGCCAGCAGGACCGGCACAAGCAGGACAATCGCTGCGATCCAGCGGCGCCAAATTTTTGTTCTCATGGGTGTGTCCCTCCAGCGATTTTCAAATGATGGTTTTACAGTGTATGCGGAAGCCCAAACGTTCGCGAATAGACGTATGAAAAAAAACCAAGCGGACTGTTAGCCCGCTTGGCCTGTGATTTGATGCGATTTTATTCATGAAACGATCGGCAATGGACCCGGTTACCCATACTTGAGAAGAAGGTTACGGATGCTAGTTCCGTTAGCACGGCAGGCTGCCTTCCGGTATGCTTTTCACCATGCTTCTAGGACTTTGCCTGCGTGTCCTTAGAATCCTGCCCCACTTCCCGCAGCTTGGCTTCGTACAAGGTGTATGCCTCGGTTTTGCTGAGCCCGCGCTGCTCCATCAGCATCTGCAAGCGAAGCTGCTTTTCCGTGAGCTTGCGTTTCAGGCGATCCTGCTCCTCGGCGGATTGGCAGGCTCGGATTAAATCCTGCAGTGTCAGCATCTCCTTGCTAAGCTGCATCTCTTCCGGAAGAACGCCTGCGTTTTTGAGCAGCTTAAAGCCAACCCGCAGCTCCTCTGGAATCATGGACCAATCCTCCAGCTGCAGCCGCTTTCCTTTTCCCGGAAACTGGTCGAAATCGCCATTTTTCATCGCTTCCTTTATCTTGTCCTCCGCCAGCTGCTGAATCCAGTCCATGCAAGCCACCTCCTTCTCGCCTCTCATCTTGCAGGGACCTGTCTTCCGTTATACCGGACCATGTGTATCCGAGCGTTTGCAGCGTGAAATCACAGCACCGATGTTCCGCAATCATCAGATCCATATTGCGCGCAATGTGACGTCGCTTGACGGTGCTCCGCCACATGAATGAAGCATCGGCTGCCTAGCTCCGAGTCCAGCCGATTCCATTCAGCCAGCTCTCACATAGTGTTGTCCACTGCTTAATATCCGGCCGATCCGCCGGAATCCCGAGCCCATGGCGCCCCTCACGGAATACGTGCAAATCGAACGGAATCCGGTGCCTGCTCAGCGCGGCGGCAAACAGCATGCTGTTCTCCACCGGCACACTGGCGTCATTGGCCGTATGCCACAGGAACGTTGGCGGTGTTTCCGGCCCTACCTGACGATCCGTAGACAGCTTCTCCAGCAGTCTCGCAGCAGGCGCATCCCCCAACAAGCGCTGAACAGAGCCTTCGTGTCGATGCTCGATAAACGAAATGACCGGATAACACAAGATCAATGCGTCCGGACGCGACGATTGTGCCGCAATGGCATCCTCCAGCGAACCCTCGGCCGGGTCCAAATGTGTGCCGACGGTAGAGGCCAAATGCCCTCCCGCCGAAAAGCCGAGCACGCCGATCCGGCTTGGGTCAAGCTTCCATTCCGCTGCCCGGTAGCGTACAAGCTTCACCGCACGCTGCGCGTCCATCAGCGGATACGGGTGCTGGTACGGGGCTACCCGGTAATGAAGCACGAATGCGGACAGGCCAATCGAATTCAGCCATTGGGCCACCGGCTCCCCTTCATGCTGGGCCCTCCGCTGGTAGCCGCCGCCCGGGAACACGATTACTGCCGGATGCGGCTCTTTTTTATCCAGCAAGTAAAGATCAAGACGCGGAACTTCTTCCGATAAAGCAGTATCAAAGCCTGGAACCGTTTGCTCCCATAAAGGAATCGTCGTCATCGGTATAATCTCCCTTTCGCCATGTCGGGTTACCCGGAATCAACTACACGTGCAGTGCCCGTCTCTCAGCGCCTTCGTCAAACTTTCTGCCAGCCGTTCGACATCCACATGTCGGCGCCATGCTGACGCAGCCTGGCAAAAATGCTCTGAAGCGCAGCCGTCTCCACTTGAAAAACAGTGGACTCCGGTTTGCGTCCTACAGCCTATAAATGTCCTTGTACTTCTCTTCCAAGTATTCCGCCAAATAAACCGGATTCAGCTCTTCCCCGGTAACCTGCACAATAATTTCGCCTGGGGTCAGCAGCTTTCCGTGGCGGTACACCTTCTCAATCAGCCAGCTTCGAATTGGAGCCAGATTGCCCGCTGCAATAAGCGAATCGAATTCAGGCAGCTCGCTGCGCAGCCGCTTAATCATTTGAGCGCCGTACATATTCCCCAGCGCATAGGAAGGGAAGTAGCCAAAGTCCCCGCCGGACCAATGCACATCCTGCAGCACGCCGTCCGCATCCGTTTCCGGTACGATGCCGAGGTATTCCTCATACTTGGCATTCCAGGCCGCCGGCAAATCAGCGACCTGCAAATCGCCGTTGAAAAGAGCCTTTTCCAGCTCATACCGGATAATAATATGAAGGTTATAGGTCACTTCATCCGCTTCAATCCGGATAAGCGACGGCTCCGCTACGTTAATGCCGCGGTAGAAATCATCTGCGCTTACGCCGCCCAGCTGCAGCGGATACAGCTTCTGCAGCTCACTGTAATAACGCGACCAGAACGGCTTGCTGCGGCCAATCATATTTTCCCACAGGCGGGATTGGGATTCATGGATGCCCATCGAGGTGCCTTCGCACAGATTTGTGCCGATCAGCTCCTCCGACACGTTCTGCTCATACAGGGCATGGCCGCATTCATGAATGGTGCCGAACAGAGCGCTGACCACATCATGCTCCAAATACCGCGTCGTGATGCGCACGTCCCCCGGGTTCAGCCCGGTAGCAAACGGGTGGACGCTCTCATCGAGCCGTCCCGCATCGAAATCATAGCCAAGCTGCCCGAGCATGTAGAGGCTGTATTGCTTTTGCTTCGCCACATCAAAGGTTTGCTTCAGGAATTTTGTCTCCGGCTTGCTCTCGGACCGGGCGATGGCTTCCACCAGCGGCACCAGCCTATCCCGCAATTGGCCGAACAGCTCGTCAAGCTTAGCCACAGTCATTCCCGGCTCATACATATCCAGCAAGGTATTGTATTTGTGATCCTGATAGCCCCACAGCTCAATAAACTGCTGCTTCATCGCCACAATTTTCTCCAGATACGGCTGGAACATCGCGAAATCATTGTTCTCCTTGGCTTCTTCCCAAATCGATTCAGCCTGGGATGCCAGCACGACATAGGCTTGATACAAATCCGGAGGGATTTTCTGGCTGCGGTCATACTCCTCCTTGCACTCCTCCGCCATTTTGCGTTCCACCCTGCTGAGCGATCCGAGATTAGCCGGAGCCAGCAGCACCTCCAGGCAGCCCTTCATTTCATCGGATACGGTCAGCTTGAACATCTCCGCAGACAGCTCGCCAATCGCCTCCGAACGGGCCTCCACTCCTTTTTTGGGAGCACCCGTGCGTAAATCCCAGTACAGGACACCAAGCGTTTCATGATAGCTATGTATTTTTTTGACCAGCTTGCGGAAGGCTTCCTTTGTTTGTGTCAATGCTTCACTCATCTGAATTGTAACGCTCCCTTCTGCGTTGGTTCCCGTAAAGCCCGGGAACCTATCCTTTCTGATCATACGTTTTATCTGTTTCGGACGCAACTCCTGCACAAGGTGTGCTATAATGACAACTTAGAGTCCCTAATGAAAGGAAGTCCAGCTGCGATGAACATCACCTATAGCGAACCCGCGATTACCCAAATTGAGCGCCAAGCCGGCGACAAACCATTTGAATTGAAGCTGGTCTACGATTCCGAGGGCTGCGGCTGTTCCGTGAGCGGCGTTGCCACCCTATGGCTGGTAGAACCGGGCGATACGAAGGATTTGAAAGCCGGAGGAACGCCGTTCGAAGCCCGCTATGAGCAGCGGCACGAGATTTTTTTCGATCATGAGCTGTCGGTGGATTTCACCCCGGAGCGCCAGTCTTTCGTGCTTAAAAGCAGCAGCCAAATTTACAGCAACCGGATGAGGCTGGTAGACAAACGGGCTTAATCAGCCCCATGCCTGGCAGCGCGTGGAGCCGTGCTTCGGGTCAAGCACCTCCAGTGAAGGTGGAACGGCTTTTGCCGATTCCACTTTTTTTCATTTCGTTACAAAAAGCCTTCGCTTTCCTGCATTGCTGCAGGCGTGCGAAGGCTTTTGCCCTATGCTGCGATTATTGTTCCTTGAAAGAGCCGATATAACGCTTGGCTTCACCGCTTGGCGTTTCGATGACCTCATACATTTTCAAGGTCAGGTTCGTTTCCGCCTGTGATAATTTGATGTTGGACAAGCTGATCGTTTGTTTGCCTGTCAGCAGCTTGCTGGTTCCGGTCAGAGCGATATCCTGAGAGCCCAGCACGCGGCCCAGCGAATCCACCATCTCAAAGCGGATGGTTGAGAAGTTGGAATCGACCACAACGTTCTCCGCACGCTCAATCAGCGTCGTCAGCTCCAGATTGTACGTATAAGTGGAGCTATAGGTGAAGGACAAATCATGATCCTGGATTTTGATGTCAAATGGATAAATCGAAATCGTGTCTGTAAAGTTCGGTGCTTGTACCGGTGGAAGCTGCACTTCAGCAAGCACAAGCTGTGACTTCTCATCCTTCACGCGCAAGGCGAGCTTGCCGCTTGTTTCTGTTGTCGGCACGGCGAAGGAATAGCTGAGCAGATAGCCCAGGTTCGGTGTCAGCGTAGTCAGTGTGGACGTCTGCTTTGTGCCATAATATACCACACCATCCGCGTTCACCAGCTCGATCTCCATGCCCGGCAGCGCCAGTGCTTCCTTATCTGTATCCTTGAGCACGAATTTGGCGATGTATGTTCCGTAGCCAAAGTCGTCATTTTCACCCAAGCTAAACTCGGCCAGCTTCATCTCCAAATCCTGATAGGTTTCCATAGAATACGATTTGAGAGACAGCGGTGTATTCAAGGAATACAGCGGCAACGAATCAATAGATACCGGCTCGGATGCTGCCTGATACAGATGACCTGCAAATACAGGCACTTCAACACCGGAGGTGCTGCTCGAGCTGACTGCCGCTTTGGCTTCGGTCAGCGTCAATTGCACCTTCGACAGGTCGGTACCGGACGGCAAGGTTGCCGACAGCCGGTATGTTTCGTTCTCTCCTGCACCCAGATAGGACGGATGCGTGTCATCGTCATCGGCAGAGACTACTACGCCGTCAACAAGATACAGCGCGTTTAAGGAAGGCAAACGGACACCTTCGGTTTTGCTGTTCTTAATCATCACCATGGCTTGCACATACTGTCCATCGGTAGTCGGCTTCGTTGTTGTGTCGTTTACCTTAATCTCGAGTCCGTTCGACGGGTCCGCCGCATAAGCGGCTGTGTCTCCCGGCGCAGTCAGGCTGGCCGTTCCCGACAAGTCGAGCGTGCCCAGGACATTGGTCGTATCGCTAGTCAGCTGCATTTCCAGCTTGAAGCTGTCTACGCTGAAATTTTTCGAAACCGCTGTTTTGAGCGTAATGGTCTTAGGCTGGTTCGGCAGTAAAGCCTGATCCTGCCCGCTAACAGCCGTGGTAGAGTACGACAGCCCGCGGCTGTCCTTGATTACATATTGATATCCGGACGGCAGCGTAGCTGTCGTGCTGGACAGGTTGGTGGCCGAAATATCAGTGTACAAATACCACTGCGTACCGCTAAAAACCATGTAGCTTCGTACAGGCTCGATCGTGACATAAGCGCTTTCGGCCAGCGTGCTGTCGATTTTGTTCAAATTCAGCACGGCTTGCGATTTGCCCGCTTGTGCAGCTGTAGTTGCCCCGCCTGCTGACAGCGAGCCAATACTCTTCATAAAGGTAGGCAAATTGTAATCCCATTGGAATACAGTAACTTGAAGCTGATCCAGAGACAGGCCGTTGGGAATATCGGCGAAATACTTATAATCGGTCGCTTGACCGCTGTAGACGAGCGAGGATACCCGCTCAGACAGCTGCGCCGAGAAGGAGCTTCCATCCGCAGTGGTCACCTTCACGCCATACTGGTTATAGTTGACGGTTGACGCCCCGTCGTTATTCAAGCGGACGGTGAAGCGGAAGGACTGCTTGTTATCATTCGTGGAGAGAATCGCGTTCTCCAGCGTGAAATACACCTGATCGTTAATAAAGACAGCTTCCTTATCTGCATGGACCCGCATCGTGCCCGGCCAAACGGCCAGCAGCACAAGCAGGGCAATAAGCATGCAGTGTATCGTGATGATGAGTCGGCTCTGCCGTTTCAGGTTCGACATCGAGTTCAAAAGTTTCAACCTCCTAGAAATCTGTTTGTGCGGCATTCAGTCTGTACGCAGTGCATCGATTGGACGCAGCTTGGACGCTTTGTTCGCCGGGTATAAGCCGAAGACGACACCAATAACAACGGAAAACAGAAATGCGTACAGGCTGATGTCTAGCGACAGCTTGGTCGCCTGGTTCGCATAAAACACCGGAATAAGCAGGCTTATGCCGATCCCGATCCCCAGGCCGACCAGACCGCCCAGACCGCTGATGACGACCGACTCTACCAGGAACTGCATCAGAATCGTTCTGCGCTTGGCTCCGATGGATTTGCGAATCCCGATTTCCCGGGTCCGCTCACTGACGGTTACGAGCATAATATTCATAATTCCGATGCCGCCGACAACCAGGGAGATACACGCCACGCCGACAAGCATGTAGTTCATTTGTTCATTGACCGAGTTCGCTGTTTTCAGCATCTCATCCTGATTCTGGATGGTGAAGCCGCTCTCGCTCTTGAATTTGTATACCAGATACTGCTTCATCGTCGCCTGAGCGGTGGTAACTTCATCTTTGCTGGCTGCTTCGATGTAAGTCGTCCGAATCGAGCCCAGCTTGAAATCCCTGCGGACCGTCTCCAGCGGCACCATGAGCGTATCGTCAATTGAGGTTCCGCTGGTATTCGAGCCTTTTTCCTCCAGCAAGCCGACAATGGTATACACAAAGCCGTCCATGTTAATGTCCTGGCCGACCGGGTCTACGAAACCGAACAACGTTTGGGCCGCTCCGCTGCCGATAACCGCTACCCGGTTACGAAATTCCAGGTCCGCCGGAGCAAGCAGTCTCCCTTTGGCCAGCTCCAGCCCCTGAATTTGAAAATAACGGTCATTCGTACCGGTAACGGTGAGCTGTGTGCTGGTGCGCTCGTACTTCACGTTGGAGCTGCCCCGTGAAAACATAGGCGCAATGTATTTGAACTCCGGCAAAGTTTCCAGCTGCATTAATTCGTTATAATCAAGCTGTGTCGCCCGTCCATTATTGAAGCCCGTCAAACTGACAGTAATCAGATTCGTGCCGAGCCCCTGGATTTGGGACGCCACCTTATCCGAGGTCCCTTGTCCGATGGCAACGAGCGTGACTACGGAGCTAACCCCGATGATGACACCCAGCATGGTCAAAAACGTACGCATCGGGCTGGATGTGACCGTGCGCATCGCCATGCCGATTAATTCCGAGAACCTCATCCGACCGACACCTCCTGATGCTGCGGCAGCACCTTCTCGGGACGTTCCCGATTGATGATGTCTCTAACAATCTCACCGTCCCGGATCGTGACCACTCGTTTGGCGTGATCGGCAATATGCTGGTCATGCGTAATGAGCACGATGGTGTTGCCCTTGTTGTTCAGTTCAATTATAAGCTCCAGCACTTCAATCCCGGTTTTGGAGTCAAGCGCCCCGGTCGGTTCATCAGCCAATATCAGAGAAGGCGAGATGGCAAGCGCCCTTGATATGGCCACCCGCTGCTGCTGTCCGCCGGAAAGCTCGCTCGGCTTGTGATGAGCGCGTGATTTCATCCCCAAATAATCAAGCATATCCAGCGCCCGCTCCCGGCGTTCCTTCTTCGGAATGCCTTTGTAAATCATCGGCAGCTCCACATTTTCAAGCGCAGTCAGCTTGGGCAGCAGGTTAAATTGTTGAAAAATAAAGCCGATCTTCTGATTGCGGAAATCCGCCAAATTATTGTCGCTCATTTTCTCAGTCGCTACGCCATCAAGCAGATAGCTGCCGCTGGAAGGGACATCGAGCAAGCCGATTGTATTCATCAAGGTGGATTTGCCGGAACCGCTGGGTCCGATGATGGCTACAAACTCCCCTTTTTCAATCGTAAGCGATATCCCCTTGAGCACCTGGAGATCTTCCGAGCCGCGTTTATACGTTCTTGTTATATCCTTCAGCTCAATAATTTTATCGGGCACCGCCACCACCGCCACTCGAATTTCTGTTTGTGCCGCCGCCCTGCGTTCCGCCGCTCACGCCGCCCTGCTGCTGGAACTGCTGGCGAAGTCTATCCATATCCTGCTGCGTTGTCGTCTGCTTGGCTGTTGTTTTCGGGATCACAATTTTGTCCCCTTCGTTCAGCCCGGACGTCACTTCCACACTCGTTTTGTTTTGAGAGCCGATTTGAATTTCGACCTGCTCGTTCGTGCCGTCTGCTTTCTTCAACGTCACATACCGCTTCCTGTTCTGCGTTTGCAGCGCTTCGATCGGAATCAGCAGAACATCCTTTTTATCCTCAATCAAAATATTGGCTGTTCCTGTCATGCCGTATTTCAGTGTGGACGTGTCCTTCACGCCGATGATGACGTTATAGTTGGTGACGCCGTTCGTTGTCGTACCCACTGTGGACACCTGATTGACCGTACCTTCGAACGTTTTGCCGGTGACGGAATCGATCGTAATCGTCGCTGTCATCCCGGTTTTGATTTTGGGCAGGTCCAGCTCATCAACCGCAATAATCATGTTCATCGTCGTCGTGCTGGCTACGCCGCCAAACACCAGACTGCTTGTAATACGGGAGCCAATGGACAAGGTGGACAGCACATTCGTCTTCGTATCGGCAAAATCTGTTGAGAAAACACCGTCAATCGGCGCTTTTACGATTAAATCATCGACCTGGTCCTGATAATCCTGAACAGTCAGCCGCTGCTCATCCACCTGAGCCTGCTTGGACTTCAAATCCTGATCAATATCCTCATTCACCATGGATGCAATAGAATCGCCGGCTTTAACAAAGGTATTATCCTTCGCAAACATCTGAACGATCTCGGCGTCATCAATATTCGCCATCACGTTAACCGTCTTGTTGAATTTGAAGGTGCCCGAATCCTGCGATTCGACATCGCGGCCCCCGACATTGACCGCTCCCTTCGCTTTAATCCCGCTGTCCATGGACCCGTCATTCTCGACGAGCACTTCTACATCAATGACTTTGTTGCCCTTGCTGTCTCCGCGCGGCTCTTTGCCGATCGATTCAATCGTTCCCGTCTTCGTCAGCTTGAAGGAGTCAATGGTCAGCTCAACGGCATCGCCCTTCTTCATCTGAACGGCATCCTCCAGCAGGAACGGCAGCGTCACAATGAGCTGGCTGTAATCCGAAATCGTAGCCAAACGGGTTGTTTTGCTGACCTTGAGCCCGACATCGACGTTGCTCGCCAGTGTAATTTTACCCGCTATCGGTGCGGTCGCCGTCAGATTGGCGAGCTGCTGCTGCAAATCGGCCAAGTCGCTTTCGTACTGGGCCAGCGTATTTTTCGCTTTCTGGAGATTGGATTGCAGGGTAGGGTTGCTGATTTCCAGCAAAACGTCGTCCTTCTTCACTTCCTGATTGCGGCTCACATACAGCGCCTTCAAGGTTCCAGCTGACGGCGCCGTAATTTTCTGCAGGTCCTGGGCTTCCAATTGAGAGGTTGCCGATACGGCAACCGTCAGATTGCCTTTCTTCACCTCGGAAATCGTCTCGGTGGTTGCCGCTGCCTTCTTCGTGACTCCCCATTTCATGTAAGCGTATGTGCCGCCGCCGCATACCAAAATGGCAGCAAGAATAAAGCCTCCGATTTTTTTACCACTCCACTTCATTGGTGGTCCTCCTTGTGCGAACATGTCAAATAAAAATCTTCATCCTGCTGTGCCCTCCGCCCGTCCGGCCCGCTGGTCAAGCAGCTGCAGCAGCTGCTGCTCCACGCTAACCCCGCTCGGCGACAGCTCCTCAGCTTCAGGCTGAAGCGATTGCTGAGCCGCTTCGTCCTGCTGCTCTCTCCGGCGGCTTAT
Organism: Paenibacillus sp. y28; assembly: GCF_037137075.1. Classification (NCBI taxonomy): domain Bacteria; kingdom Bacillati; phylum Bacillota; class Bacilli; order Caryophanales; family Paenibacillaceae; genus Paenibacillus; species Paenibacillus sp. y28. The sequence goes on from NZ_JBBBNV010000001.1 coordinate 367,303, forward strand.
CTCCTCGTAGATCCGGGCCTGTTCCTCCGGTGTGAACGCCTTGAAGTCCTGATCGCCGGCATGCATCGCTTGCTGCTTCAGCAGCATCGTGTCGTAGTATGCTTGCTGGACCGGCTGAAGCAAATCGTATGCCTGCTGGTGCTCGGATTGGGTCAATTCTCCTGCTTCAATGCTTTTTTTGACAAGCGGAAGCAGCTGGCCGGCTTGAACCGCAGTAATTTTCATTCCATCACGTTGGTCCATGTCCAGCAGCGCATGGAAAAACACGAACAATTGCCGTTCGTTCAGGCTTTGCAGTTCTACCGTCTGGGCCTCCGGATCACTCGGGGAGCTGGCCCGGAAGCAGCCTGCTGTCAGCAGCAGGAAGCCAATCAGGAGAACGCTCAGCACGTACCTCGTCCCATGCCTATCCCTCCCTATCCCACCTTAGAACAGGTGTTAATGAGAGAACGCCATTATGCGCAGCAGGTCTTGATTACTGTCAAATGAAACGCCGATAGGACGGTCAGTTCATTCCGAAGCAGTTCGAAATAATCCGTTCCATTCGACATCACAAGTCAGCCTATGTACGGTCCTGCTGCTGCAGCCGATGAAGCAGTACGGCTCCTAGTGTAAAAAAGCCCTGCCGTTTCCCGGTTATATAAGAACCCCGGCTGATTCCTATATAATTAAAAATGCCGTCTTTAGAGACAGGCGTACCTATCTATAAAAACAGCATAAGAAACAATCGTGAAAAAACAATGTGAAATTTGTAAAATAAGTGTGAAATCCGCTATCGGCGCGGATCAGGCTTGACTAAGGGGAATCTGACTGTAAAAGTGGTCCCCTCCCCCTTACGGCTGTCCGCCTGAATCGTGCCCTTCATTGCGCTGACCAGATGCTTCACAATGGTCAGCCCGAGACCTGTGCCTTCCGTATGAAGGCCCCGCGACTGATCCGCCTTGTAAAACCTTTCCCAAATCCGGGACAGCTGCTCCTCGTCCATACCGATTCCCGTATCGGCAACGATAATTTCCGCCTCGTCCCCCCGCTGCTGCAGGGAGAGCCGGATGGTCCCTCCCTCGGGCGTAAATTGAATGGCGTTATAGAGCAGATTTTGTAAAATTTGCACGAAGCGATCCGGGTCTAGCGTGCAAACAAGCGGACGTGTCCCTGCCGCGGGAAGCATGGTGCGCAGCTCCAGCCGTTTCTCGTGCAGCCGGGTGGAGACGACCTCCAGCACCTCGCCTACCTTCTCCTCCAAGCGGACCCGCTCCAGCCGCTCTTCTCCGCCGCCGTTCTGGATGCGCGCCAAATCCAGCAAATCCGTCACGAGCCGCTGCAGGCGCAGCACTTCCCCATGGCAAATAGCCAAGTAGCGGTCCACCTGATCCTCCGGCACGAGTTTGTCGGATAACGCTACAATCAGCCCGCGCAGTGTGGTCAGCGGCGATCGAAGCTCGTGCGACACCGTCGCCAGAAACTCCTTGCGAGTATCCTCCCACTGCTGAAGCTGGTCCACCATCACATTGAAGCTGCGAGCCAGGCTGCCGAATTCATCCTTCGACTGGACCGGAACCCGCACCGTAAAATCCCCCTGGGTCATCGCCTCCGCAGCCAAATTCATTCGCCGGAGCGGCCCGGCCAGACGGCGCGAAATCAACAGCAAAATGAATGCGACAGCAAGCAGGGAGAAAACCAGCGGGAGCAGTAAATTAAGCCGGAACGCGCTGATGGCCGAGCTAATCTCGCTGACAGGGAGAAGCATGAATATAATATAGCGCTTGTCGTTGACCGCGGTCGGCTTGTAATAGACCAAAAAGCTCGTATCCGGGGATTTCTCGTCCAGCTTCGGTACAATCGTATGGCCGGATTCACCGCGCAGCGCCCACATGAAAGGGGCATCGAGCGTCTTGGGGATTACCGTATTGGGCGAGTCATTCGTGCTGGAATCCAGCGTCCCGTTCTCGTCAACGACCCACACGAACCCGGTGAAGCTGCGGCCGATTAACCGGACGCCCAGCTTCAGCTCACGAACCGACAACGAGCCCTCCTCCTGTGAGGAGAGCAGCTTGACCACTTCCTCCGAACGCGAGGAAAGCAGCTCGATTTTATCCTTATAGACCAGATCTGTGAAATAATAATTCCAGAACGCGACCAGGCTGACAAAGAAAATAGCGCATGTAAGCAAAAAAGACATAAACACTTTCACATAAAAGCTTCGCAGCCATTTGGATTGCTTCAAGGCACGGACAGCGGCCGACAGGGCAAGCTGCAGGCGCCTGATCATCCTTTATGCACCTCGAAGCTGTAGCCGACGCCCCAGTACGTCTCAATGCGCCAGCCGTCGTGGCTGCCGAGCTTTTTGCGGATATTTTTGACGTGAGCGTCCACAGTGCGTGTACCTCCCTGGAAATCATAGTTCCATACATGCGCAAGCAGCTCTTCTCTGGAAAATACACGGTTCGGACTGCTCGCCATGAAGTACAGCAGCTCCGTTTCCTTCAGTGTTAAATCCTGCCGCCTCCCATCGACCATGACCTTATACTGGTCCAAATCAACGAGCAGCGTCCGGTAATCGACAACTCTGGCGGAGGCCGACGGAGGGGCAGCATCCACCGGATCGGCAGACAGCTGCTGCCGGGTGCGGCGCAGCACCGCTTTCATCCTTGCCATCAGCTCATACGGATCGAAGGGCTTTACAATATAGTCGTCAATGCCCAGATTAAAGCCGCGCAGCTTGTCCGTAACCTCCCCCTTGGCGGTAAGCATAATGACCGGTGTCTGGTTCACCGGCGCTTTCATTGCCCGCAGCCGTTCGCAGATGTCGAAGCCCGAGAGCTCCGGGAGCATAACATCCAGCAGCAGCAGCTGAGGCGCCTGTGCCTCCACCTGCGCTAGCGCATCCAGCCCGTGGTGGAACACGACGCTGCTGAAGCCTGCATGCTGGACATACAGACGGATGACCTCGCAAATATGCGGCTCATCATCCACAATAAAAATCGGGGCGTTCTCGCTCATCAGGCTTCCCCTCTTTCCAGACGCCGCTTATCCAGCTGCTTCCGCCGTTCCTCGATAACCTCCGTACGGTCACGCAGCGTATGACGATGGACCACCTGGGGATCGTTCATCCGGCTTGGCGCGCCCCAGCTTACGCCCAGACTCTCGCAGCGGGCCTGTGCCAGCTTTAGCAGCTCCGGATCGCGAATGGGAATATCAAAATCGGAGTAGGCTGCCTTTTCCCCGGTGCCCCTGCTGCATTTCACTTGAATTAGCCGATCCTGCAGCCCCGCATGCAGCGCAGAGCTGTCTACCCCGAGCTGCTCCAGCTGCTCCACATGCAAGTGCCGGACTGCGGCGGCGAGCATTTTCTCCGCTCCCGCGTCGTTGCCTCGCCGCTGGTGATACAGACCGACCGCCACCTGGATGAAGCCGAGCCAGGCCTCCCGATACGGATGATCTGGCTCTTCCTTCCAATATTCCTCCAAAACCTCATGGCATTCGAATAAATCCCGGTCCCCGTGAAAATGAGCCAGGAACGTAATATATTCCGCTGGATAATGAATTTGTGTCATGCTTCCCCCATTCTGCCGACAAACTGAGGAATAAACCCGGCAAGATTAGAAAATGATGTAAACAGGTGAAACCGATAGCTCGGTGTTACGTAGTAAACTATTGTACCAATATAGTAAAAATACTCTTTGGGAGGCAAACAAGCAATGAAAAAGTGGACACTTCTGCTGACGGCAATTGTTCTTGCATTTGCTTTCAGCACTTCAGCGACAGTTGAAGCGAAGCCGAAATCCGGCGGTTCGTATTCTTCGCCGAAGAAATCGTTCGACTCGAACACGACGCAAAACAAAGATAGCGGCGTGACCAAGACCGAGCCGACAAAGCAAGGCACGACAGGCTCCACAACGCCTGCCGCCACCAAGCCCGGATTTTTCAGCGGCGGTTTAATGAAAGGACTTCTCATCGGCGGTCTGGCCGGCATGCTGTTCGGCGGCTTGTTCGGTGACATGGGCTTCCTCGGCAACATTCTCGGCCTGCTCATCAATGTGGCAGCCATTGTGATTGTCATCATGCTTATCCGTAAAATTGTCGTTTATTTTATGGATAAACGCAAGCGCACTAAAGAGAGGTATCAGCCATAATGCAATTAAACGAGCAGGAAATCATCAACGCAGTATGCCTGAATATGGCAGAGCGCAAGCAGGTACAGCCTACGGCTGTGGAAGTGCAGCTGCACTGGAGCGAGGATCTCGGCTTTTCGGCCGAGGTTGTCGTTGAGGGCCGCAGCCAATATTTGGTACAGGCCAACCTGCTGGAAGCCATTGAACGCTACATGCTGAACGTGCATGGACAGCGGGTGTACCGCAGCCAAATCGAGCTTGATTTGGAAGACGAAATCTTCGCGCGGATTACCGCATAGCTTAAGCACCGTGCTGTGCTGCAACAACCAACCATAAGCAGTCTCCGTTTTCGGACGGGGGCTGCTTTTTTATGCTCACATGGCCCCTGCCCATTCTCGTGATTTACAAAAAAAGGATATCTCAAAACCGCAACTATTTCTTCCTTCGTAGAGTATAGATTACTAGATTAATAGAAGGAGGAACAACCAGGAGGAATGAGTAAAAAAAGATGGATTAGCGCCGCACTGTCATTCGCCCTCATGATGCAGGGAACTGTGCTGACTGCGGCTGCAGCGGATAAAACGACCAAATACCGTGTGTATCAAAACGACCAGCTGCTGCAGGAGTTCAACAGCACTGCGAGTGCAATACAATATGCCCGCCGGTGGTCCAGCAGCCACGTAGAGGAAATCGGAACGCGTACGTGGATCTGGGACAATTTGCCCCGGTACAAAGTATATCAGTATGATGCCGGCATAGGTGAATTCCAAACCTTGGCCGAAGCCATCCAAGAGGCCAAGAAATGGGGCCATGCCAGCATCCGGGACCTGCAATCCAGCGGGTGGGAATGGAACAATTACCCCCGTTACCGGTTGTATCAGGGGGATATGACGCTCGACGGCTGGGAATTTCAGACGCTGAAGGAGGCCCAGGCCGAGGCGGCCAAATGGTCCGGCGCTCACATTATCGATTTGGCCAACAACACCTGGATTTGGGATAACATAACAGCTACCCAAAAAGCCGCCCTTCGCGCCGGGGACAAAACCTATCGTGTTATGCAGGGCAGCTATACCCAAGACAGCTGGACCTTCGCTTATTTGGAGGATGCCGTGCAGGAGGCGCTTAGCTGGGCCGGTTCCAGCGTGGTCCGGGAAGATACGAAACAAACCGTTTACCGCAATGATGCGCCGTATATTGTCCTTCAGAATAGCCAGACGCTGGATGCCTTTATCAGTCTCGATGCAGCAATCGCCTATGCCAAGCAGTGGGGCCATGCCCGCGTCATCACTGACGGCCGCACCATCTGGACGAATTCGCCTTATTATCAAGTGTATCAAAATGATACGCTGATCGGAGAATACAGCACGGTTGCCGCGGCTCTTGGCTATGCTGCCGGGTACGCCAATGCGTCGATCGCCACACTTGACGGCAAGCAGCTGTGGAACAATTTCCGCAAGCTCCAGCTATGGGGCTGGAACGGGGTTTCATCCGCAGATACGATTAAGACGCAGCTCTCTGCTGTACAAGGACTCGATGTCAACTCTCCGACCTGGTTCCAGCTCGCTGACGCAAGCGGCAAGCTTACCGACAATTCCAGCAAGGATATGGTCGCCTACCTGAAGCAGCGGGGCCATCAGGTGCATGCCTTGGTCCATAATCAATTCGATGCTTCGCTGACCAGCGCGTTTCTGGCCAATGACGCCGCTGTACAATCGTTTGTAACCAATCTTGTGGAACGGGCCGCCGCTCTTGGCATCGATGGACTCAACATTGATTTTGAGAATTTGGCCGGAAAGGACCGCGCGGCGTTCACCGCTTTTATGAAAAAGCTGACAGACAGCGCCCATGCCAAGGGCCTGGTGGTGTCCGTGGATTTACCGCGTGGCAGTATAAAATGGAATCATCTGACAGCCTTCGATCATGAGAAGCTTGGAGCCATGGTCGATTACATCGTCACGATGACCTATGATCAGAACTGGTCCTCCGGGCCGACCGCGGGATCGGTAGCCGGACTGGACTGGGTGGAGCAAGGCGTTCAGGAATTTTTGTCTTACGGCATTCCGCGCGACAAGCTGATTATGGGCATCCCGTTCTATGTGCGGGAATGGAAAATCGACAGTAGCGGCGGTCTGGTCTCAAGCCGCGCCGTCCTGATGAAGCAGCTGTCCGATCTGATCAAAAGCAAAAATGCGAAGCTCACCTGGGACAGCACTTACGGGCAATACAAAGCGGAATACACAGAGGATGGCTATACCTTCGTGCTGTGGATGGAAACCGAGGAAACCGTCAAAGCGCGGCTGGCCATTGCCAAGAAATATGAGCTCGCCGGAGTAGCCGCATGGCGTCTGGGCTACGAGCAGTCCGATTTATGGACGATGCTGCTGCAGGAGAAATAAATCCGCTCTTATCCTTTACTACATTTACTACAAAAATCATGTATGATGTTATTCACAGTGATGACCTGAGCCTCATTTTCAATCACTGCGTCTAGCTTCTAGCTGCTTGATGTAACAATAAAACCAGGTACAGCGCCGTCATTCGGACAGCATGTACCTGGTTTTTGCCGGTTAACCGGAAATAATCATAATGTTGGCGTAAGGCACTGTGTCCCCCGTGCGAATCACTGCTCTGGATTCCGGGCAGATGGCTTTAAACCGCTGATGGGAAATGACCATAAACTTCAATTCCGGGAACCTCTGCCGCATCGTCTCCAGCCGCTCCGGACTGGCGGCGGCCATCTCCTCCGTCACGATAATCGTGTCGATAATGAATTCCCCGTGGATGGCGGTCAGAACGTCCAGCACTGTCGGCAAATCATCCGTCAGCGCCAAATCGATCCGCTCCACGTTCATCGGAACCGGAAACCCCCGGTCACTAATTGTAATAATGTCCGTATGGCCTGTTTCGCTAAGCACCCGGTTCAACGCCGGATTCAAAATTCCTCTCCGCTTCATGACTGTGCCTCCTTCTGCTGCACAAGCACATGATCCCGCTGCGAAAGCGTGATTTGCTCCCGCAAGGTTGGGGCAGGCCGCTTCATATAAAATGTTTCTTCCCCGTTCCACACCGCGACGCTGACAAGCTCCCAGCCCTCCTCGCCAAGTGAAGCCAGTTCAGACCGATTCGTACCGATATAATACTCCCATAAAACTGCCGCCATGACTGAATCCCCCTAGCGCTCCAATTGATCATCCGGCTGAGCCGCCTTCACCGTCAAACCGCCGTCAACCATCAGGAGATGCCCGTTGACCTGCATCGCTTCATCGGATGCGAGGAACACGACCGCATCCCCGATTTGGCGGGCGGTGCCAAGCCGTTTCATCGGATTGGCGTTCATCTCCTTCTCACGCATGCCGGGAGCGGCCAAAAAGTCCGTGCACATGTCCGTATCCACCGTGCTGGGCCCGACTGCATTCACGTTAATGTTATACGGGCCAAGCTCAATAGCCATGCCCTTGGTCAGCATATGGGCCGCCGCTTTGGAGGATTGATAGTGCGGAATGACCGGGCTGGTAACGACCAGACTGGCAGTCGACAAAACATTGACGATTTTGCCGTAGCGGCGTTCAATCATGGAAGACGCTGCGCGCTGCGAGCACAGAAAAATCGACTTCACATTTGTATTGTAGGTTCGATCCCACGTTTCTTCTTTTATTTTCAGAAACGATTCAAACGGTGCAACGCCCGCGTTATTGACCAGAATTTCGACCGGGCCGAGCTCCCGCTCCACCGCATCAAACATGCTCAGCACTTCGCTTTTGCTGCCGACATCGGCTTGGACCGTCATGGCGCGCACCCCAAGCGCTTCCGCCTGCTTGCGCACCGCTTCCGCCTTATCGCGCGATGAATCCGATGTGAAATTAATCGCCACGTGCGCGCCTTCTTCCGCCAGCCGGATAACGACCGCTTCACCGATTCCCCGGCTGCCTCCCGTCACCAGCGCGATTTTACCCTGCAATCTTCCCATTTAGAATCTCCCCTTTTAAAAATGCCGCCATTTCATCGCCGGGTTCTAAGCCCTACAAGCTCGGTCCAATCCGGTTAATGCTGAATTCCTGATGGCCGAGAATCTCGGCTTTGGTCAGCTTGCCGCCGGCGATGTCACGGATTTCGTCCCAAATGAGCTGACCGGCCTCCTCCAGGCTCATTGTGCCTTCCAGCATCGGGCTAACATTGACGTCCATATTGTCGGACATTTTGTCATACATCCGGCCGTTTGCCGTTATTTTGATAACCGGAATAACCGCCGATCCTGTCGGCGTTCCCCGCCCGGTCGTGAAGCACACGATATGCGCGCCGCTGGCGGCCATACCGGAAACACATTCAATGTCATTGCCCGGCGAATCCATAAAATATAAGCCTTTGCCTGTCAAAGGCTCGGCATATTCAATGACTCCGGCAATCGGCGCGGTTCCGCACTTGCTGATGCAGCCGAGCGACTTCTCTTCAATAGTCGTCAAGCCCCCGGCAATGTTGCCCGGACTCGGGTTGCCGCCCCGCATATCCGCCCCCATGCGCTCGACCTCCTGCTCGAAGCGGCTCACAATGTGATACAGCTTCTCTGCGGTTTCCGGCGTCTGGCAGCGCTCGGCCAGTATATGCTCGGCACCGATAATTTCCGTCGTCTCGCCGATAACGATGCTGCCGCCCGCTTCGATCAGCTTGTCGGCCGCTACACCTAGCGCCGGATTGGAGGCCAGTCCGCTCGTCGCGTCCGAACCGCCGCATTTGACGCCGACAATCAGCTCCTCCAGCGGGATCGGCGTTTGTGGCAGCGCATCCAGCTGGGCGCGAAGCCGCTTGGCGATCGCCGCCCCCTCTTGAATCGTCTTGATGGACCCGCCGCAGGACTGAATATCCAGCACCTCCACCGGCTTGCCCGTCTTGCGGATTTCAGCGGCCAGCGCCTCCGGATCAATAACCTCGCAGCCAAGGCCGATGACGATCACTGCGCCTACGTTCGGATTTTTCCCTGTGCCTGCCAAGGTATCAAAGGTTCGCGTCACATCGTTCCCGATCTGGCTGCATCCGTGCTGATGCGGAATCGCCACCGAATCCGGCACCAGCTGGCTAATGCGCACGCTGACCTGATTGGCACAGATGACAGTCGGCATAATCAGCAGATGATTGCGGATGCCGAATGTCCCGTTGTCCCGGCGGTATCCCATAATGGTGCTTGTCATGCTTTCTCCTCCTTCACCGGCTCCGGCTTCGCCTGGTCGCCCCGGCCGCGAATGCCTTCCACGTTGTGTATATGAACATGCTCACCCGGAACGATTGCAGCCGTTGCCCGGCCGATGACCTCACCGTATTTCAGCACCAGATCGCCGGCCTGGATCGGAGCAATTGCAATTTTGTGACCGAATGGGACCGCATTCAAACAGGTCAACTGCTGAGCCTCGCCGCCGACAAGATAACGAATTTGCTGACCTTCCGCCAAATCCTTAATTGCCGTCGCCACATGATCCCTGCCGTCCATCACCAGCGCTTCCGCCCCGGCTTCAATATTTCCTGCCATTTCTAGACCACCGCCTGAAGTATTGGAATATGAATGTTGAGTTACCGATAACTCTAAAATATCAATTCATTTGCTTGCTGTCAACGATTGATTTCGGCTACAATATAACCTAAACTATCCCGCCGCCCCGTCTCGGATAAGGACAACTTCCTCTCCTGGGGAGGCATAAAATCAGCTTGCCGGATTACACACGCCATGCAGCTGCACATGCCTGAAACCGGTATGACGATGTGATGTCCGTACAATTATCCTGCACCTGCGGAGCCTACATGCCTTGGGTGGAAGCCGCCAGGACCCCCATATTGCAGGCATCCCGCTTACTTGACTGCGCCGGAATGCCTTGCGCTTTTCTCGGACCGTCGTGAGCTTGTACTGGCCGCAGGCTGACCAGACCGCCGCGCGCAGCGGTTATACGAAGGCTTTTTTCAATACACGACTGTTTTGAGCTTCTGAGCAGTATTTGAGCGATACCGGTTAAAGGAGTTTTTGAGATGGTAACCATCTATGATATTGCCAGGCAGGCCGGAGTGTCGGCGATGACCGTTTCGAGAGTTATCAATAACACAGGGCGTATCAGCGACAGCACTCGCCGCAGGGTTAAGGCGGTTATGGACGAGCTGGGCTATATCCCGAATTCGGCGGCCCGCAGTCTGGTCGTGCAGGAGACGAAAATTTTGTCCCTGCTTATTACGGACATTACGAATCCTTTCTATACAACCTTGGCGCGAGGTGCGGAAGACGCTGCCAAACGAAGCGGCTACCGGCTGCTGTTCAGCAACAGCGACGAGGACCTGAACAAAGAACGGGAATATATCGACATGGTGCTGCAAGCTCGTGTAGACGGTGTCGTGCTGGCTCCATCCGGCGACGCGTCCCTGGAGCATCTGCATAAGCTGCGCCAGCATCGCATTCCGTTCGTGCTGCTGGACCGGGAGGTGCCTGGTGCGGAGAGCGACATGGTGCTCGGGGACAGCCGCGAAGGCGCGCGAAAGCTGGTCGAATACTTGATTTCACTCGGACATCACCGAATCGCATTCGTCAACGGATTGAGCAGCACCTCGACGGCCCGGCACCGGAAGCAGGGCTACGCCGATGCGCTTAAGCTGGGAGATTTGCCGTATATGGACGATCTGTATATGGAGATTGGTTATCGACGTTTGGACGAGCAAACTGCACTTGCCGCCGCAGAACGACTGCTTAGCGGCCCTGTGCGTCCGACCGCGATTTTTGCCGCGAATAATTTCCTGGCGCTGGCGCTTATCCGGGCCTTGAACCGGCTGGGCGTGGCCGTACCCGAGCAGATGTCCGTCGTCTGCTTCGACGATTTGGACCCGGCGGCCCTCATCGATCCGTTTCTGACCGTTGCCGCCCAGCCTGCCTACCAGTTCGGCGAGCTCGGCATTCAGCTGCTGCTGGACCGGATTGCAGGCGAAGGCCCCGATCAAAGCGCCGCCCCCTGGAAAAAAATCATTCTTCCCTGTGAAATCATCGCCCGCCGCTCAGCCGCACCGTTGCCCTGATTTTTCCCGTAATCTGCAAGCATTCTCGCTTCAAATCCGATTCGTTTTTTGCGATAATCCACCTGAGCGAGTCTCATGAGAAGGAACATCAGCATAGAGATGATGTTTCTATGCTGACGTGGCAGACGGACCGGCTGTGATCGGTCCAAATTGTGCTAGTCTGGGGAGTGGGCATGAAAACTTTCGCTGCTTGTTGGCTAATGGTTCTGATCCTTTGTTGCACTGCCTCAGCATCCGTCGGGGCAGAAGCAAACGAATCCTATGCGGCCTCGAATGCGCAGGACTTGCAGCACTGGAACCCTCAGGAGGACGGGATCATTTCCTTGAACGGACCCTGGGAATTGTATTGGAACCTATGGCAACAGCCAAAGCAGGCGGGTACGCCGGTTTCATAAGCCGGGGAGATCTGGAACCCGAAATAGCCGCCGCAGTATTTAACGCTGGCAAAGGCGCATTGCTTGGCCCATTCGAGCGGAAACGTGAATATAGCTTAATTCTGGTAGAAAATCTGTATCCCGGGGAACTAAGCGAAGCCATCAAAGCGAGCATTCGTGAACAGCTATTCCAATCTAAGCTGGATGCTTACTTGAGTACGCTCGACATTCATGCAGAATTATGAACGTAGATGAGGGATGGGAGCTAGTGAAAGGAAATGGTCTACATGATCTGAATCAAATTCCGTTGTTCGATGTGTTTACCGCGGAAGAGAAGCAACTGCTGGCGGAACAGCTGCAATCGGAAGCTTTTACCATGGGTCAAACGATCGTCGACCGGAATAGCAAAGCGAATGCTTTCTACGTTATCGTATCTGGCAAAGCCAGAAAAGTGGGAGTCAACCATGCAGGCAAGGAAACGAATCTTGGCTTGCTGCATCCGGGGGAGCATTTCGGCGAGCATAGTCTGCTCGAAGGAGAGGCTGCCTCCCCCTTCACGATCCGCGCATCTACCTCGCTTGAAGTGCTGCGTCTTGACCGGCAGCAATTCCAGGATATGGTAGCCCAGCATCCAGCTATGGAGAACTATTTCAGGCAATATATTTCCTCGGATATCATGCGCACATTTCTGAAAAACAGCACCGTGCTTACCCATGTAGACCATGCCGCTCTTCGTTCGCTGCTCGTCCGGCTGGAAGCCCGCAGGTACGAGGCCGGCTCCTGCCTTGTTCGGGAGGGAGAGGCCGGCGACTCCTTCTATATATTGAAAGACGGATCGGCGGTTGTGGAGAAAGGCCCGGAGGCTGCGATCGTGAACCGGCTGTATCCTGGGGATTTTTTTGGGGAACTGGCATTATTGACGGGCGAGCCGCGCAAAGCGACGATTCGAGCCGCTGAAACGTTGACCGCCTCCCGCTTGTCAAAGACGGATTTTGATGAGCTGATCCAAACCTATCCAGTGATTCTGGAATCCATTAGCCGTATATCCGCCCACTACACAGCCAACACGATGGTTATGGTCACGCCCCCGGAGGAAGCCGATGAGGCCATTCCGATCGTGAGCGAGACGGACAACGCCTTTGAACATGAGGCGGGCGACAGGCATGCTGCCAAACCGTGGAGGACCTGGAAGTGGCGGCGCAAATTCCCTGTCATTATGCAGCAGAGCGAGATGGACTGCGGCCCTGCATGTCTAACCATGATCTGTCGTTATTACGGCTTGAACGCCAGCGTGAACCGGATGCGTGAGCGATGCAATGTGGGAGCTGAAGGAACCTCTATGCACGGGCTGATCGAAACCCTCGAATCGCTCGGATTTACGGCTAAAGGCCTGAATACGACGATCAGCCTCCTAAAAGAGCTTCCAACTCCTTTCATTGCGCATTGGAACGGCAATCACTACCTTGTCGTCTATGAGGTCGGCGAGCATGAAGTCGTTGTGGCCGATCCGGCTCTGGGTTACATTGATACCGTGACGCTGGAGGCTTTCAGCAAACATTAGACCGGGTTAGCCGTCGCCATAGAGCCGGCCGGGCGGCTCGCTCCATTGGAGGACAAGGAAATTTTGTGGAAACGTTACCTTGCTTACCTCCATCCATCCAAAAAGCTGCTGCTGTCGGCATTCGGGCTATCCGTAGCCATCGAGCTTATTTCTCTTGCCTTTCCGGTGGTGACGCAGCTCATTTTCGACCGCGTTCTGGACACGGCAAACTGGCCGCTGCTTCATATCATGATGGCCGTCATTCTTGTGCTTATCTGCTTTAGTACCGTTAGTACCGCCATTCGGCAGGCGCTAATCGGACGGATTGCCTATATAATCGATCATTCGATGCTGGACAGCTTCTACCGTCATCTGTTCCGCCTGCCTTATTCCTATTTTACAAAACGAACATCGGGAGACATTTTGACACGGGTTTACGAGAACGAAAAGATTCGCAGATTAATAACCGACCATGCCATTGAGCTGCTGCTGGATTTGCTGACCCTGCTCGTGTATGGTGGCTTGATGGTTTATTATCATTCCGGCCTGGCGTTAATCTCTTTCGCACTCATGCCGCTGTATATCGGCCTTTATGCTTACATGCTGCCAAGAATACGCCGCAATCTCCGCAAGCAGCTTATTGCCGAGGGAGAAACCCAGACACAGATTGTAGAAGCTGTGCATACCATCGCAACCGTCAAAGGATTGTCCATGGAACGAACGGTGCGCGGGAAGCTGTTAAACAAGCTAAGCCGCCTGCTCGCGCTGCGGCTGGAGGGCAACCGGCTGGAGGCGACAGCTAAAGCGGTGTCATCCGCACTGCGCTCCTTAAGCCATGCGGCTCTGCTTTATTCTGGCGCAAGCTATGTTCTGGAGGGCTAGCTTAGCGTAGGGGAGCTTGTTGCTTACACGGTGATGTTTACCTCATTTATGTTCGCACTGGAGATGATTTCGCAGCGCTGGGGCGAGCTCTCGGAAGCGCGCATTTCCATGGAACGGCTGAACGATGTCTACGAATCGACACCGGAGCATCTCCGGCCGGACCATATGCGTCTGCTTCCGTCGATTCAAGGCCATGTCCGCTTCGAAAAGGTGTCATTCCAGTACTACCGGGGCGGGAAGATGATCCTGCAGAACCTCGATTTGGAGCTGAAGCCCGGACAAACGGTAGCGCTTGTCGGACGGAGCGGCTCGGGCAAATCAACCCTTGCCAATTTGCTGCTGAAGCTGCTGGAACCTTCGGGCGGGACCATCTATGTTGACGGTTATCCGCTGCGCGAGGTGCATGCCTCCTCCATCCGCAGGCAGGTGGGCGTCGTTCAGCAGGAAACCATGCTGTTCCGGGGCTCGGTGCGGGACAATATCGCTCCTGACGGGGAAAATATCGGCATCGATGAAATCGAACGGGCCGCCAGGCTTGCCGGTGCCCACGAGTTCATCGAAGCTCTGCCGCTCGGCTACGCTACCATGATTGGCGAAGGCGGCATCCGGCTGTCCGGCGGGCAGCGCCAGCGTATCGTTATTGCGCGCGCGCTCGTAAACAATCCGCGAATTCTTATATTCGATGAAGCCACCAGCGCGCTCGATTCGGAATCGGAGAGGATTATCCAGCAGAATATGGGCGAGATGCTGCAAGGACGGACGACGCTGATTATCGCGCACCGGCTGAGTACAATTCGCCAAGCCGATCTGATCGTCGTGCTGGATCAGGGAACCGTGGTCGAGAGCGGCACGCATGAGCAGCTTTCTCAACGAAAAGGGGTTTACCATCACCTGCTTCATCAGCAGTCCTTGTAGTCGTGGATGGAGCCTGGCGCCGCATAGGCTATATGCCATTGAAATTGCAAGAACATCCGGCTGTATCTCCCGGGTATGGCAGCCATACCCGGGAGATACAGCCGGAATTTGTATTCCGTCCTCAACCGAGCAGGCTAGGAAATAATACATTTGCTTCCTTTATAGACAAAGGCTTGCTGTAGAAATAACCCTGCACCTCATTGCACCGGAGCCGCTTCAGATAATCTACATGCTCCTGGGTCTCCACCCCTTCGGCTATAACCGCAATATTCATGTTATGGGCCATATCAATGATGGTTTTGATAATCGCCTGATTGCTTATGCTCAGCTCCCGGATAAAGGACTGGTCAATCTTCAGCCGGTCGATAGGGAATTGGTTGAGATAGCTTAAAGAGCTGTATCCGGTTCCGAAATCATCAATGCTGATGCTGACGCCGAGGCTTTTGATTTTGTTCAGCACCCGAATGGTATAGCTTACGTCCAAAGCCATGCTCTCCGTAATTTCCAGCTCCAGCGTAGCGGGAGGCAGCTTTGTTTCATCCAGGATTCGCTGAATCATCTCAATCAGATTATTGTGCATCAATTGCCGCATCGAAATATTAACAGCCACCGTGAGCTGCTCGTGTCCGGCCTCCTGCCACGCTTTGGTTTGCCGGCACGCCGTCCGTAACACCCATTCTCCAATCGGGTTAATAAGCCCGGTCTCCTCCGCCAGCGGGATAAACTGTCCGGGCGGAATTAAGCCGTGCTCCGGGTGCTCCCACCGGATAAGCGCTTCCGTTCCGATAATCCTTCCGGATTCCATGTTGATTTTAGGCTGGTAATGAAGCATAAACTGATTCTGGCCCAGCGCTTTGCGAAGATCGCTTTCCAGCTTCAATTTTTTGGAGAGGGCCTGATGCAGCTCCGAGGTAAAAAACTGATAGTTGTTTTTCCCCTTCTCTTTGGCGAGATACATCGCTGCATCCGCGTTTTTCAACAAAATTTCGAAGTCCTGTCCGTCCTCTGGATACATGCTGATACCGATGCTCGGTGTAATGTATACCTCCAAATGCCCAAGAGCGAATGATTTGGACATTGCATCAATGATCCGCTCCGCGATATCGGCCGCTTCCACTGCTGTAATATCGGTCAGAAAAATAACAAATTCATCCCCGCCCAGACGGGAGATGCAGTCCTCTTTGCGCAGACATCCGGTCAGCCTTCCGGCGACCTCCTGCAGCAGCACATCGCCGATGGAATGGCCCAGAGTATCGTTAATATTTTTAAACCGGTCCAAATCAATAAACATGACACCCAGCTTTTTCCGTTTCCGATTCGCCCGAAGCAGCGCGTCTCTCAGCTTCTGATGAAACAGCAGCCGGTTCGGCAGCCGGGTCAAAGAATCGTAATGGGCCATATAATAAATCGTCTCTTCGGCTTTTTTCCGCGCTGTAATATCGCTCATGGAGCCGACGACCTCCAGGATGTTTCCATTTTCCTGAATAGGTGAAAGAGTGATGAAATAAAAATGCCCGGCAAGCTCCAGCTCCAGGTTTACGATTTCTCCGTCAAACGCCTTGCAGAAATGGGCTTCTAGCTGCTCCGCCGCTTCATTAGGGAACATTTGACGCGAGGTTTTGCCCAAAACCCGATCTGTGGTCAGGCCAAGCTCCTCGGCAATCTTCCCCTCGCACAACGTAAACGTGATGCTGCCCCCTTGCTCCGTAACGATTTTGAAAATGCAGTTTTGAAGGTTTTTCACTGTTCTGCGGAAATCGCTCTGCAGCGCTTCGGTCAAGGCGGTCTCCGCTTTAATCCGATCGGTAATATTCGTGCCAATGGAAACGTATTGATACGGGACGCCCTGATCATCCAGAAACGGGACAATGGTCGTGTTCATCCAATATCCACTGTAATCCTTGGCCTGGTTCTTCACTTCCCCTTTCCACACTGCGCCTTGCCTGATGGTCCTCCACATCGTCCTGAAGAAGGATTTCGGGTGGTAATTAGAGTTTAGTACCTGAAGCGTTTTTCCGAGCAACTCCTCACGCGTATATTTGGATATTTCGCAAAATTTATCATTTACGTAGGTAATGACGCCCTGATTATCTGTAATCGCGACTATCGAAGATTCATCCAGTGCGTTTTTTATATCTCGCAGATCCTTTACGGTATGCGTGAGCGCTTCTTCCATCTGCTTGCGCTTCGTAATGTCCGTCCCGATGGAAACATATTGAAAGAGCACGCCCTCGGAAGACATAAAGGGCACCAAGGTCAGATGAAGCCAGTATTCCGTGCCGTTTTTGGCCCGGTTTTTCACTTCTCCCTTCCATACCCTTCCTTGGCTTATCGTCTCCCACAGCTGCTTAAAGTACGTCTCGCAGTGGTGACCGGAGTCAATGACCTGATATGTCTTTCCAATGAGCTCTTCAGCAGCATATCCGGATATGGAGCAAAAATTGCGGTTGACATATGTAATGACTCCCGCCATGTCGCTAACGGAAATAATAGAGGACTCATCCAGCGCGGATAACGGATGCTTTGTATCCGTGATAAAGGTAGAAAACAGCATTTTTTTCCTCCCTGGGTGCAAAGTCAGAGCATGAGACAGCCTGGTGAAAGGAATGACGGACTATAGGATGTCCGTGACTCCATTTGCCTGCCGATCCAGCTGCCGGGCCGAAGATGTAATTGTCCTGAAATCATCCATAGCCACTTCAATCTGCTGCCGGCATTTTTCAACATATTGCTGCACCTGCCTGGTCCCTTGGGACATATTGCCGATCTCGGCTGTGATTGCATTCACGCTGTCCCTGACCTCAATAATCGACTCCTGAACCCGGAGGGACAGCTTCTTGACCTCCTTGGCAACCACATCGAAGCCCCGGCCGTATTCCCCTGCATGGGCCGCTTCGATAGCCGCATTCAAGGCAAGCAGATTTGTCTGCGACGCGATCTCGCGTATCGTGTCGACAATCCCTTGAATAGATGCTGCCTGCTGCTCCAGCTGCGTCAAGGTCAGGCTGTTTCCGCTGGCGACCCCTGCGATATTGCCGATGCTCTGCAGCAATTCCTGACTCCGCTTCATCCCTGCTTCCGCCCTTTGATTGAGCTCCTCTGACATCCCCTGCAGCTTCTTGACGACATCACTAATGGCTTGCTGCCGTGCTGTAATATTCGTAGCGAGTTTAACAACGCCTACAACACGCTCGCCGCTTTCATCGAAGATGGGCGCATAGGTCGCTTCAAGCCAGACCGTATTTCCTTTTGAATCCATTCTTTCAATCTTATCCTGAAAGCTTGTACCCGATAATAAGCTTTGCCATAACCGCTCATAGCCCGGGCTCTCCACAAAATGAGGAAAACAAAACGACTTGTGGTGCATTCCCAGCATTTCTTCTTCCTTGTAGCCCATCGTATGTGCAAACATTTCATTGACATAGGTGACTTGGCGATTGACATCAAAGCGTATCATCGCCACGCTTCTTTCCACGGATTTAAGCACCAAATCGGTCGAAAGATGTTCAGTTTCTGGATGCAGCATGCCTGCTTCCTCCCAATTATTAACTTATTTTCATTAAATTGAAATTATAATAATTACAGTTTTAGAAGCTGCAAGATACATAAATCCTCCTGTAGTATACAGCAACCGAATGCGACGCGCCAGACAAAGGCGGGAATATTGCTGCAAGCCGGCGCTTCGATGCCACATAACCAGTCATCTTGACAACATCCTTCGGGCTACCTACAAAAACAGCAGCCCCTTGTAGGAGCTGCTGCGTCTTCATCATTAGGAGGTTCGTCCGTCCTGTTCTCTGACCTTCGGACAAGTGGTACAGCATTCGCCCTGCGGAGAAATCTGATCATAGAGCAGGCTCGAACTGGCCTTGCGCCGCGGCTTGCAGCGCATAAAACTGCATATAATAAAAATCCCCCGGACGGCTTGAAGCCAGACGCAGCACAACCAGGCTGCCCGGGGAAGGATGAAGGCCTTGTGCCGCTTAAAAGAGTAGCTCCTTCCGGCAATGACAAGCTCTCCGTCCCCTTCGCGCACCAGCAGCAGGCCGTACCTGGTTTTCTGCTGATAAAATGAGGGCCGAAGCGTATTCACGCGTTCGACGCTTTCCAGCTTATACACATAATCGGCAAGTGCCGCTGCAGCATCTCCATTCCCCTTCATTGCCTTTCTATCCCCCTGCTGCTTTCATCATGTATCCGCTTATTCAGCGGGATTAAGACGCTTGGTAGCCGCTGCTTGCTGCAGCAGGAATGGATCATCAGCTCGCAATGGCGGCTGCCCGGAAATACGCCCATCCCTCTCCCAGCCTGAGAACCCAAAGCACAGCCTCTAAGCTGAGCCCTCAGTATATCCGACGAGCTCCATGAACCCTTTTCCTCGAATGCGCACTCGCGCCGCTTGCGGCCCCCGGCTTTCTCCGGTTACCGTGCAGGCTCCTTCCCATATCGCCCGCAACGGCCCGATGATCGGCATTTCTTGCTGATTCAACAGCGGGGCGACATGTAAGCTTATGGACAGATCAGGCAGGTCCACCTGCCATTCGACGGGATACTTCATTCCCGTATACAGGCTTTTCCAATATCGCAGCGGCTGCAAGCCGACTCGCCCCACTGTGACAATCTCGCCATTGGTATGAATTAGCTTGGCTACAGGCTCCTCCGGTAGTTCGGAATTCGCCGGATGCAGACGGCTGATCAGCAGATCACGTCCGTCCTTCAGCTGTAATCCGAACCAGTCCCAGCCGGTACCCAGCAGCAGGCCATAATTTCGCCCCCATTGGCGGTCAAACCAGCCTTCACCAGAGACGGTTTGAAGCCCGTCCGGGGTTTGCAGCTCTCCCGTCACCTGATTGCGCGTCAGAGAAGCATAGCGGAAGCCATTTATCGTGCCGTGCTCATCAATCAGGGAAGCCGGCTTCACCGGCGTGAAATTCAAGTGAAGACGGGCGGAGCGTTCCTGGATCAACAAGTCAAAATCCGGCTTCTCCTCATGGGGAAAGGTCCATTCATAATTTCCATAAATGAGCCGGGGCGGCTTCGCTTGCACGGATGAAGGGCCCATCCGAAGATGAGGGGATGGAAGGCTGCCGGCCAGCAGCGTTGAGTACTGCTTCCACATGCTCCGGTCCCCGGGATTCAGCAGGAAATAAGCCGGAAAGTAAAAGCCCTTCAGCTGATGAATCAGCCTTCGATCCAAATAGGATCTGGCCTGAACCTTCCGCTCATCCAGACAGGTAAACGAAGAAATTAAATAATGGCCTTTATGAACCGGCAGCTCCCCGACCCGGAAAAAGGATACCATAACGGCATACCGGCGCCCCGCGCTCCCCGTAAGGAATGCGTAGCAATACCACCATTCCAGATTGGAGGCAGGACGGTCCGCCGCAGCCTGGGGGAACGAAATCAAGCTTCTGTCGTGACTCACAAGCCCCACACCTATCTTTTTTTACAAGATATGTGCGTGCGCCCTGATGGGCAGCTTGTTTGTTATAATTATGAAGCCTTCATGACATCATTGCCGTTTTTACTTCATTGCCGATGTTCCCTGCAGCCGTGGTTCTCCAGAAAATCCGCGATTTGCTGAAACAACGTTTCCCTCCCCTGCTCATAAAAAACCGCGACCTCCACTCCATTGGCATAATTCAAACGGAGATAACCGCCAAGGGATTGTAAAAAAATTTGGGCGCTGTATTCATCGGAAATGTATAAATCCGCTCCGAACTGCGCCTTGACAAGAGGAGCCAGCTCGGGCAAGGTAAAGCGGTACTTGTCGAGCAGAAAAAAGGCGTGCTGCGTTTGGCCGTGCCATGGCTCAAAGTACGCCGGCTCTGCAGGGCTGCTTTCGTATACTTCTGCAATCTTCCGGTTCAGAAACGCTTGGAATAGCTCCAATTCGTGTACCTGATCGAGACTGATACGGTCGCTATGCCGCGGAAGCCAAAGCAGCCCGTCTGCCTCGGACGAAACCGCCAGGAAATCCCCGTCAATCGATGTGCCCACCACAACGCACTGTTCAATTTGCTCCCGCGAAATCGGGCTTTTTTCATCGTGCTCCCAAAATTCATATTCCGCAAACTCACCCAGCACTCCTGTATCAGGACGCGTTATATTTAAGACTCCCCGGTATGTGCCTTCGCCGTAGGTTGTCAAAAAACGACGATAGGCTTCCGGCAACCGAACCCCGCTTCGTTGTTCCGTGTCATTCAGTTCCCCATCCGTCACCACGGACCGCAGCCCGGAAACCATATACATACTTTCGCCCCTCTTCTTTATGCCTGATCCAGACTTAGTAAAAATATACACATTTATTGTAAAAAAATTGCTTTTTTGTTCCAGCCTGTCTGAATGCCTACTCATACATTCGCGATCATGGGTCTACTGCCCTATTTTACCTTAATATGGGTTATTGTTCCAGAAAAAATCTCTCCCGCACCAGAAACACACGGCTTCCACTGCCAAGAGAGATTGTTTTACTGTTCCATTCGGTTAGCCGAACACCAGCCGACTCAGGTGCGTGATGGGAGCACCCGCTCATTCAAACCCATCTCCCGCGCCCCGCACCAGCTCCTGGAGCTGGGCAAACGGAAACCGGTCATGTTCCGCCCAGCGTAAGGAATACGCAGCTTCTCCTTCAAGCACCCATCCGAACTCGGCATGAGGAGCCCAGTGCAAATCGCCGCGTTTAGGAACTGTTTTCCCAATAATCGTCTCTATTTCACTATCGGTAAATAAGCCGAGCGAAGACCAAGCCGCCTTCAAAAGCTGCCTAATGCGCGCTTCATCATCCGCCGCGGTAACCGGGGCGAACCGGTACAGAAGGAGCAGAGGAACTACCGGATTCACTATAAACTCCGGACGTTTGCCCAAGTACCGGCAAATAATCTCCAGCTCCTCCCAGCGGAATACATAAGGGTGAAAATGCGCCTGATCATCCCAGCCAAGCTCCAGAGCCTCCGGCAGCGCTGGCCCGGACAACTCCAAATCAACACTTGCAAGCTCTCACTCCCGGCAAACATACAATGCGTCATAGCAGTTATGATCGGTGCTTTCATCCGCTGCGAACAGCAGGACACGCTGCTTTACCTCCGGTTCCTGAATCGAATCAGCTAATGCTTTCAAATCGAAATAAATAAAACCAATGCCCCAATATATATCACGTTGAAATGAACAATGCCTGCAACAAGCTTTGTAGGCCACTCCCATGCAGCTCACGCTCCCCAGCTCAAGTCCGCAGATAAGCAGTCATGCTTGTCCTGGTATCCGAAGCTCTTCGGTTCCTTGTGTTACTGTATAAACACGATTTTGACACCGATCACCTGCCGGTCTTCATTCAGGGCCACGAACGCCTTGTAGCCCCCGTCACCCATTCCCGAGCGGGATACTACGCCGCCGTCAATAACTCCCGCTTCCTCGCCTTCCTCCGTGATGTCGCAGCAGGCCAAATACCAGTCGCTGTCCGCTGCCGGATCGGCGGCTTCCGTTCCGGTATCAGGCACCCGATACTTGGAAATATCGAATACGCCGGCTTGACCGCTGTCCACGCTAACCATAAAATCGCATCTGGTCCATAACGAAGCATCGTGCGGGTCCCGGAAAGAAGAATGAAAAGCAAGCAGCTTCGCACAAACCTCGCCCCAATGGTTGACTTCTGTCTTCTCCACTTCGCCGTACCAGGTGCCGTTCAGCACATGATCCAAGGTGCCCATAAAAATCGCTTCCTTCCCCAGCTCGTAGCAAGGGTCCGTAACGACCACTTTACCGGATGTGACTTCAAATGTGCCTAATTGGATAATCATACCGCAGCCTCCCTGATGATCTCTGTTCCTGTTAAATTTTACCCGTACCTGCGGACAAAAAACAACCCTGTAAAGCAAAGAAGACTGCTTTACAGGGCTGCTTTTCGGGAATAAGCGGCGGCTCCGCTTGCGGTTTATCGCGGAATTGTAGCCGCGCTCTTCCCCGATAACACGGCACTGCCGCTCTATCGAGCGCGAAGGCCCGTTATATTCAGGCCGCTTTATCAAGCTTTTGGATGGAGTTTAAATACGTATTGGCTTGCTCCTTGTCATACTGGCCTTCCAGCTTGGACATGACAACGGACGCGAGGCCATTGCCAAGCACGTTTACCACGGTGCGGGCCATGTCCAGGAGACGGTCAATCCCGGCGATAATGGCCAAGCCCTCGACCGGGATGCCGACTGAGCCCAATGTCGCCAGCAGCACAACAAAGGAAACGCCCGGTACGCCTGCAATGCCTTTGGAGGTGACCATCAGCACAAGCACCAGCGTAATTTGGGTCGAAAGCGGCAAATGAATGCCGTACATCTGGGCGATAAATATAGCCGCAATGGCTTGATACAGCGTGGAGCCGTCCAGATTAAAGGAGTACCCTGTCGGAATGACGAAGGATGTTATCGCCTTCGGACAGCCGAACTTCTCCATCTTTTGCATGAGTCTCGGCAGTACGGATTCCGAGCTTGCAGTGGAATAGGCCAGCACCAGCTCATCCTTCAATATCCGAATCAGCGCGATAATGCTCGTGCCTGCCATTTTTGCAATAAGACCGAGTACCACGAATATAAAAAGGAGCATCCCGCCGTAGACCGTAAGAATCAGCTTGCCCAGCGGGATCAGCGAGGAAATACCGAACTTCGATACCGTGACCCCGATTAAGGCAAATACGCCGATAGGAGCGAATTTCATCATTTGATGCGTTACCCAGAACATCGCATCCGACACGCCCTGGAAAAAAGCAAGCACCGGCTTTCCCCGTTCCCCGATTGCCGCAATGCCCAGCGCAAACATAATAGAGAAAAAGATAATAGCGAGCATGTTTCCGCTACCCAGCGACTCAAAAATATTGTTCGGCACAATATTCACAAACGTGTCGGCAAAGCCGTGGCTTTGTACCGTTTCAGCCGTTGAAACATACTTGGTGATGTCGGTTTTGAGCAACTGCTCTTGATGGACGCCCGCGCCCGGCTGGAACACATTGGCCATCAGCAGGCCGACCACGATGGCGATCGTCGTTACGACCTCAAAGTATAGCAGCGTTTTTCCGCCGAGCTTCCCCAGCTTCTTCATATCCCCGACACCGGCCACTCCGACAATCAGGGAGGATAGAACGATCGGCACGACAATCATTTTGATCAGCCGGATAAATATATCGCCGACCGGCTGCAAGTAAGCTGCCACCGCAGGATTTCCATAAAAAATCGCCCCGACCGCAATGCCCGCCGCCAGCCCGATAAATACCTGTACCGCCAATCCAAATTTCTTCATAGGTGTGTCACCCCACTCATCAGCTATAAGCGCTTGCTTTCTAATTGACCGCACTGTAGAGTGATCATATAACCGCACCTATAAAATTCTATAAAAACCTACACTTTTTTCTGTGCGGAATAGTAGCGTATAGATCGTGAAGCATTCCGAGATAGTAAGAAAAAGCCCGGAAAGGTCGATTCGACTGAGAAAAAAGCTGCTGCTTCTCATATTTATGGCTGTTATCGTCGCAATTGCCGGAGAATTCAAGTTTTACCCGTTTTACAACCCGTTTCGGGTTAGTATGGCAACCCCGGCATTTCTCTTTTTTTTGCTGTGGAACCGGCACGTTCCTGTACCTGTATTCGGCTTGACAACTGCCGTTACAGTCCCTGCATTTCGTATCTGTCTCGATATTCTTCTTCATAAGCTTCCCGGCGCTGAAGCGTTTCAGTCTCATCATACCGTCTTTTTCTATTACGTCACCTATACAGCGCTCTTTTATTTGCTGCGTATTGACCGGCTCCACCAGCGTCCGCTTGTCATGGGCTTGCTGGCCGCCATAACCGAGATTGGGGCAAATGGCGCCGAGCTTTGGGCCCGCTTCCCTGCAACCTTTGCCGGGCTCACCCTGCCCGAAGTCAATGAAATTGTGCTTATTGCCATTTTCCGCAGCTACTGTGTCATTGGCCTTTTCATTCTCTTGAAGCACCGGGAGCAGCAGCTATCCGATCGGCTCCGGCGTCAGCAGTATGAGCAAATGCTGCTGCTCATTTCCCAATTGTATGAGGAAGCCGTTCAACTGAAAAAAACACAGCAGGATGCCGAGCGGATTACAAGGGACAGCTATTCCTTATACAAGCGGCTCCAGCTGGAAACCGGCTTAACCGGAAGGGATGATCTAGCCGGAATGGCACTGCAAATCGCAGGGCAAATTCATGAGATTAAAAAGGATCACCAGCGGATACATGCCGGAATCGCCCACATTATTTCCAGCGAAAGCGTCACGAATGTCATGCCGATTCAGGAGCTTGGCATGCTTGTCATCAAAGCAAACCGGAAATACGCCCGTATGCTTGGAAAAACGATCGATTTTCAGCTTCAAACCCATGGTGTTCACCCGTTGTATCCGGTAAATACTCTTTTGTCGCTCCTAAATAATCTGGTGGCCAATTCGGTAGAAGCTATAAACAGCACTGGAAGCATTACCTTGTCCGCCGCGCGAGAAGAAGAAGTGCTGCTGCTTCAGGTGCAGGATACCGGTCCCGGCATTCCGCCGAAAATTCACCACGCCCTGTTCGAGCCCGGATTTACAACAAAGTACGACGCATCAGGAAATGCCTCCACGGGTATCGGACTGTATTATGTGCGTGAGCTGACGGAAGGCCTGCAGGGCGAGGTTCGCTTTGAGAGCAGCCCGGACGGAAAAGCAGGAACCTGCTTCACGCTCCGGCTTCCGTTAAATAACCTACTCCATCAAACAAAGGATGACACGTGATGCGTTTTTTTATTGCCGATGACGATGCCGCGATTCGTTCCATGCTCACGCACATTATTGAGGAAGCCGATTTGGGAGAGGTCGCAGGCGAAGCGATAGACGGCATGTACGTAGACAGCCACCTGCTGGCCGCCAAGGACATCGATATTCTCCTTATTGACCTGCTCATGCCTCTCCGGGATGGAATCGAAACAGTACGTCTCCTGAACGGAGGCTTCCGCGGCAAAATAATTATGATCTCCCAGGTTGAATCCAAGGACATGGTGGGCAGCGCCTATGCCCTCGGAATCGAATATTATGTGACGAAGCCGATCAACCGGCTGGAGGTAATCGGGGTACTTCAGAAGGTCATTGAACGGATGAAGCTTCAAAACTCCATTCAGGAAATCCAGCGTTCGCTGGCCGGCCTTGGTATCCCTTCCGGTCTTGGAGCCGCTGCCCCGCCCCCAGAGGCCAAAAGCATCCAGACCCCCGGCAGCTTCCTGCTGGCGGAGCTTGGCATGCTTGGAGAGGCCGGCTGCAAGGACTTGTTGGATATGCTGGAGGTTCTTGATGCCCATCACAAACAGGAGGCCTTGGAACAGGGCTTTCCTCCCCTCCAGCTGCTGTTTGAGCAAATCGCCAGAAAAAAATTAGGACAAGCTGCCGCCCCCGACAGCGTAAAAAAAGAATGCAAAGCCGCCGAGCAGCGGATACGACGGGTAATTCTGCAAGCCTTGAACCATCTGGCCTCCCTCGGACTGACGGACTACTCCAATGTCAAATTTGAAAATTACGCCTCCAAATTTTTTGATTTTACGGAGGTCCGGAAAAAAATGCTGGAGCTTGAAAGCCATCTTGCCCCCAAGCAGTCCCAGGTCCGGCTCAACCTCAAAAAATTTATTCAGGTGCTGTATTGGGAAGCCAAGCAACTGATGGGATAGTGGATAGTTCAACAAAAAAGACAGCCCGTCCGCTCCTAGAGAGCGGATGAACTGCCTTTTTCAAAATTCAGGACTCAGGTATAGTATGCCTATGCCTCATGTAGATTGCCGGTCTATGCTTCAGCTCCCGCAGCAGCAAAATCAGCGCCCACCGCCTTACCCGCCAAAGCGTGCTTTGATGCTCAATCAGATTGGCCAGCGCAGCATATCACGTTTAACAAAGGAATGAAAACCGCATGGAACGTGCCGTTTTGATGTCCCCGCCTCCAGCGCTGGCTCCCTCTCGATTACCGGGTAACCTTAACTCCATGAGGCATATTGAACGTTTTGACCGAAGATGAGTTTTTGTATGGGTTTGTAATTGTAATTTGAATGTTAATCGGACCCGTACCCAAGTAATTGGTTCCATTTCCGGTCGGCATGTTGTTGATTACCTCACCGTCATATACGAGCTTGCCGTTATCATACAATTTGCCATAGCCGTTTGCATTTCCATCGACGAAATCCCCATCGTATGCGATAGCGCCATTCATATAAAACTTGCCCTTGCCATTGTAAACGCCTTCCTTGTGTTCCCCGTCATAATACATCGTGCCGTCCAGATAAAACTTGCCGTACCCGTTCAACATGCCGTCTGTGAATTGCCCTTCATAATATTCCGCTTGGTCATCGGTTACAAAGGTGCCGGTACCGTGAAATAGCCCTTCTCTAAACGTTCCGGTATACCGCTTGGTGCCATTCTCATAATATTCCGTGCCCTGCCCCTCAGGAATACCCGTTACTGCCGACACTTGACCGGAATACATCAGGCTTCCGCCCGGGTAATAAATGGTAGCTGTGCCCAGCTTACTATTCTCCGCGTGACTTCGATCAGAATATTTGCTTCCGTCTTCATTGTATGTCACGATTTGAATCTTCCCGTTGGCCCGCTTTCCGTCACCCCGCAATGCCCCGTCTTCATAATAGGACCTGCCTACGAGGTTGGCGCTGCCGTTTCGGAATTCTCCTTCATAGCGCTTTTGCCCGTTCTTGTAGTAAGCCGTACCTTGTCCATTCGCCGCCCCATTGACCGTTTCTCCGATGTACTTAAATTTTTCATGCATGACGGTTGCCGTTGTTTCGGAAACAACGGGCTGTGCCTTCGTTTTTTCTGTTTTTGCCTGTGCTGGAGCAGCCGCGGTCGTTACTGCCGGAGCAGCTGCCTGGACTGTGGCGGCCGCCGTTTGAGCTTCGGCTGTCTGCTGCTGATTCGATTCAGGCTGTACCGATACTGTTGAAGAGGCTTCTGATCCGCTTGATGTATTGTGAGTTTGATTTGCAGGGTCTAGGGGATCATAGGCCAGCTCCGTTTTGACATCGTTGACGCCACCAGACGGAACCTGGGACCTGTCCTGTGCCTTGTTATACCAAATGTAGCCAACAACACCGTTGATTCCTAGTAAAGAAGCAATTACAACTGCCGGTACAATGTTTTTCATGCTGTCCCCCGATTTTAAGATTCCCAATGTATACACCAATCCTTGTATTAATTTAACATATTCTGTCGAATATGCACAGGGAATTTCAACAATTTTCAAGACTCCGGGCTTATTGAACAACACCGAAGGACTATATGCGCCAGCAGTTGAGGGCCTAATCCATACGGGATCATCGCTTGAAAAATAATCTTCCATCCTGATCCGCATGTGCACATGCCGAGCCGTTTCCGGTCCATGGGCCGACGCAAAAAGCATGATCACCCCCGCCAAGCATCGGGCATCATCATGCTCATTTAAACCATTCTTTAATGACATGCACACTTTCCCGGGAAGGATAGTAGTGCTTGTCCTCTCCATTCTCGCCGATGGCGAACACGGAGAACCCGAGGAACCAATCCTGCGTAAATACGCGCCGGTAGGCTTCAAATCCTCTGGCCTGCTCTTTCCCGTTGTCCACATCGGAGGGCGAAGGATTCCAGGGATACATCGCAGCATAGTTCCGTTTCGGAAATCCGAGCTCCCCCATAAAAATCGGTTTATTCCAGCGGTTGTGCAGCTGCTCCAGCTCGCCCGCCACATTTTGTTCCCGGTCGAAAACGGTTGTCCCGTATAACGCCTCGACCAGTTGATCCACCGTATTTTCCGGCTGATCGGACAGTTCAAAATAGGCCCCCACCGAGATAAAATCCACCTTGCCGAAAATCGGACGCTCCAGCTTCGCTTGAAACGCCTGCTTGCTGGATTCATCCCACACGGCGGTATACCACCAATTCGTTTTGTACGTGATCAGCCCGTCAAACTGCGCTCTAGCCTGTTCCGCTACAGACAGCCATTGGTCATCATAGGCCTCCAAATAGCTCAAATTGGAGGCGATGCACAAAACATCCACCTGCTCGGGCACCGCCACTTGACGAATCAATTCGTTCAAAACGGCTGTTTTCCAGTGGGTGAAAAAGGCGGGAATATCGTCGGGATTCCACTCGGTTTCGTAAAGCTCCCCGGAGGCGATCCACGGATACGGCTCCAAAATAATGCGGATGTTTCGTTTCTTTAACTCCCGTATCATCGTGCGCGCCTTGTCCAGACTAGCCTGATCCAGCTTCATGGTGCTGGAACGGAGCGAATCGACAAGAACCATGACCGGCACATTCACCGTATTCAAGGACAGCTGCTCCGCATCGGAGAGCGCTTGCTGAACCGAATAATCTACGGACAAATTGCCGGACTTCACCTTTTGCTGCAGCATCTCCGTGCTCCCGCCCGTATTCAATCCCAGCCAAATCGCCATAAGAAGCGCTGCCGCGGCGGCTGCCGCAGCCCATGCCCATATCCGGGCCTTGCCAGACGGCACGGCAGCTACCCCCTTCTATATTTCCTGAAATAGAAAACCATACCGACAATAAGGATCAGCAGGACCGTGCCGAATAAAATTGCGAATATTTTCAATTGCGGACTGCTCATACTGACTTTCTCCGTCAAGGCCAGGTTATCTCCCTGCACAAAATAATGGTTTAACGCGTTATCCCAGCGGTCAATCAGCAATGCATTGCCCACGAGCGTGGAAATAAATTTGGATTCCGTGAGAAATTTCTCGGCCCGCGCCAAATGATCCGCCTTCGGCGCAGTGATCACCAGCAATCCCCGCTCGCTGTTCAGCGGTGAAGGCAATAGCTGAATCGAAGCCAGATTGCCGGAGAAATCCTCCATCAGCCTTCTCTTTTCATTGGACAAGAAATATCCGAAGCCGCTGTCGTACTTAAACCATAAGCTGTCATTCACCGTCTTGATGACCCCTAGCTTCTCCGGTGTGCCCAGCATAATCATGTTGCTGTCCTTATTCTGTTCGTTGAAGCCGTCCTCTTTGATCACGCGAAGCGTGCCTGTGTTATCCTGCAGGCTTTGGCCCATATAGGCGATTAAATCGGCAACGTAATCAAGCTCCTCCAATGCGCCTGATTTCGGCAGTACAACAGCGGTATCGTTCCATCTGCCGTCCTTCATGAACGGCCACGGGTAGTTCTCCAGCAGCAACGCCCGCTCCCCTTGCGTCGGCAAGTATATCGTGGATTCGCCGCCCACGAAGCCCCACGGCGTTTCGAGCTCCAGACCGGTGCAGTTATAGTCCGTAAGCTGCAGATCGAAAGCGACGCTCAGCTCCACATAATGCGACGTCACGGTACTGCTCGGAATGCTGACCTCGATCGTATCCCCGTCGGCTTTATCCGGCTCCAGCTTTTTGCTCCCGACAGGAGTCCCGTTGACATAAACCGTAACCAGAGATTTATTATAATCGATATTTTTACCGTAGCGGATTTGCAGTGCGGCTTTGGCCCCCGGAAGCACCAAACGATTGGACGGCAGGTTTATCCCGATGGAGGATTGCTGACGCCCGGGACCCTTGAAATGTATTCCGCCCTGGTAGCCAAGCTCCTTCAGCGTGACCTGCTCGGATGCCGGCTTCTGTGTCAGGCTGACATTGGTGCCAGGCCGGATGAAGGCCACATTCGAATCTATCTGGGAAACCATATCCTGATTCAGCAGCAGCTTCGCTGCAGTATCCAGCATCCCGTCCTCCCGGTCCGTTACGATGCCCATCACCAGCTTGCCTGCGCTGTAGGGCGATTGAATCCGGTACAGGAACGCCCCCTCCCCGACTCGGTTAGTAACCTCCTGAGGCGTTTTCGCGCGAATCTCCTCGGGCAAGTGCTTCCATTTGCCGACAAAAATGAGATCGCCGGTTTTCCGGTCGCTTGCCATCAGCTGGGAATAGGTCATGGTGCTCAAATCCATTTCCTCACCCTTGGACAGGGCACCCAGACTCGCCGCAGTCTGAAGCGCCGCCGCCATTTCCTCCTCCTCCGCCTGATCCGGGATGACTATCGAGCTGGCCTGCTTGCCGGAGGACGCGCTTGCTTTCAGGAACGGATATGGAAATTCATTGATTAATTCCGTTGCAGCCATTTCCTCCACAGCCAGGTGGATATAAGAGGTTTTGTCAATCAGCACCCAGCTCCCGTCATTCCGGTCGCGGACACATACCGGAATCCCCTCCGCCTGGCTTACTTCCATGCGGATTTCATTACTGCCCTTCTTCAAAGCATCCAGCGGCAAATTCAAATCGAGCACACGCTTGCGCTCAACATCACCTCGCAGCATTTCCGAATGCACCGGCTTGTCATTGACAAGCACCGTAAGCACAGAGGACTTGGTAAGCTGGCTAATCGATAACGACAGATGCAGCGTGGCGCCGTTCACCCTCCAGTGATCATCAACCGTTATGTAGGTCCGGTCCGATCCGTATCCCCCGCGAAATTCAATATCCCGGTTCAAGAAAATATTTTTGGATAGGGCTTGTCCTGCAGCAGCCGTTTCTGTCCGCACTGAAGTCTCCTCTTGGGCGGCGCGGACTGTGAAGGAAGAGGACAGGACCACCGCTGCAACCGCAGCTATGCATATCACGTGCTTCATTACCTTCATGGTTATCCTCCTAAAACCTCTCCGTCTTGTACCATTTCACTTCCAGGCCCAAAATACTGTCTCTGGCGTATTGCCATACGCCCTTCAAGGCAACCAGGAGCCAAAGCTGGCAGTAGGTAAAATACATCAGACCGACCAGCAGTATATTTCTCGGGTTGCTTTCCCCTTTTTCCATGCTTAGGGCGATTGCCATCTCCAGAACGAATACCAGATACGCCATCACCCACAGCAGCGCCGTGTTGCCGGCCACTTTATATTCAATCAGGTTGCAAATTCCCAAAATGAAAATCGCATCGGACAAAATAGCGGAGCTTAAGAACAAAAAGTACACCGATGAGAAATACAGCAAATCAAAGCGGATGTGCTTCGAATCCCGGGAAAACAGCAGCTTGAAATTTTTGACGAGCACGTAGACGTTGCCCTTCACCCATCTGCTGCGCTGCCGAATCCAGACCGGGATAGACTCCGGCTCCTGCTCCCACGTAACCGATAGCGGCATGTATCTGATTCTGTACCCGAGCCGATAGATTCGGAAGCTGATTTCCGTATCCTCGGCAATGGCCTTGGTATCCCAGCCGCCCATTTCGTCGATGATGCTTCTTCTCACGATAAAGTTGGTGCCGGGAATAGTGCACAGATTAAACATTTGCCAGCGCCCGGCTTGTACCATCCACTGAAAGCCTAACGTCTCGATATTAATAAACTTGGTCAACAGATTTTTGTTCTTGTTCCGGGTCCGGAACTTGCCGATGACCGCGCCAAGCGAAGCATCCCGGGCCAGCGTGTGCACCAAGTATTTCAGGGCCGTCCGCTCAGGCGTGTTATCCGCGTCATAAACAGCGATCAGCTCTCCTTTGCTGGACTGGATGCCGATGTTGAGTGCATTGGATTTGCCCTTTCCGCCCGTAACCTTATCTGTTGTAATCACCGTAAGGTTAAAGCCTGGATGCTTCCTTTGCACCTTGGCCAAAATTTCTCCCGTCTTGTCGGAGGAATTATCGTTAATGACGATAATCTCCAGCTTGTCCTGCGGATAATCAAGCGCAATAAGCGCCGTTACGGTCTGCTCAATGACCTTCTCTTCATTATGGGCGGGAATGAGAATGGAAACAGAAGGATAGTGCTCGATTGGGTCGTCCAGATTCATTTTCAGCGTCTTGAGATAATACACATACCCGCCAACCGTCAGCACAATGTTTACAAACAGCATCACCCAGATACAAATCATGCAGTAAAGGAACAAGTAATCCACAATTCCAAGCTGTTCAGCCATTCCGCTCACCTCAAATGCTTCTTTCTGTCGATTCTCTTGCCTGCAATGAATGCCACGAGGAACAGGCCGACGAAGCCCCCTGCCAGCACCAGGACAAACACCATCGTCTGTTTAATCCGTTTGTTCACACCGGTCAGCTCGGCTTCGGCTTCGGTGCTGCTGTCATCCTCAGCTTCAGTGTCCCGGCTTACTGTGCCGTCCAGCCAGCTCAGCCTTTTGCCATTGACGGTAACGATTCCGTTCCGGGCAGCCACCTCAATATCTCCGAATGACACATGGCTGTCCAGCGTGCGCAAATCTTTAAAGGTAACCCCGGTCTGCTTCAGACGCAGCACGGTTTCTTGAAGCAGCCTCTGATCCTTCGTGCTGTCGAAGCTTAATACCGGTGTGCTTTCCGCCCGGTCCAGAGCCGGAAATGACGTCTCTGGCTGTTCCGTGCCTGTACCGGCGGTAACCGGAAGCAATTCGGGAATATAGGTCCCTGTCCAGGCCTTATCCGGCCCCACATCGCGGGAGTAGCTTTGCCAAGCGCCATTCTGCACAAAAGTAGAGAAATAAGCGGTCGCCCGGGACAAGGCGGGGTCGAATAATGCATCCGGAAGCCCGGAAAATCCGAGCGGGTATATATTATTTTGGAGGTACGCCCGCATCGAAGCATCCATCAGCTTCGCGGGATTCATCAACCCTTCCTCCCCTGCGGGCTTGTAGCCCTCCACGTAGGAGCTCCACTCGTCCGGCGGATTCCAGCCCTCCAGATTGCCGAGCACCGGCGTGCCGCCGAGCTTCTGAAGCTGCCGGACCGTCTTGAAGTAACGCAGCATGGCCTTGTATTCGGTATTGAAAAACACCGGACGGAGCTCCACAATGAACGGCACTCCCTGCTCATTCAGCCATCCGGCCAGCTCCTCCAGCTTGTCCAAATCCATCAGCGGGCTGACCTCATTAAGCTTGACATATGCTTGAGGCAGCCGTTCCGGGACATGACCGAATATGCGGCCAAGCAAATCGCGGAATATAGGATTGTCCGGGCCTGTGCTGCCCAGCTTGGCGACTACCCAGCGGTTTCCGCTCTGTACAGCATACGCAAAGCGATCGATGCCGTCGGTCATGCTTCCCCATGCCCGGGCAGACTGCTCATTTGTAACCGCCAGCTTCGGCAGCTGCCCGGTCGATCCGGTCAGAACGGATACTTCATCAGCGGCGGCTTGCAGCGGATATACCATTTTGGCTATTGCATCTGTATAGCCGTTTACCTGAAAGCCGCCGGTCAGACCATAGGCAGCATAGCGCTCAATACCTCCGCCGATCCAAATCAGCGTGCCCGCAAAGCTCTGGAGGTCCTGTCCGAGCGATGCCTGAACCTGTGACTGGCCGGCCCCTGCTATAACCACGACCTGTGCGTCATTCAGCAGCCCGTTCTTGTAATGATCGATTTGGACAAAGCTCACTTTATTGCAATAGGAGCGAAGCAGGCTGTAAAGCGCCATCAGTTCGGTTCGGCTTTCCTTGGGACGATCAAAGCTGCCGTACAGCAGAACAGCGGAGCGTTCCGTCTGCGGGACTGCTGCGGGGCTGACCGGCGAATCAGGCACAACATAAAATGCGCTGCCGGTTGATGGAAGCAGCACAGCCAAAACAAGAAGGATCGAAATGATTTTGGCCTGGAACGGGCTAAACGTCATATTCCATGTCCTTCTCCGCCGCTTTGCGCATTCCAATTACATCTTGAATTTCTTCGGTGTATTGAGCGATCCCGATTCTAAGCTCCAGCTTAATGGCCACCGATTTCACGGCATTGTCCAGATTCATCTGCCGGATGCTTTCTTTCAAGCGTTTTTTGACGACCTGGGCCCCCTCAACATCGCCAACCAGCACGACGGCAAAGGTACGTCCGTCCTCCAGCATATAACTGCAATCCTCAGTCCGGGTGCAGTTGACAATCTGCTTGCCGATTGATTTCAGCAGATCTCTCATCCGTTCCTGTCCGACAATACCGCGGATGTCGTCGAAATACATCACGTTGACCATCATCAGGCTAAGCGGCAGCTTGTAACGACGGGATAAGCCCATGTACTGGTTCAGCACACCGTAGAACACCTTCACATTATCCAGTCCGGTATTTTGATCCACCGTGACGTAATCGGAGTATTCCTGCTTCATCTTCATGTTCTCATCCTGCATGACCCGGATCTTACCGCCGATCGTCGCAGCAATAACAGCAATGGCTGGAAGCAGCACCATCCAGTAGTACACATGGGATTCTACACCGTTTCCAAGCACCACATTGCCGTACATGACGTAACTGCCGTAGAAGAAGATCGCGACGGCCGCCATGCCCAGGGCAATAACAATGCCGGAAAAATACGATAACACGCCGATGGCAAACAGCATGCTCAGCATAATCATATTTTCAAAAAAGTAATCCTTCGGCAGCAAAATAAACAAATTCACGACTCCGTACAATAAGACGGTTAGTGCGATTACCCAGATATCGATCTTTTTTGCTTCCAACGAAATACACCTACCTTTTGTGCGATATCCAGTTTGACATACAGTTGATTCAACCCGTAAACCAGCATGGCCACAAACATCAGATCAAAGCTGACATTAAATAAAAACAAATGCTTGGCCAGATCGGCATCCCCCGCGCCAAGGAATGAAACCGCCAGCTGGGAAAGCCCGATAAGCCCGATAGAGGCGAGAACCTCCAGCCCCATCATCCCCCTTGCCTCTCCTTTTCTGAAACGGGTGATATAAAGCTTGGTCAGCCCGCCGTAATAGACTGCATAAAACAGCAGAATAAACCGGAAGTTCTCAGGGAATATGAAGAGCTTCACGCTGCTCCAGAGGGAGAAGATAGTCGTCTTCTGACCAGGGGAGAGCCCTGCCGACTTCTCATAGTTGCCAATGACCTCCGGGCGGATCGCATACGCATGCTTTGCGGCCAAATCCAGCTTCTCAAAGGCCCGGTCAGGATGAAGCACATAATACTTGATGATTGTGCCATAGCCGTATTTGCTATAAAACTCCTCGTTCAGCAGCTTCGATTCCGTATGCTCCATCACATATTGATCGTAATAGGTCGTTCCGGCCAGGATCGAGAATTTCGGGTCAAGACCAAGCTCCTCCAAATCCCGCTCCGGGTTTGTCGAGTTTTCCAGAATCCCCCTCGTAACCGCATGATACTGGTTGATATGCTTAATATCGTCCGTCATGGACCCGTAAATAAGGGCGGCCGACGCAACAAGACAAGCCGTTAAAGTAATCACAGCAATCTTCCACCGCTTATCCTGACGGAGAAACATGAACCGGACACACAGAAAAACAAGAAACACACCCATCGGGGCGTTCTGCTGCTTGGCGCTGATAAACAGTGTCGCAGATACCATAAAAAGGATAAAATCAGGAATCGATGGGGTTTGTTTCTGCAGCATTCGGAACACGAGCGCCAGCATCAGCAGCAAAAATACGTAGGATGCAGGCTCCCCGTAAAAGGAGTTAAAGTAAGCAACGTAGCCGACATCACCGAAAACAGAGATCCCGGCCATGCAGGCCAGAATAAGAATCGGCAGCTTCAAATACTCGGAAGCCTGCTTTAACAGCATATAGAAGGCGGCGAGAAATACAATGACGTAGATGACAGCGAGCATCCGGATATCAAACAAGTTATCAGGGGTGAACCACAAATCCAGTGTCAACCCCATCCGAATCAACAAAGACAGAGAGGAAATAAAAAGCGTATTCTGATCGTACGGATATTGCCTGATGCCGAAATCCTTATTAAAATAGCTAAAATGACGGTCATCGAAATTGTCGGTCAAATAGTATAATCCCATATTATGAATCTCTCTGAAAAAATCACCGTTGTCAGCCATGCCGATAAGCGGTCGCACGAACAATATCGAGATGATGATGACGGCGGCGGCAATCGTCGTACCAAGTATAACCAGCTGCCTGACGCTCATCACCTGACTCAATCGGGCCATCGCCTCGTTGGCCGACACCCTCCTATGCATCGTCGTTTCCCGCGATATTCTCGATTTCCTCGATTTTCTCAATGTGGTGTTCATTCTCCAATTTCTTGTCAAATTTGCAAGTTCCTACATCTTTTTCGAATACTTGCAGCTTCATTATATCAAACTCGTTGACACTCGCCTACTCCCAGCCGCTCTCCCGCATGTCATTTTTAGGACTTTTTAGCTAATTAATTGATGTTTGTCGAACGATGTCGTATCGTTTCCAGCCTCTAGCATATCAAATTCTTCTATACAAATTCTATACATCCTTATCATTCATTTTCCTGCGCAAAGAGAGGCCCCGACTGGTTTACAAAGCGGGAGTACATTGGTCAGGTGAACCTGAATTGCGGATTGTAAGCCGCATACAATAAAACGACCCCCGGCTTCAAGCCGAACGTCGTTTTAGCTCATCTTTGTCAAACATTACCTCTTCATTCCTAGTCTCTTGGACTCCGGGACTCTTAGTCCGTTCGACCTACACGCGATAAAATCAAGCGTACAGGGTGCTTATTCCTGATGTTATTGGGGAGAAGACGCGATCCGCTCCAGCAATCTGTCCCCATACACCTGCGCCAGCTGCAGCTCCGGCATATGAATATAGCCAATATAGCAATCACAGCACGTCATTCTGCAGGGCCTTGGCTTCGAAAGCGCCTCCAGCCCGTCACGGTACAAATGCCCGATAACCTGGCGGTCCTTATAGCAGCGTTTAACCAGACCCGGACCCTGCACATAAAAAACATGCTCTCCCGCACGGCAGCTTCTGCCTGCGCTTTCGTAATCGTGTACATTGCGTTCAAAGTGCGGATCAAGGCCTTGTAAAAAAGCGCGATCCCGATCCGAATAATAATCGGCTTTATCTTTGAACGCATTCACCCACATATATACATCCTTCGGCAGCGCAGCCCGCAGCGAGGCGATAGCTTCAAATGCCCCTTTTACCCCGACGGATCCTACACTGAATGGTATGCTTCGGCGATGCAGTGATAGACACTGGACCAAGAACGCCGCTTCCGTCGTTTGCCCCGGATGATAGGTTGCCCAGAAGGCGGCCTTCTCCCGGTTAAGCGCTTCGGTCCAATCGAGCCGGGCGGACAGATTCGTTTGAATGACAACCTTTTCCACGTGCTCCATGTGTGACAGCTCCGTCATCGCCTGCCAGTACCAGCGGTGCGTCAAGCCCTCGCCGTACGGATTGAAAAACACGGAGAGCCGATGGCCGATAGCGGCCTGATCACGCACCCAGCCGACAAAAGCATTCACCTGCGCCCGATCCTTGGCCAGCGTCTGCGCGCTGTCTTTGTTTTTGCTGAACGGACAGTACGGGCAATCATAATTACAGGAAGACAAGCTTCCGCGGTAGTACAGCGTTGCCTTCATCGGAGCACGAACCCTTCCATCCGCTTGCGCACCTCCGCCGAAATGAACCAGTCCCCGATGGCATCGGAGTATGCGAGACCCTCCTCGGTAAGCCGAAGCACCCCGGGCGGACGTTCTGCCATACCAGACTCAAGCAGTAAATTCAGCTCAGGGAAATCGTCAAGGGCGCCGCTTCCGAACCGGTCTGTATACGCAGAGAGCTCTAAGCCCTCCCAGTGCAATATCGCCTTCAAAATAAACCGCCGCTTCTGCTCCTCTTCGTTCAGAACAAATCCATACCCGGCAAGGTCATGCCGCTCAGCGGCAACGAAGTCGGCAATAATGCTTTCTGTCGCCTGTCTGCTGACACCATAGCGGGTCGCATAGTGCACACTGCGCGTATACGAGCGGGCCCCGCAGCCGAGACCGACCATTCCTTCCTCCTGACAGCCGTAAGGCAGCAGGCTCTTGCCGGAAGCGGCATTCTCCCTGGCAAACCTGCGCATGGAATACTGCTTGTAGCCTCTGGCCAGCAAATGATTACGGGCGGCAGCATAACAGGCCATGCGGGTATCCTCGCCGCTACTGCGCACTTCCTCCGGCTTCACGATCGTATGCTCCCGGGTATACAACGGATAAATGAATATTTCCTCCGGCTCAAAGGAAAGCGCGCACTGGAGCGAATACAGCCAAGAATCCACCGATTGCCCGGGCAGTCCGTAAATCAGATCCAGATTCAGCACAGGAAAATCGTATTGTTTAAGCAAATCGAGCGCCCGCTCGACCTCCAGCGGCTTCTGCGGGCGGTATATGGCAGAGGCCTCCGCTTCAACAAAGCTTTGAATTCCCATGCTGACCCGATCCACCCGGCGCTTCTGAAGAATATACAGCCGTTCGGGGGTTACGGT
Source organism: Paenibacillus sp. y28 (assembly GCF_037137075.1). Classification (NCBI taxonomy): domain Bacteria; kingdom Bacillati; phylum Bacillota; class Bacilli; order Caryophanales; family Paenibacillaceae; genus Paenibacillus; species Paenibacillus sp. y28. Next base: position 406,360 of record NZ_JBBBNV010000001.1, read on the forward strand.
TTCCGGCGAAGCCTCCACGGAAATGGATGCCTGTGCCGGGTCCAGCCCCATCACGTCCTCCGCGATTCGGAACAGCCGGTCCAGCAGCGGCGCCTCCAGCAATGTCGGCGTGCCTCCCCCTATCGCAAAGCGGGCGAACGGTTTACGTCCGACGTGGGGCGCCCATTGTACGGCCTGACGTTCTAGCGCATCGACATACTGCTTATGCACGTCCGAGCGCTTGTCGGGCAGGGTAAACAAATTGCAGAAGCCGCAGCGGGCCCCGCAAAACGGGATGTGCATATACAGGAAAAAGGTTTCCGCCGCTTCCCCGTGCCATAGCTCCGCCAAGGGCCGTACCGGGTCCAGCTCCCGGTACGCCGTTTTGTGCGGGTACGAATACAAATACGACCGGTACGGGTCTAGTTTCAGCTGTTCCTTCCAGCTGCCGATGGCTGCCTCATCCGTGATAGCAGAACCAAGAGAATGCGTCATCAGCAAACACAACCTTTCCGGTAAAATCTAGACTATAAATTCGCGATACGGCACGTTCCATACCACTTCATGCGCAAGGCGGTGTCCGTCATAGCCGTCCTCTCCATAGGCTGTGCCGTGATCGGAGAACGCCATGCAAAATACAGGCCGCTTGCGCGCTCTGAATGCTTCAAACAGACGGCCAAGCTGTCCGTCCACATAACGCAGCGCAGCCCGCTGTGTCTCAACAGAATCCTTTTTCGCCCCGGGCACGAAGTAGTGGTTCGGGCCGTGAATCGCCGACACATTCAGAAACAAAAACAGCCGTTCCTCCTGGCTGATATCGTTCAGCAGCTTCAGAGCGTGATCAACCTGATGCTCTGTCGACCGCGGATGAGTTACCCCGAAGGTCATCCGCCAGTAGCTTTTTTGAAAGTATCCGGGCAGTACACGGGCAAGCGGAACCTTTTTGGTGAAAAAGATAACGCCTCCGATACAGATGGTCCGGTAGCCTTCCGACTCCAGCCCGGACACCATATCGGGCGTGTCGAACAGCCAAGTGTTCGGATGCGTCTTCAAGCCGGTATGCTTGGAGTGGAACAGCCGCACATGCCCGGACTTGTCCGTTGTGGCGGGCGTCGGCAAAAAACCGCCGAAAAACGCGTGGTGCGCCGCATAAGTGAAGCTGCCGGGTGTATGGCGCTTCTCCCATGGCCCGCTGCCGCACAAATTCGGGCAGTTATCCTGTTCGAGCACGGCGGCATCGTAACGCAGGGTGTCCAGTGTTATCATGAGGATGTCATGACTGCCCACGATTTGATTCATATTTATCACAGCAGCTGCTCCTTCCTGTCCGGCGCAGCGCTATCCATACTGAGATCGCCCTGAAGGACAGGGATTCCCCCGAGGCGCCTGGTTTCCCATTCATACGTATCGGCGCCTTCATAGGAAACATGATACAGCAGGTCTCCAAACGGATTCACGTCCACCACGCAGGGGGCGTATGTTCCGCTGCTGAGCAAAACATCGACACCGGCCACGGAGGAGTGGGAAAAAGCGGACACTGCTCGCTCCGCGCAAGTCCGGACTGCTGCCTGAATTTCTGCGGACAAGCCAACGTCATCGAGGCTCATTCGCTCGCTCCGCAAGTGGAGGTTTGTAATCGGCGTCCGGCTTAGCCGGGCTGTGCTGTGACAGGCTTCACCACCCACTACAAGCTGCCGGATATCAAAGGTGCGTTCCCCATAGGATGCCTTCGCTACCCATTGCTCGACGTGCGCTCCGTGCTGGAGCACCCAGTTGATAAGCTGCCGAATCGTTTTTCGCTCGGTATAGCGGCGCGGCTTGATCGCATTGTAATATAACGGAGGCCGGGCCACATAATTTTCGAAGCCGATGGTCGTAATTGCAAGCTCCGCATCCGTGGCGGGGTTGATTTGATAAGCGATGACACCGCATGCTCCGGAACCTGAGGCCAGCTTCACGAATACGCGGTACAGCCGCTTACGGTGCATCGTTTCCCGGAGCTCCTCATAATCCGGAATCGCTTCGGCGAACGACAGCAGCCGCGGAACAGGCACTCCCGCTCCAGACAACACGCGGTGCGTGTGCCGTTTGTCGAACATGCCGATAACATCCGACGGCATGTTCATCCACCGCGCTGCCGGCCACAGCTGACCGGCTTCACGCTCCAGACGGGCCAGCAGCCGGCCGTAGCCGCGGAACCACTGCGATGGATGGTAGAGACGGCCATGCTGCTCCTGAAGCGCTAAGGCTGTACGAACCGACATCGGCTGAGGGTCACTTCGATACCCGAATGGGAGCAGTCCGTCATCCCGCTGCTCCTCGGGAGCATCCGGCGCGCCCAGTGCGATAAGAAGGCGCTCCACCTCAAAATGCTCTCCCGGCGCATCAAGCCTCAGCAAAAGGGGCCGGCCGGCCCCTTTGAATGGTTCTGCGGCACCGGCGAGAGTTTGATCGCCGCGAAGCAGCTCAAGATAGGAAAGCACGTAGGCCGGCGGCAAGCCAAGACGCTTCCTCGCTTCTTGAAGCCGTACCGTGCGGCGGTTATCCGGATTACCGATTAAGATAAGCTGCTCCATCCTTATTCTGTTAATGCCGGATACCGGAAATCGTCGTCCGTTCCCTGCTCCTCGCTCATATCCACGTTGAGTCCCGTCTGTCTCCAGCGGTTCATCATTTCCTCCGACATATAATGATAGCTTAAATCCAGCCGCTGCAGCCTTTGGACCCGTTCGCTGGAAATCAGGGCTTCGGCTCCTTCGTCAGACAGCGTGCCCATCGATAAGTCCAGCGTGTGCAGCTGGTCCAGAATCGGCGCATTCGCCAGCGCCGCTGCAATTTCATCCTGGATTTCGCTGTCCTTCAGCCCAAGATATGTAAGCTCCGGAAATTTGCCCGGCTCTATCAGCCGCAGCACATCCTCCAGATCCGCATCGAACCCGTACTCATCCACGCCGAGATACAGCTCCAGCTTTTTCAAGCGGGGAAGACGGGCCTGCTCGATGCTGGCAAGCACCGTTTTGCCGAGGCCGCCGCAAATAATGGTCAGCTCCTCCAGCTTCTCATGGTTTGCAGGGTCCAGCTCCAGGCCGCCGCTGCCCTTGATCGTCAGGGCTGTAAGCTCCGGGTATGCGGTCAGCAGCGGTGCTAGATTAGACTGCATAATCCACGACACTTCACATTCCTCGAAGCTCATATCGCCGATAAAGAGCCGGCGCAGCTGCGGAAAACAGTCCTTCAACCGCACAAGCGCCTCTACCGCTTGGCTGGAATCATTTTCGTAGGAACCGCCCCAATCCCCAATAATGAGACTCTCCAGCTCTTGGCTTTGCGGCTGGCCGGACAGCTGCTCAATTAAGCTTGCTATCGTCACGCCTTCCTCGTATTGATCATAACTTACAGACAGCTTGACTTCGGACATCGTTATTCCTCCTTGACGAAATAGTAGACTTTGCTTTTAATGGTATACTGACGGCACAACCAAAAACCACCTTCAAATCACCTAAATTCAGGTAAAATGCAGGGGCCTAAAAGACTATAAACTGCTGACGGCACCTCAGCAAGCGGTTTCTGTTTTTCTGACCTTCGCTGTTCCATCCGCCTGATGCTCGACAAGATACTCCGTACGAATATCAGGGACTGCAAATGGAAAATGAAGCTCATACAGGCCGTGATAAGCAGCAATCTCCACCATCTGTTCCATCCGGTAAGCAAGCTGATCCGGCCAATAAACGATACACGGAGGCACCTACTCATCGGCTGCGGATTTTCCACTTTACCCCACTCGGCACTTGGTTCTACAAGTCATGAATAAGCTTTACGTTATATGTATCACACAGATTGTTTAAGGCGTCCGCAAGATGATCTCCCAATATCCAGGTATAATAGTCGTCCATATAACCGTAGACTTTGCCGGATTCGGACATGAACATCAGCGCATTCCTGCGGAAGACATGCCCTATGAGAATAATACGTTCATCAAGCCTTCGCTCCAAATCTTGGAAATCCTCTTGATCATAATAATCCCCATAGGCTTCCTCCGGATTTATATAGAAGGATTCCCGGCTCCCGTTACGCTCAAATTGAATCTCCATACCGCCCAGCTCGTGAAGCGCCTCCTTGACGCAGGGGAACACCTCATAGCCCTTGGCTTCTAAAAAACGGCAAGCCGCTGCCGTATGCTCCGCACTCCGATCCGGGCGCCAGCCAGCCTGGGCAAGAATATTTCTAGTCGTTGGTGTCAGCCCGTTCATCGCCCACTTCTCCCGCTCATCATAACTATTTTTAATCCAAGGCATCTGTTTCGGCACTGCGAGTTTTCGGATGGCAAAATCCCTTTTCGTTTGAGCCTATTTCTATTGAGCGCTCGGTTCACTGCACAGCACGGTCACCATGTTTTCAAACGAATCAAATAATTGATTTACATACGGGAGCAAATTTTCTCTTGTCTTGCACTTCTCCTCACCCAAATCATGCAAATCATCGTGTAAAAACCATACCACCGGGCAGTCGCCGGAGCTATTTCTTCCCAGCGTATCAAAGCAGACGGGCCCTTGCTGGTCCTCGCATTCGGCAAACGGAATATAGCCCGCCGCAAGCAGCGGCTCCCAGCACTGAATTTGATATTCCAGATCCTCCAGCCGATTACCGGATGACATCGAGGGCATGGAAATAAAGCGGCAGTCCCCAAGATATTCACCGTCCAGCTCCACATTTTGGAATCCAAGCTCGGTGAAATGATAGGTCCTCAGGAACGCCCGGAACAATGGGGGAAGCTCAACTTCGAACCGGCGCTCAAGCGCCTGTATTTCCTCCTCAGTAATCGTGGAGTCAATGAACCGCCACTCTACCCAGCCATCCTCATTCACACTGCCGACCCGCATATCCTCCGGCACGTTTTCTTCCACGTCCATTAGCTGTAAATCCGCAAATCGGGCCCGAAGGCAGTCCAGCTTCTCTTTCATCAATGTAATTTGCTGTTCCATATCGTTCTGCCCCTCTTCACTTGTCCTCATAGCTCGCTGTACCAATAAAGGTCATGCCCGAAGCCGTGCGCCCAGCCTGACCGGAATAGGCAAAGTTGTACAGTAAAATAACCGCATTCACCGCTTCATTCAGAACGGGGCCAGACAGCTCCTGAAAGCGGGGAATGATGACGTCATCGTAGGAGTGGCCGGACAGGATAACCGCTATCTCCTGAGCAGCCTGCTCCAGAAGCTGGATTTCTCTGAAATCCTCATCCTCGTCTTCAATACCGAAGTCCGCCATGAAGGGGGAGTCCAAAGCATCCCCCTCCTCGTCGTAAGGGGCTGTCACATACGCTTCAAGCTCCTCTTCACTCCCCGCCGTTCCCAGCCACAAAGAAACAAATCCTTTTTTCTCCATGGATGCCGTCCTCCCTTGCTATTGATTGTCCAGGTCCGTCTCAAAATTAATCCAGGTCATTTCTTGGATTTCTACGATTCCTTTAAACTCCTCGACCAGATCCTGGCTATATTCCAGCTGATCAATGTATTCCAAATCAAAAATTCCCTCCAGATCGTCCACGTCCACCTGAAATAAACGGAACTGATCCAGATGAAGCGACTTGAATTGACGGGTGAACTGCTCCTGGTATTCCGGCATGGCTTTAATTTCCTCGCAAAGCTGCACGGTTATGTCTTCCCCGAGCTGATGCGGATTGCGATCAGGGTACTTCTGCTGCGCCAGATCCAGGAAAAAACGGTCCTCCATTTCATAGCTCAAATAAAGGGAGGCTGTAATCCGGCCCTCGTTGAAAATCGTATAACCCCAGCCGTGATCCTCCGCATTATGAAAATGAAGAAGCGGCGCGGCTTCAGACAGCTTTTTAACAGTCTCCACCGTTTCCGGGCTCTCCAAGTATTCATCCTTAAGCAGAATGACGCCCCAATCCTCATTCAAGCTGCCTGTCCGAAAATCCTCCGAAAGCGGCTGGACAGCGGCTTGAACGGACTTTAATTTCGTATTCCGAAACAAAATACCTGCTGTAAATTCACTCATGCGACTCCACTCCTTCTGCCATTTGAACCGTGGTGGAGGTCAGGCTCCACTTCGGTTTCATCCACTTTTCTTCATTCTACATTTGACTTTTAAAATAAAGGTCTTGTCAAAATACAAACCTTCGCGTCCACATTCAGCACCTGCGTTCCGTTCGCCAGCTCTGCCAGCGGATTGTCCCAGTGAGAATGCCCGCAAAAAACAAGCCCTGGCGGCCCCAGCTCCAGTGTTCTGCGAATGTCCGCACTCCCTTCACAGCCTAGCTCAGGCACATCCGGGCTCTGATGCATTAGCAGCCCCTGCGGCTCGTGCTCCGCGAGCTTGCGAAGCCTACGCAAAAATTCCGTTTCCGTCATCCGGCTCGGCTTATCCGGTCTGCCTATAATTCCTCCCAGACCGCCCCAGCGTACGCCGGCAAATTCACGAATACCCGGGCTGTCAATAAAACAAAGATTCGTTTGCTGGCTTAGCTTCTGCTGCTTATCCGTGCCCAGCAAATCATGATTGCCCGATGCTCATCATTCCTTGTAAATCAGAGGTTACAATAAGCGCATCTGTGGAATCGGGCAATCCTGCGATATGCCCCGCATATACCGGAAGCTGCGCCTCGATTATGCCATCCCCGCTGGATACTGTCCAATACGTGAAGCGTTCCAGCGGCTCCGGTTGAATATCCAGTATCCGCATGTCCGTTCAACCTCCTGCGGGCAGCTGCAGCTGCTTCAGCACTTTGGTCGATGCAGCATAAACCTGATTAAAGAACCCCAGCCGTTCCAAAGCATGACATTCAACAAAAACATGGCCGTCCAGACCACGCCACCAAGTTGTGCAGCTGTCGCTTGCCTCCGCTATCAGTTGAAGGCCAAGCCTGCTGTCGTTTTTCCATATCTCCAGCCGGTCCGCATGGAACCGGGCCGCCAACCAATTCTCCCGCCTCAAATAAAAATCGTCCTGTACCGCATCACGTTCCACAAATGTTTCGATCGACTGTGCGACGAGAATCGGACGATCGTCTCTATCATACGGCCTGACATAAATCCGGCCCTCACTATCCATCACTATCGCATAAAACAAGTGGGAATAACTATAATCTGCACAAGTATAATACCACCGGCCTTCAATTTCCTCCGCTTCCATGACATAGCCGTTTCGAGGATCATATTCAAACGCTACAAGGTCGACCCCTTGGTGTTCCATGCCGTGATACAATCCCCGCGGGCGGTATTTGATTCCGCCAAAACGCTGCTGATACCGGATAAAGCTCTCGTTGTACGGATATCCGTGCCGATTAAGAAGCTGTACAATTTCATCGGCTTGCTTGGGCTGGGCAATCGTCCTCCCTCTGCTAAGCATTTCAGCAGCCCGGTCAGATAAAGCCTGCATGGCTGTTCATCCTTTCCAGATGAGTCCACTCCAACAACAAATGTATTCATACTCTTTAAGACGTAATGAATCGATCATGGTTGCGCTGGCAGTCATACGCATCACTTGGCCCGGCTGGGAACAATCCCGCCCTTTTGTCAAACCAAACTTGATGAGTATCGCGCGGATACCAGGACGATATAAATTGATATCATAGCAATCCTTCCAATTAAAAGCCAATTCAGCAAAGGAGCTTTTGTAAATCCCTGAATAAATGCCAAAAATGACCATTCATCGTCCGGCTGTAGTTGCCGTCGATAATCCAGGTCTCCCGCTCCACTAGGCCATTCATGAGCAAATCCCGCTCATCGTTTGCGGTCGGCACCCAGCCCGGCTTCCAGTGCAGAGCATCCAGATGATAAACCGGAATTCCCGTAAGCGCTCCCAGTTTGCGGGCGAACGTCGATTTTCCCGAACCGCCGGAACCGATAATCATTATCCGCTTCATCGCAGGCTCCTTTCTCGGACATGCACAATCACTATAGATTTACAGGGAAACGGACGGCTCGAAAATGACAGTGACCTGATGACGAGTTAAAATTTCAAGTATTTGCATAAGGATTTGCTGCTTGCTGCAATCATTGCCAGTCAGCGCCTGAAGCGCTGGGAGGGGGCTGCGCCAAATAATTAGCTCCCTCCCCAAGCCTATTGTATTGTTCGATTCTCCTCGCCTTGCATGTTGAAGGGATGTCTGGACGGAAACAAGGCGGCAGTCCTCTGCCGCCCTTTCATTGTGATGTGTTACACCGCAGCGCTAACCAGCGTGGAATAATAGCTGTTGCCGTTGCGGCGGTCATACTGGTCCGCAGCCGTTCTAGCCAGCTGTTCGAATCGCCCGGACAGGCGCCGGAAATCGGCGGCATCCTCCAGATAAGGGAACGCCTCGGGCAGTCTTGGCTGCTGCTTGACTTGACCGTTTTCGGCCAGACGGCGGAACAGGCCCGCCGAATAGGCATAAAACATCATTTTGTCACACGGGTCTTCATGATCAAGGGTCTGGGCAACGTGCTGCTCGAACACCTCAAGGCCCTTTAGTGGATCTGTCTGAGCCAAAAAATGAATATGCCCACCAATATTATTCAGAAAATCCCGGTTGCCCTTGATCAGCCGGTAGCCTTTACGCTGGTGTGCAATGGCTTCCTCCGTCCGTCCCAGACGGTACAGCGGAGCCAGAACCTCGGCCAATGTAATATGAGGAATTTCCGCACACTTCATCTGTCCGGCAAGAATCGGCTCAGCCGCCTTCAACGCCCGCTCATCCTCACCAATCATCACGTAATAATGGTAAATCTGCTGCTGCTCGCATGCCCGGCAGTCACTCATCAAATCCCGTTCCATCTCGGAAAACAGAGCAAAATACTTGCCGGCGGCTGCCCCGTCTCCCAAATCCATGGCGATCCGGAAGCGGTAATAGTAATAGGTGCGATCGCTGTAGCCGGCTTCACGGTATCGTTTGCGCAGGTCTTCCAGCAAATTTTCAATCTGCTGCAAGGAAATTTCCGGGAAGTTGCACACCTTCCCCAAAATCCATTTGTAAGACCACAGCAAATCGTAGCTGTCGTACAGGTCCGGCTGCTTGTCGAATTGGCCAAGCTGCCAGGAAAAGGCCACAATCGCCTTCATCGGAAACCCGCCGAAGCTGGCCGCCTCCACAATTTGGGTGCGCGCTTCATAGCCCTGCTCAATATCATTCCCGGAATCAGCCAGCCGGGCTGCTTCCTCTAATAACGCAATCTTGGCCGCACCGTTGGGCAGAGCGTATGCCTCGTCCATCAATTCTTCAAAATCCAAGCTCATGCTCATTCCTCCTGTCTTTGCCGATAACGGTTCAACAGCTTCAGCGTCCTCTTCGAAGGACTGGGCTGTGTATGAGATCCATCAGCAGGTGTGTATAGCCAACGAAATTTATTGCTTTAGTAGCAAAAAAAGGCTGAAGCCGTTCTCAATAGGTAAGCGTGGATTGTACGAGCGTGGAATAATAAGGATTGCCGTTGCGGCGGTCAAATTGATCCGCTGCAGCCTGTGCAAGCCTGGCAAAACGTTTCCCCAGCTTCTCAACATCCGCCGCATCCTCTTTGCCTGCAAATGCCGCCGGCAGGCGTAGCTGGCGTTGTATCTGCTTTTCCGCCAGCTTCTTCATCAACAGAGCCGCATACAAATGGAATCTCAGATTATCCAACGGGTCCTCATGATCAAAGGTTTGCGGGAGATGCCGCTCGAACAGCTCTACACCCTTTAGCGGGCTGGTCAATGCCAGAAACCCCATATGCTCCGAGACATTGCTTAAATAATAACGGTTGTTCATTACTAACGGATATCCTTGACGATGATAGTGCTGCGCTTTTCCTGCCTGTCCCAGCCGATAAAGCGGAAGCAGCACCTTGGACAGCGTCAAGTTCGGCACCTCAGCACAGCTCATTCGTCCGGTCAGGATCGGATCAGCAGCCTTCAGCAGCCCTACATCATCCTCCAGCATGGCATAATAAAGAACCAGCGTATTTTGCTCGCAGGCCGTACAATCGCTCATCTTGTCCGTGTCCAGACTCCGGAACAGCGGGAGGCAGCGGCCCGCCTCCTCTTTGTCTTTATACAGGACAGCCATCCCAAAGCGGTAGTAATAATAGGTTCGGGCGCTGTACCCCTGTTTGACGCAGCGTCTGTGCAAATCCTCCAGAAGTCCTTCTACTTGCTCACGCGATATTTCCGGGAAGCACAGCAGCTTGCCCACAATCCATTTGTATCTCCACAAAAGCTCATCGCTGTCATACAGCTCCGGCTGTTTGTCATATTGTCCGAGCAGCCGGGAAAAGGCTGTGATGGCTTTCATCGGGAAGCCTTGCTTACATGCGAGCTCCACCATTTCGGAACACGCCTCATAGCCAAGCTCGGCATGATTGGTTATATCAGCCAGCCTTGCGGCCTCTTCCAGCACCCCCAGCCTGGCTTCCCCGTCCGGCAGCTTCGATGCTTCCATCATCAGCCGTTCCAAGTCACGATTCATACGGAGGCTTCTCCATTCCCGGAACCCGCGGACAACCCCCAGTCAATAAACCGGACGATGCCCTGATTGAGCACGGCAAGCTCCTGACGGTTCATGGGATAGTGGCCCATCATCAGCGCGTTGGCATACAGCATTTCTACCGCAATCGGGACCATAGCCGGATGGTTTGCAGAACATACCCGTTCAATGACAGGATTGTCCAAATTAAAATATAAGGTCGAGTATGCCGCTTCGTTGAAGCTGGCGCTCAGACTGTTCAGAACGGAAGAAAACAGCTCCGTGCTTTCCTCCCCGGCCTTTTCAAGTGAGCGGAATGCAGATGATTCCTTGGACAGCGTAAACAGAACCGGCAGCTCCGAGGGCTTGAACCGCTTGAGCTGCACCCGGCAGCGGAAGCGCTGAAGCGTCACATCCGCAGTACGAACGAAGTCGTAGTAACGGTTTCGCTCCTCCAGCGTCAAGTCAGTGAAGGACAGGGACACGTCCTCCGGCGCCAGCCGTTCCGTCCTCGCCTCAGGACATATCCACGGCAGGCTTTCCAGCAGTGCGGCATCATAAATATAACCGCCGTTGATGACCAGGAAGGATTGCGCCGCCGCCACATGGGTAATTTGCCGATATTCATCGAGCGTTGTGGTGTAGTACAGCGTTCCGCGCTCCTGAATTAATTCCCCCAGCTCCCGCTGGCCGTAGGTGCTCTCGAAAGGCAGCCAGCGGTAAATAATCCGGTAAAACGTTTCATCCTCCACCGCCAGTGCTTTCATTGACAAGGCGTGCAGGCTGATGATGCTTTGAAGCCGGTCCGGATCATATTCAGCCATACGCAGCAGCTCGCTGCGAATCGACTCTCCCAGCTCATGACGCACCTCCTCCAGCCGCTCATCCTCGTAGAAATGCTCGCGTGATGCAGTCGGCTGAAGCTCATCTGTCCAAATCAGGCTTTTGACAAAAAAAGCCCAGTCCGGCAAAATGTTTTCCGCTTTTTCGGAAACCAGCATCTGCTTTAAATACACCCGGTGCGTGCGCTTCGCGTTCAAATTGACCGAATGCGGGAGAATAAAGGCGATTCCTCCGGTGCGTCCGCCTGCCGTACGAAGCGGAATAAAATCACGGAAGCGCTCCCCGAGCAGCTTCTCCCCGAAGGCAAGCACCTCCGCCTTGCGGCTGCGGGCCAGCTCCGGCTCTGCAATCCACACAGGCACATCGGCATGAATGACCCGGCTGGTTTCGTCCGCCCGGAGTGTAACCGGGTATGGCAGCAGCGCCCCGTAATAAAACAGCGATTCTGCGGCTGCATCCGGCGAATAATACATTTCGCACCCCGGCTTGCAGCGCAAATAAACCTTCGTTCCCGGCGACAGCGCTGTCTCCAGACGGCGTATCGTATAGGTGCCGTCCGGTTTGCCGCGCCATTCCATGGAAGGCCCGCCCTTGGCCGACTGGGTCAGCATGACAATTTCATCGCTTACCATGAAGCAGGACAGCAGCCCGATTCCGAAACGGCCGATAAATGAGGTTTCTTTTGCCAAAAATTCCGTACCTGTCTTGGAGGAATGGCCGATCATGGCCAGGAATTCATGAATTTCTTCTTCGGTCAAGCCAATCCCGTTGTCCTCCACCACCATAACCGCGTCTGCGCCGGTGCCTGTAATCTCGATTTGGATCTTGCCCGCGCTGGCCGGGTCCAGCTTCTTTCTGGCTGTGATCGCATCGGTGGCGTTTTGAAGAAGCTCGCGCAAAAACACCTTTGGACTGCTGTATAAATGATTGGATAATATCGTAATCATGCCGCTCAAATTCACCTGGAAGCGGTATTCGTTCATATTGGAATTGCTCATATGAATCTCCTTTAATTTAGAAGTAATTTACAGTAGCTTTCCTGATTTTACTATTGAAGGTGTATCCATTTCTACCTTTATCCAAAAAGTCCGCCTTATGTCCTACTTTTCAGAACAAGAACACTTGTTTTGAAGGATCTGCTATAATGGCTATAATATGAAGTGGAACAAGCCCTTCACAATACCGCAGTTTTTAAGGAGAGAACATGTTGTCAGCACAGCCATCACTTTTACAGCCGTTCCTGAAATGGGCAGGCGGCAAACGGCAGCTTCTGCCGGAAATCCGCAAATACGTTCCACAGCATTATTCCGCCTATTACGAGCCGTTTGTCGGTGCGGGCGCCGTGTTATTTGACCTGCAGCCGCAAAAAGCCGTCATTAACGATGTGAATACAGAGCTCATCAATACATACAAGGTAATCCGGGATCATGTAGACGAGCTAATCGCGGATTTGAAGAAGCATCAGGCCGACAAGGAGTATTTTTACAGCATCCGTGATTTGGACCGTCAGGAGCAGTTCAAAGGTCTCTCTCACGTAGAGAAATCGTCCCGGATTATTTACTTGAACAAAACATGCTTCAACGGATTGTTCCGCGTCAACAGCCGGGGCCAATTTAACGTGCCCTTCGGCAAATACAAAAATCCTCAAATCGTCAACGAGCCCGTGCTGCGGGCGGTGCACGACTATTTGAGCACGAATGATTTTACCATCTTAAACGGTGATTTCGAGCAGGCGGTCAGCACAGCCAAAGCGGGAGATTTCGTCTATTTTGACCCGCCGTATGACCCGGTATCGAATACAGCTTCATTTACAAGCTACAGTCTGAACGGCTTCGGCAAAAAAGACCAGGAGCGCCTGCGGGATACGTTTGCGGAGCTGGATCGCCGGGGCTGTAAGGTGCTTCTCAGCAATTCGGCCACCGACTATATCAAGGACCTGTACAGCTCGTATACCGTCCGAATCGTATCGGCCAGCCGGAATATTAATTCCAATGCGGCAAGGCGCGGCAAAATTGAAGAGGTGCTGGTGATGAATTATGAATCTGACTGATCAAGCCTGGAACACGCTGTTCGAGCGCCACGGCATTTTAGAGGAAATTGAACAGCACGGATCATACGTCATTCAGGCCAAAACCATCAAGGAAGTGCGGGAGCCGCGTCTGATGGCCAAGTTTGATCACAGCAGCAATTTGCCGGAGCTGTTTACGAAGCAAGGGTTGTCGATTTTGCCGCTAACCCGGTCCAGCTACATTCTTGGAGACTTCGATGTGTACGCCAAGGTGAAATACAGCGCCAAGGTCAAGCCGAAGCCGATGAGTCTGCCGAAGCACATTACGACCCTCGATCCGGCCAACCTGTATTCGGAAAGCTCCGCGCTGCACTGCGCGATGGTGTCCGGCATGATTGACGATATTTTGGGAGAGCCTGCTGTCCAGACTATCTCGGGCCGCATGTCCTCGAAGCAGTTTGATTTCACGATCCGGACCAAAAAAGGAATCGACCAGCACGTCAGCATTAAAAACGCCCAAGTGGAGATTGACGGCGGCTATGAAAGTGAATCCAGGTTTATGATTGTGGAGGCCAAGAAGGAAGCCGTGGAGGATTTCCTCGTGCGGCAGCTGTACTACCCGTACCGCTTATGGCAGGAGCAGACCTCCAAAGAGGTCATACCGGTGTTCTTCACACATTCCAACGATATATTCAGCTTCTTCGTGTACCGGTTCACCGACCCGATGCAGTACAATTCCCTGGAGCTGGTTGAGCAGCGGGATTACGTCATCGCGCATGAGAAAATCGAGCTGGCGGATATCACGTCCCTGCTGACTGCGGTACAGCCGGAGGCCGAGCCGGAAATTCCGTTTCCGCAGGCGGACTCCTTCCCGCGTATTGTGGATTTGCTGGGCTTGCTGTATGAGGCGGATATAACGAAGGAGCACTTCACCTTGAATTACGATTTTGACAGCAGGCAGACGAACTACTATACCAGCGCCGCAATGTATTTGGGTCTTGTGGAGCGGTATGCCGATGCCGCTTCGAAGCAGGTCAAATTCCGGTTGTCTGCCCATGGCGCCAGGCTGATGCGGCTGCCGCTTAAGCAGAAATATTTGTCTCTGGCCAGCTGTATTGTCGCCCATGCCCCCTTCCGGCTCGTCCTGCAGGAGCAGCTGGAATCAGGGGCCGCACCGGACAAGCAGCGTATCGTAGACATTATGAAAAGCTGTGACTTGTATCAGGTAGAATCCGAAAGCACCTATGTGAGACGATCGTCCACCATTCGCAGGTGGGTCGATTGGCTGCTGAAGCTGCCGGAAATTTATTGATGGCAGCTGCTCTGCCACGTATTGAGCCGCACCGCGCGCAGCTTCCAGCGCAACGGTGTTTCGCTGCATGGCGGCGGTCCTCGACCACATAGCACAGCAAAGCCGGCCCAGTCCTGGTAACAGGAGGAGCCGGCTTTGCTGTTCACCATTTTTTTTGAAATCTCTCCGTTATTATTAGCCCCTATCAGCTTATCCATGGAAACACGGCAAGTACATATCTCCGGCTTCATACCAGCGTCCCTTTCTATTCCGCTTTCCATTTTCCGGTATAAAAATAGGCCGATTGGCTTAAATTACAAGCAGCCCCGCTTTTCTACAGCGGTAATTCATGATAGAATAAATGATATTGATTATCATTATTAATTTCTTGGAGGGACAGAATGGAATACCGCATTGAGAAAGATACGATAGGCGAAATAAAGGTGCCCGCAGATAAATGGTGGGGCGCACAAACCCAGCGCAGCTCGGAAAACTTCCGCATCGGCACCGAGAAAATGCCGCTTGATTTAATCCGGGTGTTTGCCATCTTGAAAAAAAGCGCTGCTGCTGTAAACCGCGATCTCGGCAAGCTCGATCCGGTAAAGGCCGGAGCCATCATCGCCGCAGCGGACGAAATCATCGCCGGACAGCTGGATGATCATTTCCCTCTGGTCGTATGGCAAACCGGCAGCGGCACACAATCAAATATGAACGTCAATGAGGTCATCGCAGCCCGTGCCAACGACCTGCTGTCCAAGCAGGGCAGCGAGCTGCGCGTGCACCCCAATGATGATGTCAACCGTTCGCAAAGCTCGAACGATACATTCCCTACAGCGATGCATATCGCAGCGCTGATGGCCGTTGAGGACCAAGTGCTTCCTGCTATTGCCGTGCTCAAGGAAACCCTCGAGAAGAAGCGTGCGGCATTTGCGGATATTATCAAAATCGGACGAACGCACCTGCAGGATGCCACCCCGCTGACACTCGGTCAGGAGATTAGCGGCTGGCACCGTATGCTGGAGAAAACCGAGCAAATGATTCGTATCAGCTCCGACAGCCTGCGGGAGCTTGCGATTGGCGGCACTGCGGTCGGTACGGGAATTAACGCGCATCCCCGCTTCGGCGCACTCGTCGCCGACGAAATCGGACGGCTGACCGGCAAGCCGTTCATTACAGCCGCAAACAAATTCCACGCTCTGACCAGCCATGACGAGCTTGTCTATGTCCACGGAGCCTTCAAGGCGCTCGCGGCTGATTTGATGAAAATCGCCAATGACGTGCGCTGGCTGGCCAGCGGTCCGCGCTGCGGAATTGGCGAGCTGACGATTCCGGAGAACGAGCCGGGCAGCTCCATTATGCCGGGCAAGGTCAATCCGACACAATCTGAAGCGATGACGATGGTCGTCTGCCAGGTGATGGGCAACGATGCGGCTATCGGCTTTGCGGCAAGCCAAGGCAATTTTGAGCTGAATGTGTTTAAGCCGGTTATCATTTACAACTTCCTGCAATCCGCCCGCTTGCTGGCCGATGTCATTCATTCGTTCCATGAGAACTGCGCCGTAGGCATCGAGGTGAACCATGCCGTGATCCAGAGCAATCTGGAGCGCTCCCTGATGCTCGTCACTGCGCTTAATCCGCATATCGGCTACGAGAATGCCGCCCGTGTCGCCAAAACGGCACACAAGGAAGGCTTAACACTGAAGGAAGCCGCGCTGCGAAGCGGCCTGCTCACCGAAGAGCAGTTTGATCAGGTCGTACGGCCCGAGCAAATGATTCATCCGAAGGAGTGATGCGCATGTGGAATGCGTTTCCCCTATCGACCAGCCTGTATGTGTTTCAGCATGAGCAGGGCCATGCGGAGCAGTGGGCGGCGACTGCCTATGTGGAAGATGCGGGTAGCCTTCTCAAAATATGGACATGCTTCTAATCAACATGTGCGATTTAACTAAAGAAGTCCCGCAGAACCCGATCATGGAGGAGTTCTGCGGGACTTGCGATTTTCCGGGACGGAGCTCCTCAGCCCTTTCCCCGTCCACCTTCTCGTACACAAACACCTCTTGTGCAGCGGCAAACCCTGTCTGCTCCGACAGCTCCTCGGTCAGACGCCCCTTCTCCCCAAGCTGATGATATTTTCATCCTCCTGTTCCTCATGAATAAATTGTATCTTGACTCCGGTGATATCGCAGCATAAAGAATACCATGGATCATCAGGGTCGAAATCTGTCGCGGCAAAAAAGCCGATGAGATCACAATAGATTCATCGGCTTCGGAGCATTTCATTTTTAGGCGATCCCTTACATTTTTCCCGGTTGATGTTACTGTCCAGCAATGCTCATCAGGCTGCACAAGCCGCAAGAACCCCGTTGAAGCGCACTTTATACGCTTGCCGTATCATGAGAGGCCGGATTCAAAGCGGATAGCAGCTCCTTCAGCACCTCGCGTTCCTCCTGCTCCAGCTGCTTGACGTAGTCGGAAATACGGAGGAGCATGTCGGGCTGGCGGACGACCTCATATTTTAGAATCAAATTTCGCATCATTTGGCATTTGTCGGTCATATCCGCGTATTGCTGGCTAAGGGGCAGACAGGAGGATGGAATGTGGCCGTGCTCCACCATATATTCAATCCGCTGCTTCATTCCCCGCTTGTGATCGTAGATGACATGGAAGGGCCGCCGGTCCGGAATACAAATTCCTTCGCCAACCAAAGGGATAAACTCCTGAAGCTTCGGATAAATGTCCATGCCGTATACGAGATGCTGCGAGGGATTGTAGTTGCTGCCGTACCTTCTGCTCGTATTGAACCCGTGGAAATATTCCGACAGCAAATCATACACATGCTGCTTGTCAAATTCATAGCGCACCCGGGGCTCCAGCTTAAGCAGCTTGACCTGAACCCGGTCCGTATCCCACGGAATCGCCTCATAAGCGGCGCGCAGCTCCTCAAAGGTCGTCGTCGTATATTCGTACCGGCCCACGAAGAAATCGGCGATATCAAACGTGCCGTTCTCCCGGTCATAGCCGAAGACCATCATAAAATGCGGCCGGATCTGCTTTTGGTAGTAGGGCTTATACGCCGAAATATGATAGCTGTCCGCCGAGATAATGACGTAATTGCCGCCATCGATGCATTTAATAAACATTTCTACGGGATCAGGCTCCAATAGCGCCATCGTGTGGCGGGGAAGCGCAGCGCCATTCATAAGCGCACACTGATTGAAGAGGTACGGGAAATAAAACTTCAGCTCGCAGCCCTTGCCAAACTTCTTCACACAAAACAGCTGAATCATATTGGAGTTCAGCCACGCCTCATAATCGGGATGTGAAGCAGCGATAGACAAGAAATCAGCCAACGAAGGATACGAGGTAATCAGCGGGTAGGATACGGGCAGCTTTACACTCATGGGCACCTCTCCTGCTTCAGATTTGATAAAAAAGCAGCCTGTCGGCCGGGCGATCGCAAGTCAATCAGGCGGGGAATCGACATGCGGCCAGCCTGCAGAAGCAGTGCCATGCCGCATGTCGATTTCTGCGCCTTCCTGTGGAGCTGCAGCTATCTCCGGCTCATCATTCTGCGGGCATTCCAGCTCAGTCTTTTCTAGCTGTAAGCTGTGCCTCGCCACGGTGTCCGGATGGCATGTATCCGAAGCTGCAATCAGGCGATAGACACAGCTTATGCAGGCACCCGTTTGGCAAAAATACGGTTCACCATTTTCTCAATCGTCGAGAAATTCTCAAACAGCAGCTCCTCGTCCTCGAACGCAACATTGAACAAGCCTTCAAATTCAATAATCAGATTCATCGTGGCCATTGAGTCCAGACCATGAACGGCCAGGTCCTCCTGCCAGTCGAAGGCCTCGTCCGGCCCCAGCAGCTCCTGTACCCGGGCCTGTACCTGACCGCCGATCAGTTCCCTGCTCCATGCCTGAGATTGCTCCATCATGCTTCCCCCTTCTTGACCTTTGTGCCAGTTACCTTAAACGAATGGTTAAAAATAAAGCCCCCAGTACAGGAACGACAAGCCCGCCTGTTGTCCATAAACATCGTAAAAAAATCCGCAGCCCGCTCATTGGCAGGGTACACAAGTGGAGCGTCAGCCGGCTGCCGTCACCGCCGCATCCTCCAGCAGCATGTTCAGCAGACGCTCCTGGTCTTCCAGCAAGATCCTGCACTGCTGCTGCACAGCCGCCAGCTTCTCCGGCCGGGCGGACAGCGCAATTTTGTACAGCTGGTACAAGGTTTTGCGCCATAGCTCCCGCTTTTCGTTCCAGCTTGCCGCCAGATCGGCCGAACGCGTCAACCGGTGAGCATGCAGCGTCACAAAGCGTTCCAGATAGTCAATCTGATGCATAATGCCCCCGATTCGCAGGCAGTAGTACACATGCTTGCAGGTCGCGGAGAACTGCTCCTTATCCAGCTCGGCTAGGCCAGTGAACGCATCCGTATACGTTTTGTAAGCCAGCATTCCCTGGTAGCGTTCTCCGTCCAGCGCAGTGCCTGAGACGAAATCACGTATCCGGCTGCAGGCTGCGGCAAACCGCTCCGGCTCTGGCTTCGGCGCCATGCCGGGCTGCGGCTTAAACCGGGCAAAGCCCCACAAGCCGGCCGTCACGTTGTGCAGGGGCAGCGGTCCTTGATAGGAGAGCAGCTGGCCCGAAACATCATAAAAGGACGTATCCGCGACATAGGCCGTCCCTGCCTCCTCGTCCAGCCCGTACAGCAATATAATATGATTGCGCTCTTCGCCGTCCTGAAAAATGTCATGATACCGAAGCTGCTTGGTCCGCATAAACAGCAGGACGAGCCGGTTATCCGCCAGTGTCTCCCGCAGCGCCGGAAGCGCCTCTTCGCCCCGGTTCAGCAGGTCAAATCTGTAATCGGCGCTAAATCCATAGCAGTCTGCAAAGCGCCGGGCAATCTGCTCTTGAGAAGCCAGCCACATCGTCCGCATATCACCATGAAACTCCACATTCAAACCGTCGCTTTGCAAATACACATCCGCCTCATCCGCAGCAATATCGGGGTATTCACGCTTCAACATGTGCAGCAGGCCGGAAAACAGGCAGTGATAGCCCGTACGGGCGATGAAGTCAGGCGACACGAGATGGTTCATCTGCACCTCTCCCCTCTTTCGTTCAGCATACCTGCGCCCGGTCCGTTTCGACCAGCGGAAGAACATGCTCGCCGATATGCTTCATTTCCTCCGGCCCCGCCAGCCCGGAAAGAATAAAATAATGGGTCCCCAGCTCGTGATAACGAAGCAAGGTATCCCGAACCTCCTCATAGGAGCCGACAATGGACATGCCGTTAGACGTATTCAGCTGGGACAAGCCTCCCCATAGCGTGGAGGACTCCGGCTGGGCAATGCCCTTATAGTAGTCATGATAACGGTTCATGCCCACGCTGTCGCAATTGTTGCGGAACAGTCGGTTCATCCGTTTCTGGAACGGGCTTGTTTGTTCTGCGTACCGGTGAGCCGCGGCCCATGCCGCCTCGGAGGTTTCCCTGGCGATAACATCAATCATGATGCCGCATTTCGGGCGGGCCCGCTGCGAAGAGACGAGACCCTGAAATTCGGTAAACTGCCCCCGGATCGTCTCAAACTCATGGCCGAAAACCAAATAATAATCGGCGTGCGCCGCCGCAGCCTCCATTGCATCCAGCGAGCTGCCGGCAAGAAAAACGGAGCCCCGGGTATCGGTCTTCGGATGCAAATCTGCATTCTGAACCTCAAAGAACTCCCCTTGAAAATTCGTAATGCCCTGCAACAGCCTGGAATACAGCGTCAAAAATTCCTTGGTCCGCCGGTAGCGAAGGGAATGCTCTGCGGTTTTAGCCATTTTGCCCATTTCAATCGCAGAGCTGCCCGTTACAATGTTGACATCGACACGGCCACCGGTGAGCAAATTCAAGGTTTGCTGTGCTTTGGCCATCGTGGTGGGCAAGGTATAGCTCGTATTTTGCGCAACCAAAATGCGCAGCCGTTCCGTTTGTCCGGCAAGGATCGTGGCGACAATCCACGGATCCATGTATTCATTGGCATTAATCACTAGCACAGCGTTAAAGCCATACTCTTCAGCCAGTCTGGTTTGCCGCACAATCCGATCCGTGTCTCCTTCGGGAAGCATCCAGCAAAACTCCAGCCCCATCCCTTCACCCCGCCGTCTGTTCATTGGTCCAGCCGGATTCATATTTCTCCACCAGCTGCTTGATTTTATTAATGCTGTTCACGTTCTCTGTCAGCAAATCATCATCGTCGACCGCGATATTGAACTCAATCTCCAGCGCCACTACAAGCTCGACAACAAGGACAGAGCTCAATTGATAATCCGTTAAATTTGCATCCCAGCCCCACGCTATCACCTGCTCCGGCTCCACCTTCAGCACGCCGGCTACTATACCTGCGATTTCCAATTCGGTCGCCATCCCGACTTCACCCCGTTTCCAGGACATACCGGCCGTCGATAACCGGCTTGCCCTTGTATAGTTCCTGCTTCTCCCGGAATTCCGGCCAAGCCGTCAAGATCACCACAACTCCGCTGTTCTCTACAAGCTCCTCCAGCGACTCTGCATAGGCAATCGGCAGCGGGTAAGCTGTGCGGAACGCGCCCGACGCAATCGGATCATAAGCTGTAATTCGGCTGTATCCTTGCTCCAGCAGCAATTCGATAATGTCGCGGGATACGGTCCCCCGCACATCGTCACTGCCGGGCTTGAACGCCAAGCCAAGCACCCCGATCGCCGCGTCCGCTGCCGCCGCACGGCTGATTTGAGCGACAATGTGCCGCTTCACCTTCGCATTCACGGATAATACCTCTCTCAGCAGAGATGCCTCGTACCCTTTGGCGGATGCAGTATGAAGCAGCGCGCGGTTGTCCTTCGGCAGACAGTAGCCCCCGAAGCCGCAGCCGGGAAACAAATAATCCGTCATACGCGCCGGTTCCCCGCTCCAGCGCTTGTCTTCATGCACAAGCCGGAACGCTTTGGCGGTGTCCACGTCCCCGATATGCCCCGCCAGCATCGCCATTTCATTGGCAAAGCTGATAAACGAAGCCAGCATGGAGTTGGACAAATATTTTACAAACTCCGCCGTTTGTGCCGATACAACATGAACCGGGACGCCAAAGGGCTCGTACAGCTGCTGCAGCAGCGGGCCGCTCATCGTATCCGCCGCCCCGATTACAATCCGGTCCGGCTGAATGAAATCCGACCAGGCCGCACCCTCGCGCAGAAACTCCGGATTGCTGGCCAGACCGACCGTCTCGCCAGGGGTTAGCCCTGCCGCTTCCAGCATAGGCTTAATAACCTCCGTCGTCGTAGACGGCGGAACAGTAGATTTGATGACCACAATCCGGGCCGTTTGCCGGTCCAGCTCTGCCGTGCACTGCCTGACAGCCTCGCATAAATCGGTTAAATCGACTTCTCCCTCCGGCCCGGCCGGCGTGCCGACACACAAAAAAATGTACCGTGCCTGATGTACTGCTTCCGCAAGCGAATCACACAGGAAAAACCGCCGATCCAAGTACCGCCCCAAATAATCCTGAAGATGCGGCTCGTGAAAAGGAACCCGCTTTTCCTTCAGCTGCTCCCGCTTAAGTCCATCCGCTTCATAGCCGTAGACCGCCGCCCCGATCCGGTGTGCCAAGCCGAGTCCGGTTGTTAATCCGACAAAACCGAGTCCGATAATGGCAATCATGGCTGCAGCACCTGCTCTTTTTGCAAGTAGGCTAAATACCGCCCGATGCCCTGCGCAACCCCGATTTCCGGCCGGAAGCCGAGCAGCCGGCGGGCCTTGCCGATATCCGGGCAGCGGCGGACCGGATTATGCGTCATATAGTTTGGTTCAGCGGAAGGCTCAAAACGGACCCGGCCCTGATACGCCCACAAGCCCGCGGCCTGTTCAGCGTACAAGCTGGCCAGCTCGCGTACGGAAATTTCCGGCTGGTCCATGCCGATATTGAAGCAGTCAAATTCGTGATGCAGCAGCACCTGAATATAGCCGGCAATCGCATCGGCAATATAACAAAACGTTCGGGTCGGCGTGCCGTCGGAATGAATGACCAGATCCTCCCCCTGCAGCACCGCCCGGGCGAAATCCGCCGGCACCCTCCTGTCGCCCACCGACATGCCGGGTCCGTAATTGTTAAACGGTCTTACAATGCGGGCCGGGAGACCGCAGGTTTGATGGTATACATAACAAAGCGTCTCCCCCATACGCTTCGACTCATCATAGCAGGCCCGCGGCCCAATGCTCGCGACATGCCCCCAGTATGTTTCCGGGGTTGGCACGTGCTCAGGCTGCGGATCGCCGTACACCTCGCTGCTGGAGAAGAAGAGCAGACCTTCCAAGGGGCGTTTCCGGTAAAACTCCAGCACATTTTTCAAGCCAAATACATTCGCTTCAATCGTTTCAATCGGATATTTCCGGTAAAAGGAAGGCGAAGCAATGGAGGCCATATGCAGCACATAATCGGCGGCCCCGGCGGATCTGACATCCTCAAGCCGGTCTTTGCCGATGTCGAAGGAAATGACTTCAAGCTGATCCCATTGCGCCTCCAGCACTTCCAGCCAGCGCGGCTTGCCCAGGAGGAAGCTGTCCAGCAGCACCAACGAGCGTATGGGAACGCCGGATCGCAGCAGCTCCGCAAAAAAATGCGTCATATAAAAACCGATGAAGCCCGCACAGCCGGTAATCACAACGGTTTTCCCCGCAAACCGCTCCGCTTGAGGGAGCTTGCTGCGCAGATAAGCCATATCTTCCCGCATAATCTCATTCTCCGTCACTGCTAGCCCTCCTTCCGGTCCGCCCAGCATTTCCAGGGGGCGCCGCCTGCAGCCCACAGCTGCTCCAAATACTGTTTGTCCCGCATCGTGTCCATACATTCCCAAAATCCGGCATGGCGGTAAGCCATCAGCTGTCCGTCCTCGGCAAGCCGGGTCAGGATATGGCTCTCCAGCACATCCTCGTCCTTGTTGGCATAATCCAGCACACCGGGCTCGAAAACGAAGAACCCGCCGTTAATCCAGCTGTCCACAGCCACCTTTTCCTTAAAGCAGACGACCTGATCGCCCTCCAAATCCACCGTGCCGAACCTCGCCCGCGGTCTGACGATCGTAACGGTGGCCAGCTTGCCGTGGGAATGATGAAAATCGAGCAGCCGTTTCAAATCAATATCGCTCACCCCGTCGCCGTAGGTTGCCATAAAGGTGCCTTCCTGCAGCCGATCCTTTAAACGCCTCAGCCGCCCGCCCGTCATCGTATGCAGTCCGGTATCGACCAGATGCACGCTCCAATCCAGCGCACGCCGCTGTGTTACATCGATTGCCGCCCGGGACATGTCAATGGAGAAATCGCTCTGCAAATAAGCGTAGTTCAGGAAATACTGCTTGATAACCTCTGCTTTGTAGCCGAGTGCCACGATGAATTCCCTGAAGCCGAAAGCGTTGTAGTTGTTCATAATGTGCCACAGCATCGGCATGCCGCCAATCTCCACCATCGGCTTCGGCTTGACAACCGTTTCTTCGCCGAGCCGGGTGCCGAAACCGCCTGCAAACAATACCACCTTGGTCATAATTCTCCTCCTTTCAAGCCACAGGGATAAAGGGATAAGCCGTTTAACTGCTGGCGCTGGTGTAATTGCGGATAGCAATGTTCCACAGCTTGCGCGAAAGAAACAGGAACAGCACCGGTGCGGCAATAAACCAGACCATATAAGAAACGCTGAGCTTATCGAGCGCAAACAGTGTGGAGAAGTTGGTAATGATGAATACAGGAAACAGGAAAATGCCCGCCTGCTGAATACTCCGTCCATAGATGTTCATCGGCACATGGTTCATGTCCCACAGGTTTGTGGAAATTTCATTCACTGCTGCTGTCTTCACCGTCCAGAATGAAATCAGCGACGGGATCAGGAAAATGGCGTACTTCAATACCACACCCAGAAAAATGAATCCTGCAAACCCAAGCACCTTCACCGGCGTCACCGGAATGCCCAGCCGCGACCAGCCGATCACAATCATAACGATGCCGCCCACAATGTTGGAAAAGGAATAGCCGAAGTCGATGCGGCGCAGGGTGGCGATGAATTGCAGGGAAACCGGCTTCGTCATAAGCAAATCCAGCGTGCCGTCACGCACATGATTGCTCAGCAGCATGAAATTGGAATAAAAGAAAAAGCAATAAAAGCCGGTCATCATCGTAAACGAGCCTACGTACATGAGCAATGAATCTGCGGTATAGCCGTTAATTTCAACCCCAATGCGAAATGCAACCAGTACATACAGCAGCTTGATGAACATATACGCAATTTCAATTGTATTGGCGAACAAAAAATTGATGCGGTATTCCATCTGGGCGATAAAGCAGTTTTTGAAAAAAACCCAGTAAATAAACCCGTATTTTCTCAGTGTGTTCATGGCCCGTCAGCCTCCCACGGCGATGTACTTTTTGAAGCCCGTACGCCACACCAGATTGGACAGCGCCGCAAAAACACCAATCCAAAGCACCTGCATTCCGATGCCTTCCAGCATTTGCAGAAGCGACAGCTTCCCGCACAGCACGTTAATCGGGAAATAGACGACGTAATTAAACGGAAGCGCGTGCAGCACCGATTGCATGAGCGGGGGATAAATATCGAGCGGAAACAGCCCCCCGCTGGCAATGTTGGCCAGCAAGCCAAAGGTACGGAACGCGCCGTTGGCTTCATGAAACCAGAATGCCACTCCGCTCAGGCAATAATAAATGAAAAAGTTCAGGAGCAGCGCAAACGGAACGACACACAAAAACAAAATCACCTGCTCCGCCCGGACCGGGAAAGCCAGCAGCGCATTCAATACGAACACCACCAGCACCGAAATGCTCAGTATGATCGACATTTGGACGCTTTTTTCCCCTAGAAAGCAGCTGATCCGGTAGGCAAAATAACCAATCGGCTTCACGATGTATTTGTTCATGCCGCCGTCTTTGATGTCCCGGGCAATTTCGAATTGAAAGCCGGTGCCGACCAGCTTCGACATCAAGACGGCCAGAATCGAATAGGCGATCAGCTGGTTATAGGAATAGCCGAACACATCCGATTTGCCTGAGCTGAGGAACACCGCCCGCCAGAAAAAGCATTGAATGATAATGGGAAAAATACAGCTGAACAGGCTCAGGAAGAAGTTCGTCCGGTATTCCATCGAATTTTGCACGCCCAGCGAGAACGATTTAACATACTTGCTCGGCACGAGCATCTTCTTCACCGCCTCTTTGGTACAGCATCGCAATTCCCTCTTCAATCGGAACGTCTTCAATGGTGAAATCGATTACCGGCAGGTGATTCAGCACCCATTGCGACAGCCGCTTGATATCGTTTTTCTCGAATTCAATTTTGACCTGAAGATCCTTGACTTCCTTCACACTGCCGATTTGCTGCAGCACCCGCTCCTCAATCGGGTCCGACAGCACCAGCTTCATAATTTTTTTATGACCAAAAATATCGTTGACCTCGCTCAGGCTCCCGTCAAACATGACCTTGCCGCGATTGATAATGATGGTGCGCTTGCACAAGTCCTCGATATCGTTCATGTAGTGGCTTGTCAGCACAATCGTCGTCTTTTTCTCCTGGTTGTAGCTTTTGAAAAACTCGCGAATTTTGCGCTGGGATAATATATCGAGGCCAATCGTCGGCTCATCCAAAAACAATACCTTGGGCTTATGAATCAGCGCTGCAATCAGCTCCATCTTCATCCGTTCACCCAGGGACAGCCGGCGGACCTGCACCTTCAGAAGATCCTTCACATCGAGCAGCTCTGCAAGCTCGCCAAGGGTGCGCTCGTACTCCCGATCCTCCACCTCATAGATGCATTTGTTCAAATAGAGGGATTCATTCGCAGGCAAATCCCACCACATCTGATTTTTTTGCCCCATGACGATGGAGAACTGCCGCTTGAAATCATTTTTGCGCTCCCAAGGGGTGTAGCCCAGCACAGTCGCGCTTCCGCTGGTCGGATACAAAATCCCCGACAGCATCTTCAGCGTGGTTGTCTTTCCCGCTCCGTTCGGACCGAGAAACCCGACAATCTCCCCCTGCTCGATTTCAAACGAAATGTCGGAGACCGCATCCTTAATTAATGCTTCGCGGCGGAACAAATTTTTGAACGAGCTTTTTAAGCCCAATTCCTTGTTGTAGTAGCTGAACGATTTGGACAGCTTGTCGACTTGGATAATCATCGTCAGGTCTCCTTTAAGGGTGCGGTGAAAAACAGATGTGCCTCCGGCCGGGACGTGGGAATCCGCCTGCAAGGCGACCGCTCTCGCTGCTCCGCTCTATCCCGTCCTCCGGCTTTGTTTTCACCGCACGTTTTGAGGTCCGCCTATTGGCTTCTTCTTGCTCAGCTTTTGTGCTGAAGAACAGCGCTTTGTCGGATAAGCTCCATCCACCGGACCCGCTCCAGCGCTTCGTACAGCGATTTATCGGGCGGATGTCCGTACAAAACCGCATCCCGGAAATGGCCAAGCTGGTTTTCATAGTAGTGCTGCGGCTCAAATTCGATCATATCCAGCAGCTGTCCGCTGCGGTTCTCCACTTTGATCGTGATTTTATACCGGCCGACATTGGCCCGGAAGAAATCATTTATCGTCAGAACCGCTCCTTCGGTCTCCACCACATGACGAGCACGGTACGGCTTCTCGAAGGAGCCGGAAAATGCGGCAAACGGCCCGTCGGTAAAACGGATGAAGGAGACGAAGGACCAGTCGCAGCCCCTTGGGCCCGCGAAATCAGACCGTCCTCCCCAATCCGCAACCCGCGCGTCCTCCAGCCCGAACATCGCCTGAATAAACTGCAGCCAGTAGCAGCCGAGATCATAAAAGACACCGCCGCCTTTGTCCGGAAAGCTGCGGTAATTGTTGAAGGAATCGGCCTTGGCGGGAATGTTCAGCTCCGTATGCAAGCGCAGCGCCTGACCGTAGCGCCCTGTTTCAAGCAGCCGGCGCAGCTCAGCCTGCCAGGGATGGTGGCGCACCATCAGCGCTTCCCATACATGCAGGCCGCTGCTGTGGGCCGCCTCAGCAATTTGCTTGGCTTGGGCCGCATGCAGCGCCAGCGGTTTTTCTACCAGCACGTGCTTGCCCGCCTGAATCGCCCGAATCGCCCACTCCGCATGAAGCTCATTACTTAATGCAATATACACCGCATCAAGATCAGGGGAATCGAGCAGCTCCTCCAGTCCTTCAAACACCTGCTCGATGCCGAACTCGGCGGCGAGCCGTTCAGCCCGGCTGCGCGTCCGGTTGGCAATGCCTGCTGCTTGAATGCCGGACAGCTGCGGCAGCGGCTGAAACACCGCCCGCCGCACAATGTCCGCGCAGCCCAGAATACCTAGCCGGAGTGTATCCATGCTGCATCGCACTCCCTCGGTTTTAAATATGCTTTAACGCAGAAACCCCATGCAGATACAGCACATTGCATTTGGAGCAGGCCGGCGTCAGACCGTTGTTGACCGTTTCCCGGATTTTGTCATACGCTTCCGAATTCCAGATTTCCGGCAGCCGCTGCTCCTTCAAATTGCCGACAGAAAATTCCGAGAAAAATTTGCAGGCCGAAATATTCCCCGTCGGCGTGACATCAATGCGGGTTGCCAGCGCCAAGCAATCCGTCGCACAGCGGCTGGTCATTTCCTCACCTGTCACGAACGCTTCAATCTCATCGAATTCCAGTCCCGGCTGATACCGGAGACGGGTTTTCCATACCCGGTCATTCATTTTACGCATTTGCTCCATGAGGTCTGGAATGTGCTTGGGCTCCACCTTATATTTGAAGGCGTGCCAGCTGTTTTTGTGATCCTCGGCAAGCGGACGCAGCCAATCGAAGTGCTGGACGAAATAATCGTCCATTTTGGCCGAAGTCTCGCTGGAGATATACCACGGGAAGGTCAGCAGGACCAAATCGATTCCTTTTTGCTCGAAGCTGTCCATCAGATCATACAAATAGGAAATGTTGGCGTTATTGATAACCGTGTGCACGGAGATACGCCCCTTGAATTTGCCCTGCTCCCGCAAGCCCATCAGCTTGTCGATCGTGTCCATCGTTTTGCCGAACGAGCCCCTGCCCCGGATCAGATCGTGGTCCTTCTCAAAGCCTTCCAGCGCAATCAGCAGCTCCAGATGCTCGGATACCTCGTTTAACGCGTCCATATACTTATCCACAAGCAGCCCGTTGGTGCAGATCGTCGTTTCCCGCGGGTCTTCCTTGAGAATGTCCAATATGTCTCCGAACCGCCGGTGGTACATTGGCTCGCCGCCCCATAGATAGAGGCGGGACTTGACCGTTTTCGTATCGTCGAACAGCTGCTTGACGATGCTGACATCGATGTCAAGATTTTGCTCGTCGCTGTCCATATGATGGTGATAGCCATCCTCATTCCACTGGTAGCAGTGCTTGCAGCGCAGGTTGCAGCGGTTAGTCAGCTTGATGGCGACGAATTCCGGCAGCTCGGTCTTGTACCGGGGATTGTTCTGCTTCTCCCGCATTGGCACCGCGATGTTACGAATCGTGCGTTTCAGTATATCGAACGATTTCTCATCCATTTTGATATTCGTTCTCGGCTGCATGACGTTCTTCCCTACCTTTCATCGTCGGTTGACCCGAGCTATATGCGGGGCTTTTCGTTGTAATACAGACAGCAGCCCGGGCATATCGGAAACAGGTTTTTACGTAAATAATCACGGTATTCCTTATAGCGCTGGCCGTTCCAAATTTCTTTCAAGCTCTGCTCATACACGTTGCCGAGGGTTAAGTCATAGAAATTATGACAAGAGGTCACTTCACCGCGGGCGTTCACCTCCGTGCTGATCCACGGAAACACGCAGCGCTTCTTCATGTTTGTGACCTTGTGCCAATTGGCCGTGAAGTAATTGCGGATATTTTCCTCACTGATGACCTTCGGATAGGCATTAAAATACATCTGCCGCTCTCCGCAGTGCTGCTCGATCCGCTTCAGCTGCCGGGCCAGCTCCGCCGGGTCAATCTCGCTGAATCGGGCCGGGTCCGAGATGAAGCCTCTGGCAATCGGCGCCCACGGCACTCCGAATTCGCGGTGCAGCAGAGACGCATACGCCTCATACCGCTCCTGCGTCACATACTGCTGGAGCTCTACGCTGATGCAGTCCAGCATGGAGAGATCCAGGCTTTCAAAATAGAACCGTTCCAGGTGCTTCCAGTTGATTGGCGTCACCGCCGTGCTAATTCCGATTTTCGGATACATCGCCCCTTTACTCTCGCGCAGCTCATACAGCTTCCTGATGCCGCGCATGGCCTTCTGGAAAACGCCCGCTCCTCGCTGGGCATCGTTAATTTCCTCCGGGCCGTCAAGCGACACCCAAATTCGTTCCGGGGCATGCTCCACCAGCATCTCGGCGTGCCGCTCCAGCAGCGTCCCGTTGGTCGGGAAATGAACCCCGCTCCCATAATGCTTGATGGCGGCCAAAACCTCATCAATTTGCGGATACAGAAGCGGCTCTCCGCCATACAGCTCGTAATAGGGCCGGGATTCCTTGAAATCCTCGATAATTTGCATCACAATGCCCGAATCCAGCTTTTTCAGCTCGGGTTTATCCTTGTAGGAGCCGTTGTCCCCCCACTCGAAGCACATTTTGCAGCGTAAGTTACAGGATTCCAGCAGCTGAAGAAAAACCCATTTGGGCGTGCTCGTATCCAGCATCGGAGCCGCTTTGTCCACTGGCAGCGCCTTATTTAACATGAATGCCCCCCTCCTTTCCGATTCCGTGTGTTTGTAGAAAAACGTCCGTATACGAGGGCAAAGAGCTCCTTAGCTCCAGCAGACGCTTATGCATCTGTGCCAGAGGCGCCGCAGCAAACCCGCTCTGCTTCCACGCTTCATAAGAAATTCCAAGTCCCGCTTCCTCCCAGATCTCGCTGTTACAGCGCTCATGCGGACCAAAGGGCTCCAGCATAATAACCGGTGTCGCTGAAGCAAGCGAATCCATCAATGTGCCGGCGCCGGGCTTGCTGATGATCGCCTTTGCCTGCCGGATAACATCATAGAGTCCGTGATGTGTCGTTCCGTTGGCAAAGCAAGGCTGCTCCCCGCTGACAATTTCCCCGAACAACGGAAATTCGTGCTCTCCGCTCGGCCCCTTGCGCCAGGCGACCCAGCCCGGATCGTTCATGAATATCCGGTTGCCCGGCACGTCCCGCTGGGCTTCTTCCAGCTCGTAAGCAACAATATCCAGCTCCAGACAGCGAGCTTCCAGCTCGGGAATTTTACTGGAATATGTGCCCATTCCCCAGCCCCCGCCATGGATGACATACCGATTCGGGCGATCCCCCAGCGCTATAGGCTCCTGCGGCCCGACAGGAATGTAGCAATTTATGGACCTGCTTCCAGCGTGGTACAGCCATGCGTCCCGGTAATGCTGTGTATAATCCGGGTTATATTTGCGCAGGCTCCTCCAGGAAGGGGAGTAATCGGAATCGACATACAGCATATCCGCCTGTACCGCTTTGCCGGATTCCCCAAGCCTCGCCCTGTACATATCCAGCACATATACCCAGTGGCCTGACAGAACGATAAAATCGGTCCGGTTCTGCTCGCTCCACTCTGCGAGCAGCGAATCCAGCTTGTCAAAATCCAGGCTGTCCCGGATATCTCTTGGAATTTTCGTGGCCATCAGAGCGACGGAGAAATTGTCATGATACGCCTTTTTGCTGTCCAAAATTTTGTCCTGCTTCTCCTGCTCGATAAAGGACTCAAAAACAAGCACCTCTGTCGGCACCCCCTGCCCGCGCAGCTGGCTGCTGACAATCAGCCCCGGATTATAGAAGCCCAGTCCGAAGCCGGAGCATAAAATGGTGACAAGCCTTGGCTTCAACGCCCTACCCCCTCACCTGAATTCGTTAATTGGCCGGATGATAAGCGTTCTCCTGCAGCAGGTGCTTCAGCTGTTCAAGCAGCTGTTCCCGGCCTTCCGCCTCCGGATCAACCAGCGCCACGTACAAACGCCCTTTGCAGCGTTCCGCCTGGTCTTGATTCACAGTCAGCGTATTGGCGCTCAGCGGAATAATTCCACGCTCCCGGCTGCGGTCAAACAACATGCCCCTGCGTTTCATCGCATACAGCACATCCTCAAACGAAGCGCGGCCTGAGCCGCCAATAACAGACACGTGCGACAGCTGACAGGAGGCGCCCGCCCCGGCAAGGAACAAATCGACCTGGCGCTTGAGGAGACTCATCGACTTCCTTGCATTGATCTCCACCAAAGGCACAATCTCCCCGTCGGCAAGCAGCATGGAATCGACACACACATGCCCGAAATAGCCGCTATTATGCAGCTGACGTGCGGTTTGGCGCATGATTTCGAAATAGCCTCCGGCCTCCAGCTGCTCCAGCAGCTCCCCGGAAGCAGTCACCGAGCCCAAATAAGCGAAAGCCGTATTCAGCACCTGCTGGACCGAAAGCACATGAAAGGAGCCGTTCATGCCAATATAAAATTGGCAGGAAAAGTCCGTTCTTTTATCAAGCAGCGGCTCTAAAATAAACAGAAGCTCCTTGCCGGACGTCACTTGGCCGCGAAGGTAAGACAGCATCCGCTGCAGCATGGACGGCGTCTGGATGAGCAAATTCCCCTTGCCGGATACGCCGAAGGTGTCCTTAATTAGAAACGGCCCTCCCGCAATCAGCCGATTCCCTACCTCCTCCAGCTCCTCCATGCTAGTGACGATACTGCTGATATTCGGAATCCCCAGCGTATCCTTCAGCTGTGTCGAATACAGCTTCGAATTGACCTGCCTCATGATTTCCAGGGACGGCGCGTCACACAAAAGCCCGTACTGCTTGCGGACAGCATCCAGGCCGTCAATAACCGCAAACGGCTCCAGCACCGCGCCAGCCGGAATCAGCGACTGACCGCTCAGCTTTTCAAACGAGGCAGTAAGCTGGTGAAATATATTGCTTGCCGCGTCACTCCTCTTATCCGGCGCAGGAGAATCCGGGCTTCCTGCTGCAAGCGGATCGCGGTTACAGGAAAACTGAAAGCCCAAATCACGCAAATAGTGCACATGTGCTTCGTTCATCGGATAACGGGTTAAAACGACATCCTGATCCCGGCTAAACAGAAACAACAGCTCATCCATTGCCTGCACGATTCGGCCGGACTGCGCATCCGGGAGCGCCGGCAGCTTTGCCAGCCGCTCATCCCGCCACAAGGTTTCGGCGTCAAATGTGCCGCAATGAATTTTGGGAACCGCCGCTGTGTTAGTCATGCGCTCTTGGCTTGAATGAAGGTGCAGAAGGTGTCGATGGAATTCAAATGCTCCATGTCAAACTGCTCAAAATCAATCTCAATGCCGAATTCATCCTCAACGCGCAAAATAAAATTAATCAGCTGCAGGGAATCCAAGCCTCCATCATTCAGAAGATCGGATGAAGCATTCAGTGTGCCCGCCAATTCAGGCTCGTTTTTAATTTCGCTGATAATATCAATCACTTTTTGCTGAATCATCATTCTCTCTCCTTTGAATTCCGTAGTATGAATGACGGCCGGCTCAGCACGCTTTGACAATAACGGCCAGGATGTCTGTTTGCGGGTATTTCAGGTTGTAGTTTGTAAGATGAAGCTGCCGGTGATCCGTAACGGAAACCAGCTTAAGCCCAGGTGGAAGTGATTTCATAATGTGGGAAAGAAACGACGCTTTTGTAAATCTCCAGATGACGCCGTCAATCGAGGAATTCGCCATATAGCCGTCCTGCATCGTTTTGCCGGAGCCCTGCTCCTCTAAAATGACAGGATCAGCAATCCAGATTTGTCCGCCGTCCTTCAGCAGACGACAGCATTCTGCAAACGCTTTCTTATGATGGCGAATATGATGGAAGCAGCGGGCAAAAATAATGATATCCAAGCTTTGGTCAGGCAGCGGCACTTCATAAATGCCGGAATGAAGCACATTTTCGTACCGTCCTTTTTTGATGCCATACTCCAAATACCGTTCATTAATATCCAAATTTAAAATACTTGCGGCCGTTTCGTTCCGTTTGTGCTTATTCAGAAGGCCCGTACCACAGCCAACCTGAAGCACATCCCCTTGAAGCGGGGGGAAAAAGTCGTAGACTGAGGTAGGTCTGGGGAAATTCAGCACAAACATCGACAGTTCATACAGCCACGGATTTCGTTCAATAAGCCGAACCAGCTTGCTGACATAAAACGGATTTTTCTTCGTGTTCTTCATGAAATCACGCTTGTTCCAAACATAATAGAACGGGTACAACACAACAAAGTACACGACATACATCGACTGAAGCAGTCTAATCCGCAGCGGATGATAGCCGGGATGGATGCGATGTTCAATTCCTTGGCCTTGGTGTACATCGTTCCATAACATGAATCTCTATTCCCCTCCTTATCGTATGGTAGATATAGAGTATGCCGATTCTTGCTGCGTACCCCGATCATAGAGACAACACCGGTAAAAGGGCAATAATACTTTTTTGCGCCTCCGATTTTGTCAAATTATACATTTTTGCACGACTAATACTTTTCTTCAAGGGGCCTGAGTCTATGCTATGCTTGGTCGAACCGGATCATTTCCACTTTTTTAAAATCGAATGAGGCTGCTTACAGCACAAGTTGCTAACCGACTAACAGGCCCGCCCGCCAGCTTCGTCAATATAAAGCTTGTACAATGAGTAAGTCTATTCACCGTGAAGCAGCCTCTTGGCCGGGCACGCTGCAAGCAAAAAACCATGCCTCGATTGGCATGGCTTTTGGTTATTCTTCATGAGCTTCTTCAGCGAACCGATCGCCTTCACACGGCTGATAACGAAAATCCTGGGCCGCCCCGCTGCGCAGCGTAATCGTCATCTTGCGTCCAGCCTCTGTCAGGGCCAGACGATAGCGGACCACCTCGGAGATGTCCTCGTCTTCCTTCTTGCCCAGCCGCACCCTGAGCCACAGCACCCGATCCGTTTGCTTCAGAATTTCCAGCTCAGTGGCTGTCGGGTCAAATACAGGCGGATCATACAGCTTGACGTACCGTTTGCCGTTCCGTATATAAAAAGGCATATTGCAGACCATCCGGCGCGCATACTGTGCGCTCCACCAGCGCCGGAAATACAGGTAAATGCTTCTCTTGGATTGGAACCTCGGGGGCAGCAGAGCCATCGGTACCCCTTCGTCCGTCCACTCGTCCGAGCCGTCAATTTCTTTGCCTGAATCAAATACATGGAGCCATGCAGTCTCCGCCGCTGTAATAAAGGACTTCAATTGCTTGGTGCTGTACCTTAAAGCTACCTTGACCATAAACCCGCACCTCCTGCATTAGCCTATGACAGGATGCGGGAATCCGTGATTCCATGAAAATAGCGGCTATCACCTTGCTTTTTGCCGGTCTACGCTTTTCCGCTAACCTCCCGGTACAAATCCAAATACGCTTTGGCGGACGCTACCCAGCTGTAATCCAGCTGCCTCATATTGTGAATCAGATGCTCCCAATGCTTGCCTTCCCGGTAGAAATACACCGCCCGGCCGATAGTAAACAGCATATCATGAGCATTGTAATCGGCAAAGCTGAAGCCCCAGCCTTCCCCTGTGTACTCATTATAAGGCATAACCGTATCCTTCAGCCCGCCTGTCTCCCGTACAATCGGCACACTGAGATAGCGCATGGCCAGCAGCTGCCCGATACCGCACGGTTCGAATTGAGATGGCATCAGGAACAAGTCGGAAGCCGCGTAAATTTTGCGGGCAAGGTCGTCATTAAACGTAATGTGGGCGGACACCTGCTGCGGGTAACGGGCGGCTGCCTCACGGAACAGGCTTTCATAGCGGCCCTCTCCTGTGCCGAGTACAACCAGTTGAACACCCATATCGAGAATTTCCGGCAGCACCGCGGCAATCAAATCCAGGCCCTTTTGATGGACCAGCCGGGTAATCAGGGCAAGCATCGGCACATTCTCATCCCGAGGCAAGGATACCAAATCCTGCAGGGCGGCTTTATTGCTCCGCTTCTTGGCGAGCGAGCTGCGGAACGGCACCGCTAATGCCTCATCCTGCATCGGGTCATACAGTTCATAGTCAATGCCGTTTACAATACCGTGCAGGTCATGCTGGCGCTGGCGCAGCAGCCCATCCATGCCTTCTCCGTAATAAGGGGTTTGAATTTCTCCGGCATATGTCCGGCTGACCGTCGTAATCCGGTCACTGTAGAGCAAGCCGCCCTTCATGCAGTTAACGCCGCCGTAATACTCCAGATTTTGCCACTCGTAATAATCGTGCAGTCCGAAAATATCCTGCAACACGCCTGACGGAAACACACCCTGGTATTTCAGGTTATGTATGGTAAAGACGGTTTTCATCCCGCCGTAGCCTGGCCGACCTCCATATAATGCTTTCAGGAAGACCGGTATGAGGCCCGTCTGCCAGTCGTGGCAGTGAATGACGTCCGGCTGGAACCCCAGGTGCGGCAAGGCTTCCAGCACCGCCCGGCAATAAAAAGCATACCGCTCCGCATCATCCTCGTAACCGTAAAGCCCATGACGGCGGAAATAATATTCGTTATCCAGAAAATAAACAAGCGCCCCGTCCAGTTCAAGCATCTGCACGCCGCAATATTGATTACGCCAGCCGACAGGAATATTCAGCACCGCAATGGTTTGCATCTGCTCCTGCAAGGGCCATGGAATATCCGCATACTTCGGCAAAACCAGGCGCACATCTGCACCCTGGCGCCGCAGCTCCTTCGGAAGGGCCCCGATGACGTCGGCCAGCCCTCCGGTTTTGACAAATGGCACTGCTTCCGATGCAGCAAACAGGATGTTCATGATGAATGCTCTCCCCCTGATGTTAAGCATATGTGTGATGACGTATTTCAATTGCGCACGGATAACCTACACATCGGCCTGTAAAAAGTCCATTCCCTTTGGTCATCCGTATCCGGCGCTCGATCCCGCCATGCGATGCCACAGGGCTACCCGGTCATCGCACTAGCGGAACGGTTTAGATCACCTTGTTTTTAGCCGCAATATATGGCGCGCCGAGATCACCCGAGAGCCGCTTGCCGGCTTGAATCCGGACCTCTTTATCCAAGATGGTGTTCTCCACCACCGCGTTTTGCCCAATTTCGCAGCCCTGCAATAAAATACAATTGCGCACGACGGCGCCCTTGTGAATTTTCACGCCCCGGAACACCAGACTGTTCTCGACAGTGCCCTCAATCAGGCACCCATTGGCAACCAGACTCCCGCCGACGCGGGCGCCTTCGAAATATTTGGCAGGCGGCTCGTCCTTGACCTTCGTGTAGATGAGCCGATCCTGGAAAAACAGCTCCCGCCACAAATGCGGCTGCAGCAAGCTCATGCTGTTCCGGTAATATCCTGTGATCGAATTGATAATGCCCACATACCCTTTAAATTCGTAGCCGTAAACAACCAGCTTGTCGATGTTTTTCATTATTCCATCGCGCACAAAATGATCGTGCCCCTGGCCAAGGCAGGTCTCCACCATATCAAGCAGCAGCGATTTGCGCATGACATACATCTCCATGCTGACCTGACTGGATCGCAGCGACCCCCGGTAATCCTCCATCAAAGTGACCTGGCCGCTTGGTTTAATGGCAATGCGGCGGTACTTGCTGTGCAGCAGATCTTCCTCGTCCAGCGTTTTGTATACCACGGTAACATCAGCGCCTGTTTCCAGATGGGATTCCAGCACCGGACGAAAGTCTATATTGCAAACCATGTGGCTGCGGGAGATCAGCACATACTCCCCGGCGGCACGAAGGAAATAATCGCGGTGGCAATAAAACTGGAACAGGTCGCCCTTCAGCAGCCCGTTCGGCTCGTCATGAACAGCGGGCAGCACAAACAGCCCGCCCCTTTTCCGATCCAGGTCCCATTCCTTGCCCGAACCGAGATGGTCCATTAGCGAACGGTATTTATGATGCGTAAAAATAGCCACATCGCGAATACCGGAATTCACCATATTGGACAGTGTGAAATCAATCAGCCGGTATCTGCCTCCGAACGGTACGGAAGCGACGCAGCGCGAATAGGTCAGCTCCTCCAAGTCGTCCGGTTCATTTACTAGGTTGACTACGCCGATTAATTGATTCATAGCGCCTGCTCCTCCCTCACGGCCTGAACCGTCTGATGTCCGCCAATCAGAACAATGTCCCCTGCTGCCGAACCGATTACCGCTCCATCCTCAATGATGGTGTCCTCGCCGATAATGGCTTTTTGAATGGTGACGTTTTTGCCGATTTTGACATTTGGCATAATGACCGAGTCCCGGATGACCGAGCCTTCGCCAACATTAACGCCATAGAACAGCACAGAATGGTCTACTGTTCCGAACACTGAGCAGCCTTCGTTAATAAGGGAGCGGCTGACCCTGGCCATCGGCGCAATATACTGGGCCGGCTGATAAGGGTTCACGGAGTAAATACGCCAAGCCCTGTCATTCAAATCGAATTTGGGATCATGTTCAAGCAAATCCATGTTTGCTTCCCACAGGCTCTCAATGGTACCGACATCCTTCCAGTACCCCTCGAACGGATAAGCGAACATCCGCTCCTTGCTCTCCAGCATCGCGGGAATAATATCCTTGCCGAAGTCGTTGCTGGACATCGGATTCGTCTCGTCCTTCAATAAATAGCTTCTCAGCACATCCCAATTAAAAATATAGATGCCCATCGAGGCCAGATTGCTTTTGGGCTGCTTCGGCTTCTCCGCAAACTCGGTAATGCGCCGGTTCTCGTCCGTGCTCATAATCCCGAACCTGCTGGCTTCCTCCCATTTCACGCCAATGACGGCAATCGTTGCATCCGCCTTCTGCTCCATGTGGTACTTCAGCATGTGAGCGTAGTCCATTTTGTAAATGTGATCTCCGGAAATAACCAGCACATAGCTTGGATTATAACGATCGATGAAATCTATATTTTGGTAAATGGCATTCGCCGTACCGCGATACCAGTCACCGCCCTTTTGCTTTACATACGGCGGAAGCACGCTGACACCGCCGTTCATCCGGTCCAAATCCCAAGGGGAACCGATGCCGATATAGGAATTGAGCACAAGAGGCTGATACTGGGTTAATACACCGACGGTGTCAATGCCGGAATTCGTGCAGTTGCTCAGTGTAAAATCGATAATGCGGTACTTGCCCCCAAAATGCACCGCAGGCTTCGCCAGGTTTGTTGTCAGCGCCCCCAGCCGCCGTCCTTCTCCTCCGGCCAGCAGCATCGCTACGATTTCTTTTTGTCTCATCGGCTTGTGCCCCTTTCGCTAGTTCGTTGAAATATCGCCACAGCGAGCGGCGGAATGCGAACACGGATGCTTCGCTCCCGATCGTGCCAAGGCACCTTCTCGCTGGGCAGCAGACCGGCATTCTGGACACCGGAGCCGCCGAACCTTACATCGTCGCTAGTAAACACCTCTTTGTAATTTCCGGACTTCGGAACACCGATCCGGTAATCGCCATAAACCATCGGCGTGAAATTACAAACGATAACAAGCTCATCCTTTTTCTTCTTTCCCCGGCGTATAAAGGTAACGATGCTCTGGGACGTATCATGGGGGTCAATCCATTCGAAGCCGTACGGGTCGTGATCCCGTTGCCATAGCGCTTTTTGCGACTGATAGAAATGATTCAGCTCCCGCACATAACCCTGCATGTTCCGGTGCATGTCATAGCCAAGCAAGTGCCAGTCCTGCTGATCGCCTTCAAAATGCTTCCATTCCGCGAATTGGCCGAACTCCCCGCCCATAAACAGCAGCTTCTTACCCGGATGGGCAAACATATAGCCGTACAGCAGCCTTAGGCTGGCGAATTTTTGCCAGTAATCTCCCGGCATTTTATCCAGAAGCGATTTTTTGCCGTGAACGACCTCGTCATGAGACAACGGGAGGACGTAGTTTTCTGACCAGGCGTACATGTAGGAGAACGTCAGCAGCTGGTGATGATGCTTCCGGTAAATCGGGTCCAACTCCATATATTCAAGCATGTCGTTCATCCAGCCCATGTTCCATTTATAATTGAAGCCGAGGCCGCCCTTATCCGTCGGACCGCAAACGAGCGGCCAGTCGGAAGAATCCTCGGCCATCATCAGCGCATGGGGGTAATAATGGAATACGGTTTCGTTCAGCTTGCGCAGGAAGGCAATGGCGTCCAGATTCTCATAACCGCCGTTCCCGTTGCGGGTCCACATCGATTCCGGCTTGCCGAAGTTCAAATACAGCATACTGGCGACGGCATCTACACGCAGCCCGTCAATATGGTACACATCCATCCAGAATAAAGCGTTCGATATAAGAAAGCTGATGACCTCGGGGCGGCCATAATCAAAGCTTAATGTCCCCCATTCCGGCTTCTCGGCTTTACGCTCATCCGCATATTCATATAACGGATACCCGTCAAACCGGCGCAGGCCGTGCGCATCCTTGCAAAAATGGGACGGCACCCAGTCCATAATGACACCAATGCCCTTCTGGTGACACTGGTCAATAAAGCTCATCAGCTGATGAGGTGTCCCGTATCGGCTTGTTGCCGAGAAATAACCGGTAATCTGGTAGCCCCACGACAAATCAAGCGGGTGCTCCGACAGCGGCAAAAGCTCAATATGGGTATATCCCATTTCAACGGCGTAATCTACAAGTTCGATAGAAAGCTCTTCATAGGTGTAAAATTGCCCGTCTGGTTTTATTTTCCAGGAGCCAAGGTGAGTTTCATAGATGAGGAGAGGCCGATTGTAAGGCGTGTTGCGGTTGCGGGCACGAAGCCAGGCAGAATCGTTCCAACAGTAGCCGTCTAAGGAGGTGACGACAGAGGCTGTACGGGGACGAAGCTCGGAACGAAATGCATACGGATCGGCTTTCAGCAGCACTTCACCATACAAGGTGTGAATTTCATACTTATACACGGTTCCTTCAGGGAGTCCCGGAATGCTCAGGTGCCAGATGCCTCCGGCAGAAGCCTTTTGCATACGGTGATGCTCGCCGCACCAGCCGTTGAAATCGCCGACAACCCGGACGTCACGGGCATTCGGTGCCCATACGGCAAAACGAACGGCATCCTGGCCTGCTTCCCTGATAACATGAGCCCCAAGCAAACGATAGCTGTGGTGCAGGCTCCCCTGATGAAATAAATACAAGTCATGATCGCTCGGAACGGTTTGAATCATGCGCATCATCCTTTTCAGCAAAAATGGTGCAGCAGGTTGAGGTTGAACAGCAGCCACGGTGTTCCGGCGGATTTCCTGTCCATACATGTTCTAAGAAGCGTGTCATGTTAATGAGAAGATTCTTTCCATAATAAGAACTACTACATTTATTTCTACAGCCGCCGCTGTATTCCTTTTTATTTCTGCAAAAAACATATGAAAAACGACAGAAAAGTGGAATCTGCACGGGACGTGATGTAGAATGAGGAAGGAATCCATGTAATCGAATAATTCTACCTCAAGAACAGAAAGGAATTGTACGAATGTTTGTCTCCAATCTATGGAATGATTATGAATGTATCGACACCGGTAACGGCGAAAAGCTGGAGCGCTGGGGCGACATTGTGCTGCGCCGTCCCGATCCGCTGGCCATGTGGCCGGTATATAAGCAATCGCTGTGGAATAAAGCAGCCGCCCATTATCACCGCAGCGCCTCCGGCGGCGGAGAGTGGGAAGTCAGGCAGCCCATCCCGGAGCGGTGGACCATCGGCTTCGGGGATCTGCGATTTCATATTAAGCCGACCGGCTTTAAGCATACCGGCTTATTCCCGGAGCAGGCGGTCAACTGGCAGTGGATGATGGATAAAATCCGGGCGGCCGGAAGACCAATTCGGGTCTTGAATTTGTTCGCCTATACAGGCGGAGCTACTGTCGCCTGCGCAAGTGCGGGCGCTGAGGTTTGCCATGTCGATGCCTCCAAGGGCGTCGTGCAGTGGGCCAAAGAAAATCTGGAGCTGTCGGGACTTCGCGATAAGCCGGTCCGCTTCATTACCGATGATGTATTCAAGTTTGTGCAGCGCGAGAAAAAGCGGGGCAAAACCTACGATGCCATCATTATGGACCCGCCTTCATACGGACGCGGTCCCAATGGCGAAATGTGGAAGCTGGAAAACGACTTATATCCGTTCTTTGAATTTTGTACGGAAATTTTGACGGACAAGCCGCTGTTTTTCCTGATTAATTCCTATACGACCGGCATTTCGCCAACCGTTCTCAGCAATATGCTGCTGATGACACTCGGCGCCAGGTATAAAGGGCATATTACTGCAGGTGAGATCGGCCTGCCGGTTACAGCCTCAGGCTTGACGCTGCCTGCCGGAATTTTGGCCCGGTGGGAATCGTAATAAGGGGTGTAAGAACCTGGGTTTAGGGTTTAAAAAAGCATGTTGCCCGCCGCCTGCTGAAGTCTTCGGACGTACGCAGGTGGTTTTTTTATGGCGTAAGCACTTCCCCTAGCCGGCGATTTTGCCAAGAAGGTATACGAGGAGCTGCTGGTTATGCGCTGAAATTTTATTGAGCTGATAGGTTAAAAACTGCTCCCGGATCGCCAGGCCGCGCCGGCATTCCTCCGTTCCTTTGTCGGTAACGAGTATCCATACAATACGGCGGTCCTTCTCGTCGCGTTCACGCTGAATAAGTCCGTTCTTTTCCATGCGATCGAGCAGCGTCGTTACCGCGGCAGGTGTAGTATCAAGGTGTCCAAGCAAATCCGACGGCTTCATTCGTTCCTGCTCACTAAACAGCAGTACCTCCAAAACATGCAGCTGTCCTTCAGTCAACGACGGGGCTAGCTCTGTCTCCATATGCGTCTTCATTTCTTTGCTCAGTTTGCTCCATAATTTAGCAAATTGATCGGAAATCATGTTCAATCACCTCTTGCTTCCAGTATAACACGGCATTTCCCCATTGAAAAGGTTAATCTAATTAATATTTTAAGACATTAATCGATAAGAAACGGAACTACCTGACACTCCTCTACATATACTGCGATTACAGGTATGAAAACGA
This sequence comes from Paenibacillus sp. y28, assembly GCF_037137075.1. Classification (NCBI taxonomy): domain Bacteria; kingdom Bacillati; phylum Bacillota; class Bacilli; order Caryophanales; family Paenibacillaceae; genus Paenibacillus; species Paenibacillus sp. y28. The sequence goes on from NZ_JBBBNV010000001.1 coordinate 448,911, forward strand.
TGACGAATGGACTCGGACAAGATGCACGGAGGAGTGTGAACCATTTATGGAACGGGAACACCGTTTGCAGGAGGCACTGGAATTGATTGCCGAGACTGTCCATACCCGGCAAAAGGAGCAGGCTGACAGAGCAGCCGGGCCAAGCGAAGCATGGAAGCAGGAAACGGCGCTGCGCGCCCTGAAGGAAGGCATATTAAAGGACCCACAGTGGCTGGAGCGGCTTAATGAGCCGGTGCCGATGTGGGTCCTGCTGGATTGCTTATTGCGGGTGATGGATAAAACGGAGCCTTCGTATTTTACTTACGACTGAATCGTTTTGTGAACCGATACGATCCGTTCTTCCTTGGCCAGCTGAACGACTGCTTTCCCTGTTGCTTTACGCTCTTCAATCGGGGCCGCCTCGCTGGCAAAGCTGTACACCGAACCACTGGATGAATACGCGGACAGCTGAATGGCATGCTTCACAAAGAAGGCGCTGCGCAGTACAGAGCCGTTCGGCTTCACACGCTTGCCCTCTTTAAACTCGAAGGTGACGATGCCTTTCCCCCCGCGCCCTTGAACCGGATAGTCGAGCAGAAGCGAGCTTTTGGCATAGCCGAGGTCGGAGATGACGAAGACTTCGCCTTCCTCTCCTTCCACCCATTCGGCAGCGACAACCTGATCGTCGTCCCTGAGCTGAATACCGCGGACACCGCTGGCCGCCCGGCCCATGGTATTCACTTCCGCCTCCTTGAAGCGGATACTCATGCCAAGCTGGGTGACAAGCAAAATCTCCTTCGTGCCGTCACTAGGCTGAACGAGCAGCACTTCGTCCCCGTCGCCAAGCTTGCACGCTACGATGCCGGTTGTCCGGCTGGTTACATATTCCTTTAAGTCCGTCCGCTTGACTTGTCCGCCCCGGGTAATGAATACGACACTTTTTCCTTCCGCCTCCCCGGCTTTCAAAGGGAGAACGCTGACAATGCGGTCTTCCTTCGGCAGCGGAATGACATTGACAATCGCCGTGCCGTTGTCCTTCCACTTGAACTCGGGGATTAAATGAACCGGAAGACAGTAGCTTTGCCCTTTTTCCGTAAACAAGAGCAGCTGATCCAGGGTATTCATCTCCAGCACATGCCGGATGAAATCGCCTTCCTTCACCCCGCTGTTCTCAACTTCCCCGCCGGAGCGCGTAAATGACAGCTTGCTTGTCCGCTTGATATAACCGTCCTGGGACAAGGTAACCAGTACATCCTCCGCCGTAACCAGCACCTCAAGGTTGACCTTCAGCTCCTCAACCTCGCCCTGAATGACTGAACGCCGGTCGATGGCGTATTTGTCGCGAATGGCGCTCATCTCGTTTTTAATTACGCCGATGAGCTTCTTTTCACTGCCCAGAATCCCCTGCAAGTACGCAATGGTTTTCTGTACCTCATGCAGCTCTTTCTCCAGCGACGTGATTTCCAGATTCGTGAGCCGGTACAGCTGCAAGGTCAAAATCGCATCCGCCTGACGCTCGGTAAAGCCGAACAGGGCGACCAAATTATTTTGAGCGTCCTGGCGGTTCTTGGAGGCTTTAATCGCTGCAATGACTTCATCCAGAATGTTGAGCGCCTTCACGAGCCCTTCCAGCACATGAGCCCGGTCGAGTGCTTTTTCCAGATCATACTGGCTGCGGAAGGTTACAACTTCCTTCTGGTGCACGACATAGGCTTCGAGCATTTCCTTTAACCCGAACTGTCTCGGCGCCTTGTTGACGATAGCAACCATATTGAAATTGTAAGTTACCTGCAGGTCCGTCTTTTTGAACAGAAACGCCAGCACACCCTGCGCATCGGCATCCTTCTTCAGCTCAATGACAATACGCAAGCCTTCGCGGCCGCTCTCGTCGCGGACCTCGGCAAGACCCTCAAGCTTCTTCTCGATGCGAAGGTTTTCAATAGCGGTTACCACGCGTGACTTGACGACCTGATAAGGGATTTCGGTTACAACAATTTGCCTACGCCCTCCGCGCAATTCCTCAATCGCCGTTTTGGCCCGAAGGTAAATGCGCCCTTTCCCGGTCCGGTACGCTTCCCGGATGCCTTCATCCCCCATAATGATGCCTCCGGTCGGGAAGTCCGGCCCTTGGATATACTGCATCAGCTCCTCCAAGGTGATGTCCGGCTTATCCATTAAAGCAATGCAGGCGTTGACCGTCTCCCGAAGATTATGCGGCGGAATTTCGGTCGCAAAGCCTGAGGAAATCCCGCTTGACCCGTTCACCAGCAGGTTCGGATACCGTGCGGGTAAAACAACAGGCTCCTTCGTGGTGTTGTCGAAGTTATCCTTGAACAGCACCGTCCGCTTCTCGATATCGCGCAGCAGCTCCATCGCGATTTGCGACAGGCGGGCTTCGGTATACCGCATCGCGGCTGCCGGATCATCGTCCATCGAGCCCCAGTTGCCGTGACCGTCTACCAGCACATGCCCCATTTTCCAAGGCTGGGCCATACGTACCATCCCCTCATAGATAGGGGCGTCTCCGTGCGGGTGATAATTACCCATAACATCTCCGACGGTTTTGGCTGATTTGCGGTACGGCTTATCCGGGGTGTTGCCCGCATCGTACATCGCGTACAAAATGCGCCGCTGCACCGGCTTCAGCCCGTCGCGCACATCAGGAATGGCGCGGTCTTGAATAATATATTTGGAATACCGGCCGAACCGGTCTCCTACAACTTCCTCTAAAAACGCGGGAAGAAACTGTTCCAATGTGCTCATATCGGTTTACTCCTCGTATTCCGTGAAATCAACATTTTCGATAATCCAGCGTTTGCGCGGATCAACCTTATCCCCCATCAGCGTAGATACACGCCGCTCCGCTTTCGCGGCATCCTCAATTTGCACCTGCAGCAGCGTGCGTGTTGACGGGTCCATAGTCGTTTCCCACAGCTGTTCCGGGTTCATCTCGCCCAGCCCTTTGTAACGCTGAAGCTCAACCTGCTTCCCCAGCTCCTTCATAAGGTCCTGCAGCTGATCATCGGAATAGGCGTATTTGCTGACCGTATTTTTACCGGCCTTCCTGGTAACCTTGTACAGCGGCGGCTGGGCAATGTATACCTTGCCCGCATCGATAAGCGGCTTCATATAACGGTAAAAAAAGGTCAGCAGCAGCGTCTGGATATGCGCTCCATCGTAGTCCGCATCCGTCATGATGATCACCTTCGCATAACGGGTCTCATCCAGCTCGAATTCCGGGCCGACGCCGGCTCCAATCGCCGAGATGATGTAGCGGTACTCATCGTTTTTGAGAATGTCCCCGAGACGGGCCTTCTCCGGATTCATCGGCTTTCCCTTCAGCGGCAATATGGCCTGATACTTGGAGTCCCGTCCCTGCTTGGCCGAGCCCCCCGCCGAGTCCCCCTCGACGATAAACAGCTCATTGCGGGTGAAATCCTTCGACTGGGCCGGCGTCAGCTTGCCGTTCAGGTTGGAGCTTTCGCCCTTGCCCTTTTTGCCGCTGCGCACCTCCTCACGCGCTTTACGAGCCGCCTCACGAGCCTTGGCGGACTGTACGGCCTTTTTCAGCAGCTGCTGGGCCACCTGCGGGTTTTCCTCCACGAAAACGGCCATTTTCTCCGACACGACGGCATCCACCGCACTGCGGGCGGCAACACTGCCCAGCTGATCCTTCGTCTGTCCGACGAATTCCACATCGCCCATCTTGATGTTGATCACAGCCATCATGCCTTCACGGAGGTCGACGCCCTCCAGATTTTTTTCCTTTTCCTTGATCAGGCCCGCTTTGCGCGCATAATCGTTCATGATCCGCGTGTATGCCGTTTTGAAGCCTGTTTCGTGCGTTCCCCCGCCCCGGGTAGGGATCGAGTTTACAAAAGACGCGAGCGTTTCCGTATAACCGTCATTATATTGCAGGGCCACTTCAACTTCGATGTCGTCTTTTTCCGCAACGAAATGAATCGCATCATGAAGAACCGCTTTGTCCTCGTTCAAAAACTGGACGAACTGCTTCGCGCCCCCGCTGTATTCGTAGGTATCCTCGGCTCCCGTACGTTCGTCCTTCAACGTCACCCGCAGGCCCGAATTCAAAAAGGCGATAATTTGCAGCCGTTCGGCCAATGTATCGTAGTTCAGCGCAATACCGGCCTGAAACACCCGTTTATCCGGCTTAAACGTAACCTTGGTTCCGGTTTTGTTCGTTTTGCCTGTCATCTCCAGCCCGGAGATCGGTTCACCGACATGCTCCTTGCCGTCGGCGTCGACCCAATATTCAAAGCGCTGCTTATGTATTTTGCCTTCGCGGTAAATGTCCACTTCCAGCCATTCGGACAAGGCATTGGCTACAGACGCGCCGACACCGTGCAGTCCGCCCGACTTTTTATAGCCGGAGCCACCGAACTTGCCGCCCGCATGCAGGATGGTGAACACAACCTGCGGGGTCGGAATCCCGATTTTATGCATGCCGGTCGGAATCCCCCGCCCGTTATCGCGGACAGTGACCGAGTTGTCCTTATGAAGAATGACATCGATTTGAGAGCAATATTTAGCCAGATGCTCGTCTACTGCATTGTCAACAATTTCCCAGACCAGATGATGCAGGCCGGAGCTGCCCGTTGAACCGATGTACATGCCCGGGCGCTTACGTACCGCCACGAGCCCTTCCAGCACCTGGATATCGTCCGCGCCGTAGTCTGAAGGCGCCGCCGCAGCGGACGCCTCCCCTGCCTTCGCGGCTGTTTCATTTGCAAAGAAGTCAGTCTGTTCCGCCATTCACGAGCCCCCGTAACTTGGTTTCTGCGATCAGTTTTTGTTCGTAATTCGTTCGCCTATTTAGCATTATAGCATCGTTTTCCATTAATTTAACACATCTTTCTTAGTAAAAACCCAAAAAGATGTAATGATAGCGCCCGCCGTCCATACCAAAAGCACCGTCAGCGAAAAGCCGAGCGTCATCCCCGGAATCGGCGGCAGGCTTCCGGACAAGTAGTTCGTCAGCTCCAAATTCAGCATAAACAGGTACTTGGCGCTCTCCCACGAAGAGGCCATATTGGACAAAATCGAGCCCGTGATAAGCGTAGCAAGCATAATGCCCATGCCCGCCGCCGTACTGCGCACAAGCACTGAAATCATCAGCGCCATGCAGGCGACGACAAACGCCGAAAGCCACACCAGTCCCAGCTCCATGAGCAGGTAAAGCCATTGGTCAATGGCCTTCACGTATTTGAAATCAACATCCGATCCGTTGATCTGAAAGCCGGTGAACACCGGCATCGTCCATCCCCCGTAGCCAAACACGAGCCCGGAGATGAGATAGGACATCGCCGCTGTGCAGACGACAATCAGGGAAACGAACAGCGTGAGCGCAAGCAGCTTGCTGAGCAGCACCTTCCATCGCTGGACCGGCCTGCTGAGCAGCAGCTTTATCGTGCCGTTGGAATGCTCCGACGACACCAGGTCCGAGCCGATAATCATCACCATCAGGGGAATGAACAGGGTTACTGCATTTTCCATAAACTCCCTCGTGAAGGTTACCGCGTTCGGCGAGGAAGGGTCAACATCCCGGTCCAAATAGTACTGCAGCTGAAGCACCTGCACCTTAATCATCCGCTTCCATTCCTCCGGCACACGAGCCGAACCGAGCCGGTTCTGGGAATCCGTAATTTGCTGCTGAATAATTTTATGCCAGTCGTCCGTGCCGAACTGCTTCCGGTTGTTTTGCGACACCTTCATTTGCGCATAGGTAAAAATCGGAATGAGGACCAGAAGAATCAAAAGCACGACCAGAAACCGCCGTTTCTTCAAAATCTTAATCGTTTCATTCTGAACAAGCGGTAAAACCCCGACTTTAGCCAATTCGTTCCCCTCCCGTCAGCTGCAAAAATAAATCCTCCAGCGTCGGCGTTTTGACTTCGATGCCGAAAACGCCAAGCCCGCGCTGCACAAGCAGCCGGTTCAGCTCAGGAATCCGGTCCAAATCGATTTGAACCGTCACCGTCCGGTATGAATCCGCCGATTTGTCCGCAGCCTCTTCATCGGGTTGAACAGCGAGCACCTCCGCCCCCTCGGCGGCAAGCAAATCAGCGGCCGCCTGCGCCTGGTCCACCGACCAGACCACGAAGCTGGCATGCTGGGACAGCAAGGTATCCACGTCCCCGACGGCAATAACACTGCCCTGGCTGATGATCGCGACACGATCGCAGAGCTGCTGAATTTCGCTCAGCAAATGGCTGGAGACGAACAGGCTAAGCCCGCCTGCGGCGAGCTGCTGGATGAATTCCCGCATTTCTTTAATGCCCTGCGGGTCCAGACCGTTTGTGGGTTCATCAAGAATAAGCAGCTTCGGATCACTGAGAAGCGCTTGCGCGATGCCGAGCCGCTGGCGCATGCCAAGAGAGTAGGTTTTGACCTTATCATGAATACGCTGGTCCATGCCGACAATTTCCGCCACCTTCCGAATCCGCTGCTGACCCACATCCGGAAGCATCCGGGCAAAATGCTCCAGGTTTTCCCAGCCGGTCAAATACGAGTACAGCTCCGGGTTTTCGACGATGCACCCGACATGACGCAAGGCCTCATTATGCTCACGGTGCACATCATAACCGCAAATCGAAATGCTGCCTTCGGTCGGCTTAATCAAATCGACCAGCATGCGTATGGTTGTTGTCTTCCCGGAGCCGTTCGGCCCGAGAAAACCGAAGATTTCCCCGGCGCGGATATCGAAGCTGACTCCTTTTATAATCCATCTGCGGCCGATTCGTTTCTTGACATCCTTTACTGCCAGGACCACCTCGCCGCTGCGCCGCCTCTCTTGGGTTCCGGCAGGCGCCTGAGTTTGTTCCGTAACAATCCGGTTCATAAAACGCTCCCCTTTCACCTTATCATGCTCTTCCATTCGCAGACGCCCTTTAATTGAGCACCTGTACAATCCGGTCGGCAATCCGTTCGTAGCCTGCTTGATTCGGGTGGAAATGGTCCGTATATAAATATTTGTTCAGCTGCATTTGAAACAAATCGGCCGTCGGCACAAAAACGACGTTCGGGTACCGGTTCGTAATCTGAAACACACTGTCGTTCCATTCCTGTACCACCAGAGAGGCTTGGCGATCCGGGTCCAAATCAAGAAATGCGTTATATAAGCCGACATACATGACCGTCGCATTCGGATTCGCCTTGGCAATCATATCGATAATTTTCTCAATCGTCGGAAGGGTTTCCTTCATTCGCGCACGGCTCGTCTCCGGCGCCAATTCCTCCTGCCCCAAATGGAACAAATCATTCCCGCCGATGGTCAACAGAACGAGATGAGCTTGTCCGATGGCGTCCCGCATCGGTTTTTTGGTCTCCAGATCATTCAGCAGCTGCTTCGCCTGATAGCCGTTAATGGCCATATTATTTGTTACAAAAACAGGCTTGCCCGTCGCTTGCTGGAGCTTCTCCTTCACTCCGCCGACGTAGCCCTTCCCCGTCTGATCCCCGGTGCCTTTGGTCAGCGAATCCCCAAATGCGACAATATCGATACGATCCTGAGCCAGCACTCCTGACGGCTGCTCCTCCGCGGCCGGCGCTTGGGTGATTTGACTCTCTTGCGGAAACAACACATCCTTCACGCCATAGCCCAGCCCGCCGATTAGCAGTGCGGTGGAAAGCAAAGCGCTCGCCCCGGTAATACGCCATAATGTCGTTGCTTTCATCTGCCACTCCCCCTCATTCCTTCTGTCATTAATTTAATCGTAAAAAAGACAATTTGCAAATTCGGTGGTGTTTTCCGCCGAATTTGTCAAAAATCGTTTCTTCGCGGCAGGCATAATCCGGATAAACGGGGAATAAAAAAAGCTTCCCCCACAACATGGTGTGAGGGAAGCTCCTGCCTGTCTGCTCCAAACCCGGTCGCTCCTGTCAGACGGCCTCCGAAAGCAGCCGGTACTGCGCTTGAATAAGACCATAATAAATGCCCTGCTTACTCATCAGATCTTCGTGATTGCCCTGCTCCATCATCGTACCATGATCCAGCACAACAATGTTGTCCGCACTGCGAATCGTCGACAACCGATGCGCGATCATGAAGGAGGTTCTGCCCTTCAGCAGCGTCTTGAGCGCCTCCTGAATGCGCAGCTCCGTTTCCGTATCAATGCTGGCCGTCGCTTCATCCAATATCAAGACCCTCGGATTGGCAAGCAGGGCGCGGGCAAAGGAAAGCAGCTGGCGCTGGCCCATGGACAGCACATTGCCCCGCTCCTCCACCTGAGTATCATAACCCTGAGGCAGGGCGGCAATAAAATCATGGGCATGGACCGCCTTTGCTGCTTCTTCAACCTCCTCGTCTGTCGCATCCAGGCGCCCGAAGCGAATGTTGTCCCGGATAGACCCGGAGAAAATGAAGGTGTCCTGCATCACGATCCCGATCTGGGATCGCAAGCTGGAAAGAGTCACCTCGCGAATGTCCACCCCGTCAATCAGAACCCGCCCCTGTACCGGGTCATAGAACCGGCACAGCAAGTTCATGACGGTGCTTTTGCCTGAGCCTGTATGGCCGACGAGTGCAATCGATTGGCCTGCCTGCACGGACAAATCGAAGCCTTTGAGCGCCGGTCGGCCCGGCTCATACTCGAACACGATATTGTCGAAGCGGACATCGCCCTTGATGCCCGACAGCTCCTTGGCATCCTTCTGCTCCGCCACATTCGGCTGCTCGTCCAGATATTCGAAAATCCGCTCCGAGGAAGCCATGGCAATCAGCATCTGGGAATACATCTGGCCGAGCCGATTAATCGGCTCCCAGAAATTCCCGATATAGTTGGCAAAAGCGACCAATAGCCCAATTGTCATCACGTTGCTCTGCACCAGGGTTGTACCGTACCAGAATAAAATCACTGTACCGATAGCCGCCGTCGCTTCAATAATAGGTCCGAAGCCCTGGTTCATGGCGGATGCTTTGTTCCAGGCCTTGTGATTATCCTGATTCATGGTTACGAAAAAGCTCTTATTCTCTTGTTCCTGTGTGAACACCTGAGTAACCCGGATGCCCTGAATGCTCTCTGCCAAGTGGGCATTGATGCGCGAGGACTTGATGGACACCACCTGCCACGCTCTCCGAATCCGCACGCGCAGCGAGGTGGATACAACAAACATCAGCGGCACCGTAACCATAATCGCCAGCCCCAGCTGAAAGTTCAGCGACAGCAAAATAATGATAATCCCGATGAGCTGCACACAGTCAATCATCAGATTGACTACGCCGTTGGTCAGCAAATCCTGCAAGGAATTGACATAGTTCGTAATCCGCACCTGAATTGATCCGGCGGGGCGCTTATCGAAGAAGCGGAACGACAGCTGCTGGATATGGCGGAACAACGCATGACGCAGGTCAAAAATAATATTTTGCCCGATGATGCTCACGGTGCGAATCCGGTACGTGTTAATCGCCCACTGCATGACATACAGCAGGACCATGCCTCCGACACAGGAGAACAGCAGCTTCGCGTTCGGATCGCCCGGCTTCAAGGCGTGGTCAATCGCGTAGCTGATTAAAAGCGGAATAAACAGCTTCGTCAGTGTGCCGAGCACCATCGTCAGCAATATTACCGGAAGCAGCTTTTTCCGGTAAGGGATGACAAATTTCCCCATCCGCCGGATCTGATTCCAGTCAAACGGCTTATCGATTAACTCATCGTCCTGATACACGAACCGTTCGTTTGTCGACCTCGCCTGCTCCTTCCGGCCGGAATGCACCGTGCCTGAGGATTGCTGCGGCCCTGTTTGGGTAGTCATAAGCTGGCCAGCCTCCGCTTCTCGGATGAAATTTCCTTCTCCGCCTCGTCTTGCAGCATACCCTGATTACGCTGCACCTGATCATAATCTGCATACTGGATCTGATATGTATCCCTATACGGCCCTTCTTGCCCCAGCAGCTCATCGTGCGTGCCGCGCTGCACAATCCGCCCCTTCTCCAGAACAATGATTTCATCGGCATACCGCAGGGATGAAATCCGGTGCGCAATGATAAACGTTGTCCGGCCGCGCATTAAATCCCGGAAGCCCGCTTGGATTTGCTGTTCCGTCTCCATATCGACGGCGCTGGTCGCATCGTCAAGTATGAGGATTTTCGGGTTACGCAGAAATGCGCGGGCTATCGCTATCCGCTGCTTCTGCCCCCCTGACAAGCCCAGCCCGCGCTCCCCCACAATCGTATCGTAGCCAAGCGGCAGCTCCATAATAAAATCGTGCGCCTTCGCCAGCTTGGCCGCGTAGATTACTTCTTCCATCGTCGCCTCGCGGTTGCCGTAAGCAATGTTATTGCGAATAGACGAGGAGAACAGGAACGTTTCCTGAAAAACTAATGCCATCTGCCGGCGCAGGCTTTGCAGCCGAATGTCCTGCAAGTCGATGCCGTCCAGCGTAATACGGCCGCTTTTGATATTGTAAGCGCGCAGCAGCAGCTGGATCAGGGTCGATTTCCCCGCTCCGGTTGCTCCGAGTAAACCGAGAACTTTGCCGGGTGCGACATCAAGATCTATATCCTGCAGGGCCGGCGGATTCTCCGGATAAGCGAAGGTTACTTTTTCAAAGCGAACATGCCCTTTTACCTGCTGAGGGTCCAGCTCCTTCGCGTCCGGTTTGTCTTTGACATGCACATGCATATGCAATATTTCGAGCACCCGCTCGCCGGAAGCCTTGGACTGGGTATAGTTATTGATATGAAATCCAAGGTCACGCAGCGGAATGACAATGTACATCACAAAGCTGAAGAAGGCTACTAATTCCCCGACCGTCATCGTGCCCTGAATGACAAACCAGCCGCCGGCCGCCAGCAGAATAGCAAGACATAGGCTGGAGAACAATTCGAGCAGCGGAAAAAACTTCCCCCATGTAAACGCCAAATCGACATGACTTTGCTGATAATCATTGTTCCGGTCCAAAAATTTGTTTACTTCATGAGGCTCGCGGGCAAATGATTTGACCGTCCGCACGCCGGTAATATTCTCCTGAACTGCGGTGGTCAGACTGCTCATTGCTTTGCGGATTTGGCGAAATTCAGGATGAATCCGGCTTTCCAGCCGCAACGCCGTGTAAGCGAGAAAAGGCATGGTAATCATCGTTATCAGAGTCAGCTGCCAGTCCATGCTCAGCATCATCGCAATGCCGACGGTAAACATCAGAACGACGTTCACAAGCTGCACAAACCCGAAGCCGATAAAGTTACGAATACCCTCCAAATCAGCCGTCAACCGGGACATTACGTCCCCCGTTTTGGCTTTATCGTAGTATTGGAATGAAACATGCTGCAGCTTGCTGTACAGCGCCTCCCGCAAATTAAACGCGACCTTGTTGCCCAGCCTTCCGCTGCAAAACCCTTGTCCGAATTGAAACATGGCTTTACTCAGAGTTACGGCTACCACCGCCAGAGACAAGCCCGGAACCAAATCAAACCTTCCTTTGTTAATCACCTCATCAATCAGGTAACGCAAAAGATGAGGGTACACCAGTCCGAGCACTGTGGCTAGTGACAGGCTTGACAGCGCCAAGTACAAATACCGGCGTTCTTGCCAATAATAGTCCTTGAGTTGCCGCAGAACATACATGGGAAACCTCCTGTGATGGCGTTTTCAAATCTTTATGCATCTTAACACCGTCGTCTCCCATGAGCAATTCAGAGAGTGCGGGAATCCGGGCAAATCCGGGCGCTTTTCCACATAAACGGAGATAACCTGCAACTAATCAAAGAGATTCTTGCAAATATTCCGGTTTCATTCCAATGAAAGCGATTCCATGAAAAACGATGAACGCGCGTTCATCTCAGACTCGAGCCATGGGGCGCTCCAGCAAAAAAACGAGCCCCTGTCCGGCATTATATCCGGGCAGAGGCTCGTGCGTTCACATGCAGCATATTTCCCTTTAGAAATCGGGTATGGCAGGATCATATCCGCCATGATGGACGTGTTGCTTTATTTATGATGCCGAGGAAGTGCCCGATAACCGTGCCAAATCCGCCCGCTTCTGTTCCAGAACCGCCATATCCAGCTTCATTTCAAGCGCTGCCAGTTGGCCGTTGACCTGTGCTTGCGCATTGTCCTGCAGGGTGCTGACCAGCTTCTGCAGCCATGCCTCAAGCTGCCCTGCGTATGAATCGTAAAGCAGCTTGGCCTGCCGCTCCAGATAGCTCGCAACGAGAGGCGAAAGCTGCTGCTCCAGCTCCGCTCGCAGCTTCGCTTTGCCATCCCCTTCGAAGAAGGATTTCCCGTTCTTGTAGCGGGAGAGCAGCCATTTGCTGTCAAACGCCGGGCTTTCAATCGTTTCAGCCACCTGCGGCGTCACAAAGCCCCCATCCGGGTACGCCGCCGGGGCGTAGTCGGGAAGCAAGCCGCTGATTTGGCCGGACCAATGCTCCAGCCGCTCACGGGAAAGCTTGTGCATAGATTTTTCCACCCGCAGTGTGGTTGCCAGCACTTCCTGGGATACATCATAAGAGATCAGTCCAATAAAATCATGAGCAGCGGCTAAAAGCGCTGTACGGATTTGTCCATTGTCCTCCCTCAACGTGGAGGGGTTAAAGGCCAGGGTGTACAATTCGCCGAAGCGATAATAGGAACGCTGCTTGATGTAGTACAGCAGCTCGTCAATTTCTTTGCGAAGCTGCAGCTGCAGCTGTCCGCTTACGGCTTCACTATTCAGCAGAGCCTGTATTCGCCCAGCCGTTTCCCTCAGATCGGCGCTGCGCTGTGCGCGCTGCTGCTCGCCTTCGGCGGCCAGCTGCATCCAGCGGGCCAATAAGCGCTCCGAGCGGCGAAGCTCATCCGCTGCCGCATGAACGGCAATATCCCCCAGCTCCTCGAAGGTAAACCGGATAAACGCCTCTTCAAACACAGGCAGCCCCGATGCGGCAAGCTGTGATGCAGAGCCGCTTAAACGTCCCTCAAGCGCCGTCAGGCTGGACATCGGATATATGCGCGGCTGACGAATGCCGTATTGCAGCAGATTATCCCCTACATGCTTGACAACCCCGTCAAGCTCCTCTTTGGAGGACGCCAAATCAGCGGCGTTCACAATGAAAAACATTTTATCCAGCTCAAAGGTATCCTTCACCCGGCCGAGCTGCAGCAAAAATTCACGGTCGGCCTGTGAAAAGGCGTGATTATAGTAGGTCACAAATAAAATGGCATCCGCATTTTTGATGTAATCAAAGGCAACCCCGGTGTGACGGGCATTAATGGAGTCCGCTCCGGGCGTATCCACAAGCACGATGCCCTGATCGGTGAGCGGGCAAGAATACATCACTTCAATATGGCTGACAAAGCATGACTTGCTCTCTTCTGCGACATAGCCCTGGAACTGCTCCAAATCAACCCGCAGCTCACTGCCAAGCTCCGCCTCTCGCTCGGCCCAGCCCTGCTCAACCGCCTTCAAAAATGCGTAATGCGGCTTCCCTTTTCCGCTGACATCCTGCGGCGACAGGCTGCGGATAGCGGCAAGCGCGGATTTCAAATCCGCCGTCGGGCGGCCCAGCGCTTCCAAGGAGTACAGGATGTCGGCCGTGACCGCTTCCTTCGTCTTCATGGTCACGCGAACCGTACCGTGCGGCCACTCTTCAGAAGGCGGCATAATTTTGTTAATCGCCGCTGTCGTAGGATTCGGCGACACCGGCAGAAGCCGGCGCCCAATCAGCGCATTGGCGAAGGAAGACTTGCCCGCGCTGAAAGCACCGAACAACGCGATAGTAAACCGCTGGTTCGCCAGCCGCTGCGCCTTGTCCCGGAGAGAGTCCGCCGCTGCTTCCAGCGAAGGAATCCCCTTTAGAAGCCCGGCCGCCGCATCGAGACGTTCAGCCTCCCGGCTGAGCCGCTGCCGCTGTTCCTCCCATGCGGTTGACGCTGCGTCTCCTGCCGGCGAACTCTGACTGCCCGAGGCCGGGGCACTGCCAGCCGCTGCCAGCATAACCGCGCTGCCCGTATGTTCTGAAGCAGTCGTCTGTCCCGTCCCCCTGCTTCCGGCCTCTGCTTTCTGACCGTCGCCCAAGCCGGCATGCTGCACAGCTTCTTCGCTCTCCAGGTCCGGACGCGACCACGCCTCTTCCTCAAGCTCAGGAAGCAGCGCAAGCAGCTCGTCCTCGCGTCCCTTCACCTCTGCGGCCAGCGCCTCCAGACTGCGGTATGCCGACAGGTGTATCTCCAGCGCGGCCAGTTCTCCACGCGGAGCAGCAGCCTGTGCCTCGGCACGCACAGCCGCTTCCTTCGCAAATCGCTCTGCCAGCTCCAGCGCAGCGCGGCGGTACAGCGACCGCACTTCTCCGGCAACCTGCTTGCAATAATTCAGCACATATTCTCCGGAAGCGGATACTACCGCTCCTTCATTTACTTGTGCAGCCAGCCATTGAGCGTTCACATACCGGGAAGCCTCTTGAAGCCCTTCTGCCGCAGCAGAGGCATCCAGACCAACCTGCTCCGCTGTTTTTTGCAGCAGGTCGCTTAGATGCCACTCCAGCTGTGTCCGCACCTTCTCCGCAAAATCCGTATGGAACGCGCTGAGCCGCTGCTCGCGTTCCCGCTCCACCGCCGCCTTCGTGCTGAAAAACCCTGGCTTAAAGCCCGGCTTCCGGCTTGCCAAATACAGAGCCGCAGCATCCCGCGTCAAAGCCGGCGTAATCGCCGCATGCTCGATAATTTCTTCACAGGATTTTTTCAACCGCTGCAGCAAGCGCTCAGGCTCCGCCAGCAGCTCGCGAAGCTGAGATTCCAGCTCCCCGTGGCGGGTGAGCAGGGCGGCAACCTCCGCCTCATCTCCCATTTTGTCCTCCAGAGCCTGGCGCCGGTCCGCTTGCTGTTCCTCCAGCCATGCCGCGTGCTCTCCAATCAGATGACGCGCCGATTGCCATACGCTGCGCTTGCGCAAGATCACGCTGTCCCCGACAAGCTCTCCAAGCAGCCATCGCAAGATGCCGCTTTCATCATGCGGATGCTCCGGCTGCTTCACCGAAATGAACATCAGCCCGTCCGGCTCAATATTCCATTGCCGGAACGCCTGCTCCGCCTCATGGGCGTATTTCGTAAACGGCAGCTCCGCCTCCCGGTGCTTGTCAATCATATTTACAATCAGATAAAGCGGCTTTCCCCAATCCTGAAGGCGCTTCGTGAAATCGAAATTAATCTCCGACTGTACGTGATTATAATCCATGACATAGAATACGACGTCGGCCAGATGAAGCGCGGATTGCGTAGACAACCGGTGTGCATCATCCGTCGAATCAATGCCGGGCGTGTCCAGCAGCGTCAGCCCGCCCTTCAAAAAGTCGGAAGGGTATTCAATATGCACGGTTTCAATCACTTCACCGTTGCGGCATACTTCCGGCAGCCGCTCCAAATCCACCTCTGCGGTTTCCCCTCCCTGCGGCCCGCCCGCAGCAAAGGTAACCTTCGCTTTGGCTTGCTCTCCCCAGCTGATGGATACCACATTGGCGCTTGTCGGAATCGGGCTGGAAGGCAGCAGCTGCGCGCCGCACAAGGCATTAATCAGACTTGATTTGCCGGCAGAGAAATGACCGCAAAAAGCAGCCACAAGCTTGCCTGTCCCCCATTTATTTGTCAAATCCCGAACTTTATCCGCATGCTGGCCGTCTCCGGCCTCCTGTAAGCGCTGCGCCAGCGTCTCCAGCGGTCCTATCGTTTCTCTCTCTTCCATCTCTACCATCGTTTCTTCCCTCCGCAACAAAAAAAACCGAATTTCTCCGGTTTCTAGTGTACCACAGATTCGGTTTCAGGGATAAAAATTTCGAATACGGAGCCATGCTGCAAAATGGTGATATCGCGGTCCTTTAATCTCATAACGACCACATCCGGCCGGGCCTTCATCTTGTCCAAATAATTTTCAGGCACTTCACCTGATTCGCTGACGGTTACGCCTTCTACTTCCTTTTCTTCATTTTCAGCCAGCGGCGTGCTGAGAATGGTTTCGTAAATGTCCGAAAACAGCTCAAAATTGTTCGTGTATACCGAGATGCATTTCATGTTAAATCCCATCCTTTTCTCTAGTTGGCGCTTGTAGTAGGCTTCCTTTTTTTAGGCTGTTTCATACGTCGTCGGCCTTCCGTGCACATGTCCAGGAGCGGACAAATATCGCACTGCGGATTTTGCGCCTTACAGTGATATCTTCCAAAAAAAATGAGTCGGTGATGCGTCATCGTCCATTCATCCTTTGGCACCTTGCGCATCAGTTTCTTTTCCACTTCCAATACGCTGTCTTCCGCCTTGGCTAGACCAAGCCGTTTGGAAATGCGCTCGACATGAGTATCCACGGCGATAGCGGGAACACCAAATGCATTAGACACCACAACATTGGCGGTCTTGCGGCCAACACCCGGCAGTTCGACAAGCTGCTCATGCTTTTGAGGGATTTCCCCGTTGTACTTATCGAGTACCATACGGCATAACAGCTGGATATTTTTTGCTTTGTTCCGGAATAAGCCGATACGGCGAATGTCCTGCTCCAGCTCCTCGAGCGGTACGCTCAGGTAGTCCTCCGGCGTCTTATATTTTGGGAACAGAGAAGCCGTCACTTTATTCACAGTTTCGTCTGTACATTGGGCGGAAAGCAGAACAGCGATTGTCAGCTCAAACGGGTTACTGTGATTCAGCTCACAGTGTGCATCCGGAAACATGCCGGCAATCGTATCTAATATCGTTCTTACCCTCGTGCTCATGTTCTGTTCCTCTCTTTTGCAGTAGCCGATTTTCTCAGTTTAGCGGAACATGCCGCCGGAATCAATGGCGGAATGGGGAAAACAATGAAACTTTTATAACGATTTTCAAATTATTTTATTTCTTGATGTCGAATTTCATTGCATTTCCTGCCGATTCTCACGCGGCAGCCGCTGCTAGCAAGAAGCTTCCTGCACAACGGACTTGAAAAACTAGCCCGATCTCCCGAAATCATGCGGGACATCGGGCATATTCTAAGTAGAGAACCGGCTTAATTTTTTTCCAACTCGATGATGTCCCCGCCAAGAACATACACCGTTACAGTGTCGTTCTCCACCAAATAACCCGGCTCAAAAAGCTCGGTGCCTTGGTGAATATAGGCATCCTTCCGCAGCTTGTACGTCACGGTATCGTTTAACGTACGGCTTTTGAAGGAGATATTGCGTGTCAACGGCTCATAGTACCATACCGAACGCTTCTCTCCGGCCAGAACCGTCACGTTCATCGCTCCGTTGCTCTCTTCAAAAAACTGAACCCGGTTGCCCACTTCCAGCGCGCTGATTGAGGTGGATACATTGGAATTCAACGTTACTTTAACACCGGACTTCAGGCTGTACACTTCCTTCGTGCCGTTATAGCCTTCCACGGTCATCTCCGTCGCGGCCTTATCAATCGCAGTTATTTTGCCGACTACCGTATCCAGCGAGATCATGCTGTCGATGGTGGAACCCACATAGTTGATAAGGACATAATCATCGATGTTCACGTTCTCGATTTTGACCGCTTTGCCATCCTTTTTGGTGAATGAATATTTGTCCTTCGTGCTGTAGGATTGCACGTTGCCGTCGGCATCCACCAGCTTCAATGTGCCTGCGCTTGCATCCTTGTTGTAAATTTTATACTGGATCGTTTTCTTCAGCTGGATGCGGCCAACCGCATCCTTCGCATAATTCAACTGCACACGGACCGGATCGCCGACCTTGATATCGCTTATCGTTGCCGTTGTTTTGTAGGCCACATCCACGACCGGAAGCGTGTCCAGCTTAAAGTACATCGATGTACCGGTAGCATCGTCCGTGATCGTAATGCCGCTGACCGTTTTGGCGCTGACCACACCTTCAAATTTGGTCGCTACCTTCACCGCAAGCAGCTTATCGCCGTTGATGGTCAAGTTCACCTTCGTTCCTACGGGGAAGCTGTCCAGGAAATTAGCAACGCTAACGACCATTTCATCATACTCGATATTTACACTGTTCGATAGCTGATACGCTTTATAAGCCCCGTATTCATCCTTCACAGTAACGACATTTTCCTTGCTGTCAAAGCTGATTACCGTTGCAACCACATTGGGCTGAATATTCCGGTTCTGCACGATAATCCGGACGACGCGGTTTTCCTTCAGCTCCAGCTTGACATTGTCGCTATCGGCAACGAGATCCTTCAACCCCGGCAGTGCCAGACCTTGAATGACGACATTGATGGAATCGCTGAAATTGTAGGTAGCAAATTTGCCGTCCGATTTCTGTACCGTCACGATCATTTTCGAGGCGTCGGCTTGTACCAGCTTGCCTTCATCGACAGCATCAACAGCCTTGTAAGTAATGTAAATGGCCGTCACGATACCGTCCATTACATGTACCGTAACTTCATCTCCCTTATACAAAGCGGTCAATACCGAAGGCTGATCCAGCAGCTGCACAGGCACATCCTCAGAAAGCGTGTACTCCTCCAGATTTCCGTTTGCTTTATTCGAAACAATAATGGCTCCGGCCTTCGTTTCTTCAAAGAAACCTTCGATTTTGCGGAGCGTCGGCTCCTGCTTTACAATAATTTGCGAAATCTTTGCGCCCTGCACCATGCCGTTTCGCTTGATTTGGAGCAGCGAGCCCTTCACAAGGGAGCCGAGGGAAAGCCCTTTGCCCTCTTTATCCACGACGGATACGAACGATTCCATGTCGTAGACTTCGGAAGCGCCGTTCATGTTAAGCGTAATTTTTTGAGTTGAAAGGTTCACGTCCGTCAGTTTGCCTTCATATGTATCTACACGAACCTGATCGTCGGTAACCTCCACATAATAAGCCACGCCTTTTTCCTGAATAACGGTTACCTCGAACGAAGGCTCCACCGCAGATCGGTCAGTCGGCTTGCTTTCGCTTTTGGGCGAGAAGTAAACGGCGCTTCCGGAAAGCTCCAGCGATGTAACCTGTCCGTCCTTGCTTTGAATCGTAATCGATTTATCATTCATATCCACTACGTACCCGTTCATCATACGCGAGGAGTGCGAAGGTAAATAACTGTCCGCACGGCTTAAGAAAGCCGCCATCTGCGAGCGGGTAACCGATACCTTCGGCTGGAACGATCCGTCGTCAAAGCCGTTGACGATGCCCAGCGCAGCAGCGGCATTAATATAGCCTACATTCGCCGGCGTCATCTCCTTGCTGTCCGTAAATACACTCGGAGTATTGACAAGCTTCTCTGCATCGGACTCCTTGCCCATTGCACGCACAACGAGCCTGGCTACCCATTCCCTGGTGGCAGGCTGGCTTCCCCAGGTTTTTCCGGTAGACTCTTGGGTTTCACTGGGGAGGATCAGTCCGCGATCAAACGCCATGTTCACATACGGCTTGGCATCCGCCCGGACCGTTACCGGGAGTATGTACTCGGTTTTAGCGCTTTTCGCTTCATCTTCAAGACCCATCATACGAATCGCCATAATGACGGCGTCCTCTTGCGTTACATTTTGATCCGGATTGAAATTTCCGGCCCCGTCACCTTGTACGATACCGGTCAAAGCCAGCTTCGTCACATATTTCAGGGACCAGTGATCACTTTTTACATCGGGAAAGCTTTGTTTCAAGGATGTTTCCGCTCCGGCGATACCGGCCGGCATAAGCATTGCTGCGGCCAAAGTAACGGCCGTAAGTTGTTTGACTAATGGCAAGCGTCGTTTCATAGCTTAAACAAGTCTCCTCTCTCATGAAAACAAGCCAATAAGTGCAGCTAAGACCGAAAATATGTAACCGTCCGTTGCGGGCGGGCTTCCGGCACCTGCTTTCCAGGCGCCTCTTCCACCGGTCATACTTGCGGCTGTGCTATTCCATAAACTCTGTGTTTCGGACAATTGGATACGGCAAAGCTACGTGCCCCATCAGACTTTCAACCTGCTTCCCGTCAACAAGCAGCTCCATGGAAGCCACCTCCTGGAACTGAAAGACGGTTTTTGAAATGGCCTGCAGCATGAGCAGCTCCCCGCCTGACCCAAGCCGTGCCTCATTCGGAATCGTTAGATTAATACGCAGCTTGCCCTCATTCAGCTTCACTTCTTTAAATTGAAGCTTGCTAACCAAGGAAAGCAATTCCCCCGATGGCGGTGTCCTCAGTGCTGTCAGCGCGGCGGCGTACTTGTCCTCATCCTGCCGGAATCGAATGGTGGTCTGCTGCTCGACTAGCTTCTCAAGCTCCGAATTCGTATAGAACGTCTTGATTTGCAGTTCTTTATCAGCTGCCGGAGCCGGGGTCGGCACAGCCTGCTGCGCCGGGTTGACCTCTGTTCTGGCGGAATTACAACCGGTTAACGCTGCTATGCACAGCCCCATAATTAGCAAGCTTCTGGTGAGGTGTCTCATGGCTTCATTCCTCCTTGCTGCTCAGAAATTCCTTGACTCCGGCTGCAATAGCCTCAGCAACCTTCTGCTGGAAAGCCTCTGACCATATCAGGCTGTTCTCCTCCTGATTGGACAAAAATCCGATCTCGAGAAGCGTCGCCGGCACCTCCGCCTCCCGAAGCACCTTATAGTTGTTTTGCTTTACTTTGCGGTCGGGAAACCCGGTCGCTTCAAGCACATGCTTGTGAAGAATCGTTGCTGGCAGACGCCCGTCAGGCAAATAAAAGTATGTTTCTGTTCCTCTGATAGCACGGTTGTCGGGGAAGCTGTTGCCGTGAATGGACAGGAACAAGTCGGCCTTGATTTTGTTCGCCTGCGCAATCCGGTCGCTCAGTTCAATCTTCACATCGGTTGTCCGGGTAACCTGAACCTCGATATTCGGGTCCTTTTCCAGCAGCGCAGCGACCTTTTGCTGCATCGGCAGCGTAAAGTCCTTCTCATTTTTGCCGTCCACGCTGCGGGTTCCCGGGTCTGTTCCGCCATGTCCCGCATCAAGCACGACCGTGTATTTCTTTTGCAGCTTCGGCTCCTCTTTCTTGAGCACAATGGTCAGCAGACCCGTGTTTTTGTCTGAAGTAATCGTGTAGTCCTGCTTGCTCTTTAGATCAATCACTATTCGTGAAATAGCAGGCTCACTGGAAAAAAGAGAATAGCGGATTTTGAGAATTTCAGGATGCCTGGACTCGATTTCGCCGTTTTGTACCGGCACAGTGCCGTTTAACACCTTCGCCCAGCCTGCACCCGGCAGATCAATGACAATCCGGTCCGGCTTGTCCAGGGCAAAAGCGTTCGCTATCAGCGGTTTACTGGCCTGAACCGTAATTTTGTCGGTTTCAGCTGAAATTTTACTAATCAGCGCCAATTGAGCGTCCGCTGTTCCAATCGGAGACGGCCCCCCGGTGGCTGCCCCCGTCTGGGAGCCGCTTGAACCGCTGGCGGAGGAGCCGTTAGGCTTCGTAGTCCCGCCGCTGTTCCCATTTCCCGCAGACCCCGAATTGGGTCCGGCCGCACCGCTTCCAGCCCCGGATTCGGAGGACACCGGGCTTCCGCTGTCGGCTTCATCCTTTTTGAACAGGTGAACCGAACGGGTTTCCTCATCCCATTTCACCCCGATGCCTAACGCTTCGCTGACGAAACGGACAGGCACCAGCGTATTTCCTCCAACGATCGTGGCTGGCTCCTCCAGGATGCCGGCCTTGCCGTCAACCTCTGCATTTCTGCTGTCAATTTTCAGTACAATTTTTTTTGCATTTTGCTCAATCGTGACTGTACGGGCTTGTTCATTCCACTTTACCCCGGCGCCGAGCTCCTCCGCCACAATCCGGACCGGCACCAGTGTCACGCCTTGACCTGCGATTTGGGGATTCACTTCAGGAGCAAGCTTTTGGCCATTTAAAAACAAATGAATCGGGGTTTCGGCCGCCCATCCGGTTTGCGGCAGACAAATGAGCAGCAGCACAAGCAGCAGCCATAGTTTTACCGTTTTCATAGTTCACCTCATATGTATAGGCCCTAGCCCACGCTATTCTATTATTTTAGCAAAACTTGTTTACAAAACATAGACATATTATGAGATTGCCGTTTCCGCAAATGGATTTCCGTTCCCCCTCCCGCTGCAAAGCCTGACAACCT
This sequence comes from Paenibacillus sp. y28, assembly GCF_037137075.1. Lineage (NCBI taxonomy): Bacteria > Bacillati > Bacillota > Bacilli > Caryophanales > Paenibacillaceae > Paenibacillus > Paenibacillus sp. y28. Next base: position 470,875 of record NZ_JBBBNV010000001.1, read on the forward strand.
CAAACAAACATGTGCAGTATTAGACGGCAGAAACCACGAAAAGTTACAGGCCGCAGACGAAAAAATCTCTCACAAACCGCGGAGGATTGTGAGAGATTTGGAGGTAAAGCAAAGATTGTGAGAGCAGGAAAAACTTACTTGTATGCCAGACGGGCTTCGTGCTTGGCTTCGTATGCAGAGATTGCATCCGCATGCTTCAGCGTCAAGCCGATATCATCCAAGCCCTGCAGCAGGAACTGGCGGCGGTGCTCATCCAAATCGAAGGCAATGTGCAGGCCGTAATCGTCGGTCAAGGTTTTGGCCTCCAGATCCACATTCAGCTTGTAGCCTTCATATTTTGCTGTGCGCTGGAACAAATCTTCTACTTGCTCCTCGCTCAGCTTCAACGGCAAAATGCCGTTTTTAAAGCAGTTGTTATAGAAAATATCCGCATAGCTCGGCGCGATAACGACCTTGAAGCCGTAATCGAGAATCGCCCAAGGCGCGTGCTCACGGGAGGAGCCGCAGCCGAAGTTGGCGCGGGAAATCAGTACCGAAGCCCCTTGGAAGCGTTCCTGGTTCAAGGAAAACTCAGGAATCACATTGCCCTTTTGGTCAAAGCGCCATTCGAAAAACAGGAATTGACCGAAGCCGGAGCGCTCGATGCGCTTCAGGAATTGTTTAGGAATAATAGCGTCAGTATCCACGTTAACCCGGTCTACCGGTGCCACGAGGCCGTTAAGCTGTTTGAACGGTTCCATGATGTGTGTATCCCCTCTCTATGTTACTTGGAAGCGACAGCTTCCTCGTTGATTTTCCAATCGCGCACGTCAACGAAATGACCTGCGATTGCTGCGGCAGCCGCCATAGCAGGAGATACGAGATGCGTACGTCCGTCGCGGCCTTGACGGCCTTCGAAGTTCCGGTTGGAAGTCGATGCGCAGCGGTCGCCAGGGTTCAGCACGTCCGGGTTCATCGCCAGACACATGCTGCAGCCTGCATCGCGCCATTCGAAACCGGCTTCCGAGAAAATTTTGTCGAGACCTTCTTTTTCCGCCTGCAGCTTGACGCGTCCCGAACCAGGAACAACAATCGCTTCTACGTTTGGAGAAACTTTGTAGCCTTTGGCGATTACCGCCGCGGCACGAAGGTCTTCAATCCGTCCGTTTGTACAGGAACCAATGAATACCCGGTTAATTTGCAGCTCTGTCATCGGAGTTCCCGGAGTCAGACCCATGTACTCAATTGCTTTTTCCGCTGCTTTGCGCTCATTCTCGGTCGCGAAATCCTTCGGATTCGGAACCAGGCCGGTTACGTCGGTACCCATGCCCGGGCTTGTTCCCCAAGTCACCTGCGGCACCAATGTCTCGGCATCAAATTCAACCAGCGTGTCATACTCGGCGCCTTCGTCAGTTACATAGTGCTTCCATTGTTCGACAGCCGCATCGAATGCTTCGCCTTGTGGAACGTAGTCTCTGCCGCGCAGATAGTTGAAGGTTGTTTCGTCCGGTGCAATAAGTCCTGCTCTTGCTCCTGCTTCGATGGACATGTTACATACTGTCATACGCTCTTCCATCGTCAAATTGCGGATCGCGTCGCCCGTGTACTCGATAACGTAGCCTGTTGCAAAGTCAGTGCCGTATTTTGCGATGATGCCCAGAATCAGGTCTTTGGCAGTGATGCCCGGCTTCAGCTTGCCGTTAACGCGAACTTCCATCGTTTTCGGCTTGGCTTGCTGCAAGCACTGTGTCGCCATAACGTGTTCCACTTCACTTGTACCAATCCCGAAGGCCAGTGCGCCGAAGGCGCCGTGAGTCGATGTGTGGCTGTCGCCGCAAACGATCGTTTTACCCGGGTGAGTCAGACCTACCTCCGGACCCATAACGTGCACGACGCCTTGGTCTACGTGGTTCAGGTCGAACAGCATAACGCCGAAATCAGCACAGTTTTTGGACAAGGTGTCCACCTGCTGCTTGGAGATCGGATCGGCAATGTTGAACCGATCTTTCGTCGGTACATTGTGGTCCATTGTTGCAAAGGTCAGGTCCGGACGGCGTACTTTGCGGCCGCTCAGGCGCAGGCCTTCAAACGCTTGCGGGGACGTTACTTCATGCACGAGATGCAGGTCAATATAAATGATGCTTGGCTTTCCTGCTTCTTGATGAATCACGTGGTTGTCCCAAATCTTTTCAAACATTGTCTTTTTAGACATCTCGGTTCACCTCTTCATGTTTGGCAAATCTGTTGGCTGAATATAATATAACATGTTCTTATTCATTGTTCCAAGATATAATATCTATAAATGCTATAGGCAAAAATTATAGGAGGCGCTACGATGGAACTTCGTCAGCTTACATATACCGTGCAAATCGCACAGGAAAAAAATTTTTCGCGCGCGGCTGAAAAGCTGCATATCGCCCAGCCTTCGCTTAGCCAGCAGCTTTCCAAGCTGGAGAAGGAAATTGGGGTCCTGCTGTTCCGGCGCAGCACCAACTCCGTTGAGCTTACCCATGCCGGCGCCCTGTTTGTAGACCGGGCTCAAAAAATTATCGACATGGTCGGCCAGCTCAAAAAGGAAATGGAAGACATCTCTCAGATGCGCAAGGGCCGCTTGTCGGTCGGCAGCCTTCCGATGACGGGAGCGCATATTTTGCCGCTGGTGCTGCCTGTCTTTCAAGCACGGTACCCTGAAATCGAAATCGCCCTGGTCGAAGAAACCTCGGCAAATCTGGAGGCGCTGACCGCCAGCGGCCAAACCGATATCAGCCTGCTTTCCCTGCCCCTGGAGGAAAACGTATTAAGCTATGAAAGTATTATAGAAGAAGAAATTTGCCTCGCTATCCCGCCCCAGCACCGGCTCGCTGCTGCGGGCTGCGGCCCGGTCGAGCTCGCCGAGCTTGCCGCGGAGCCGTTCATTGTCCTGAAGCAGGGGCAGGGCTTCCGGCAAATTGCGCTCGACCTGTGCGCCCAAGCCGGCTTCGCTCCGGACATCGTGTTTGAAAGCAGCAACATTGAGACGGTGCAATCCCTTGTTGCCGCAGGCATGGGGATTGCCTTCGTGCCGCAGATGGTGGCCCGGAGCAAGGGCAGTCCGCTGGCGCCGTCCTATCTTTCCTTATCGACCCGTCCCACGCGAACGCTTGTTATCGCTTACCGGCAGGGACGTTACTTGTCCAAAGCGGCGGAAGCCTTCATGTCCGTCGTTCGGGAAGTCATCAAAAGCGAGCGGCACTAGTACAATTCAGGACGCCGATCCTCGAAGATCGGAATACGGCCGCGAACCTCCGTCACCTTGGACAAATCGATTTCCGCGGAAAGCAGCGCTTCCTCTTCCCCTCCTTCGGCCAGCACCTCGCCCCAAGGGTCAATAATCATGGAATGTCCGAAGAAATGGGTGGTTCCGCTAGTGCCGACCCGATTGCAGGCCACAACATACATTTGGTTCTCGATGGCCCGGGCCTGCAGCAGCGTGCGCCAGTGATGCAGCCGCGGATGCGGCCATTCCGCAGGCACGAACAGGATGCGCGCCCCGGCCAAGGCCAGCTTGCGGGTCAGCTCGGGGAACCGGATATCATAGCAAATCATCAGGCCCGCAGGCACCCCTTCCAGCTCGAACAAACCGGGCTTGTCCCCTGCCTGCAGATGCTTCTCCTCGTCCATCAGGCGAAACAAATGAATTTTGGAATAGTCGCTTATGCGGCGGCCGTCCCGGTCAAACACAAGAATTGTATTGTATACGCCGTCCTCCCGCTTTTCGGCGATTGAGCCGCCTACCACAACAACACCATGCTTGCGGCTAAATTCGGAAAGCAGCGCAGCCGTGCGCTCCCCCCGTTCGTCGGACAGCTCGCCGATTTCATCAAGCGCATAACCGGTATTCCACATCTCCGGCAGCACGAGAACGTCCGGCTTGTCCGGGCTGCTGACCGCCTCCTCCAGCTTGGCGGCCATGCGGACAAAGTTCGCGTCCGGCTGGCCGATCGCAATATCCGTTTGCAGCAGTGTTATACGAAGCTGTTCACTCACCATGATTTCTCCTCTCCGGCCTCAGCCGTTTGTTCCTTCTTCACTATAGAAGAAATTGCTTTCCTGCACAATGGGGGCAGGTGGAAACCGCAGGCCGGACGGATGCCTTGCCGCAATATCATACATCCGGGCGCGGGAAAGCCTTGCACTGCTATACACAGTCACCGATTCGTGATAAAGTAATCTCATTGTATTACTGGAGAATCGGAGTGAAATTGAACATGATGAAGCCAACTACAGCGCGGACCTCCGCGTTTCCCATTGTACCTGCGCAGCGGATGCAAACCCTGCCGGTCCAGTTCTTCGCCAATCTGGTTAAAAAGGCTAACGCCCGTACTGCCGAAGGCTACGATGTAATTAATCTCGGTCAAGGCAATCCCGATCGGCCGACGCCCGCCCATATCGTATCGGCGCTCCAGGAGGCGGCCCCCAATCCGCTGTATCACCGTTATCCGCCATTTAGCGGATTCGGATTTTTGAAGGAAGCCATCGTGAAGCGTTACAAGGAGGATTACGGCGTAACCCTCGATCCGGAAAAAGAAGTCGCCATTCTGTTCGGCGGCAAGACAGGTCTTGTGGAAATTAGCCAATGCTTCCTTAACCCCGGCGATGTGTGCCTCGTGCCGGACCCGGGCTATCCGGACTATTGGTCCGGTGTTGAGCTTGCAGGCGGACGCATGGTGTTTATGCCGCTGCTGGAAAGCAATGCATTTTTGCCGGACTATTCCAGTATCTCTCCGCTTGACGCCGAGAAGGCCAAGCTGATGTTTATCAACTATCCCAACAATCCGACAGCCGCTACGGCGCCAGCTTCGTTCTATGAAGATACAATCCGGTTTGCGGAGAAGCACGGCATTGTCGTTGCAAGCGATTTTGCTTACGGAGCCGTAGGCTTTGACGGTAAACGGCCCGTCAGCTTTCTTGAGCTTCCCGGCGCCAAAGAGGTCGGCGTAGAATTTTATACACTTTCCAAAACCTATAACATGGCCGGCTGGCGTGTGGGCTTCGCGCTGGGTAACGAAGAAGTTATCCGCGTCATCAATTTGATGCAGGACCATTATTACGTCAGCTTGTTCGGCGGCATTCAAGCGGCGGCGGCTGAAGCGCTGACCGGTCCGCAGGATGGTGTCCGGGAGCTGGTCGGCGTGTATGAGAGCCGTCGTAATGCGCTTTTCGGAGCGCTGGACCGTATCGGCTGGAAGGCGACGCCGTCGCAGGGCTCCTTTTTTGCCTGGCTGCCTGTGCCGAAGGGCTACAGCTCGGCTGAACTTGCCGATAAGCTGCTGATGGAAGCCAATGTGGTCGTAGCGCCCGGCATCGGCTTTGGAACAAGCGGCGAAGGCTATGTGCGGATGGGCCTATTGTCTAACGAAGATCGGCTTGTTGAGGCCGCGGAGCGCATCGGCAAGCTCGGACTGTTCCGCTAGTATCAGGCGCAGCGCCATAAACCGCTCCCGCCTTTCTTTACAAAGCCGTACCCCCATGGTATGCTAGAAAAAAGTGCAAACGTTGTGAAGGGACCAGTAGGAAAGCCCCCCATGCCAGAGAGTAAATTCCGGTGACCGCCGGCTGAAAGAATTTACCGTGAGGACTTTACCGAACCCACCCCGGAACGGTCAACGATGAGTTGAACAGGACCCTCCTGTTATAAGGGACACAAGCCGGATGAGCAATCATCAATAAAGGTGGTACCGCGGAAGCCCAGACTTTCGTCCTTTACTGTTTCAGTAAGGGGCGATGGTCTTTTTTTCTATCTCCGGCTTGTGGGGAAAGCAGCCCTCCTAAGTTTATAAAATAAGGTGTGAGAACCCATGCAGCAACGAGTCGTAGTCAAAATCGGCAGCAGCTCCCTGACCGGTCCCGAAGGCGGGCTGAACCGGGAGCAAATCAATTATTTCGCCGCTGAACTGGCGGGTTTGTGGCGGGAAGGCATTCAGGTCCTGCTCGTCACGTCAGGGGCCGTAGCAGCCGGCTTCACCCAAATCGGGTACCGGGAGCGCCCTAAGGCCGTTCATGAAAAGCAGGCTTCCGCGGCGGTCGGACAGGCGCTGCTCATGCAGGCCTATCATGAGGCTTTCGCCCGCTACGGCCATAGTGTAGCCCAAATCCTGCTGACCCGGATGGACTTTTCCGAACGGCGGCGCATGCATAACGCTTCCGGGACGATCGAAGAGCTCCTGAAGCATGGCGTTGTGCCAATTATTAACGAAAATGATACCGTCGCAGTCGATGAGCTGAAAAAGCTGAAATTCGGCGACAATGATACCTTGTCCGCTCTGGTGGCCAACATGGTCAAGGCGGATACCCTCGCCATCGTAACGGACATGGACGGCCTATACACCGATGATCCCCGCAAAAATCCGGCCGCCGTACGTATTGAACGGGTAACGGAAATTACCGGCGATGTATTCCGGTCTGCGGGAGGCGCAGGCTCGTCGGTCGGCACGGGAGGCATGCGCTCCAAGATTGAAGCGGCCCGGATTGCCACACGCGGCGGCGTCCCTGTCTTTGTCGGCCGGGCTACCGAGCCCGGCGATCTTCTTCTGGCCGTGCGCGGCGACGGCAAGGGCACTTATTTTGACGCCTTGCTCCAGACCGTGCCTGCCAGAAAGCAATGGATCGGCTATTATTCCACACCGGCCGGCAAAATCACGGTGGATGAAGGAGCCGCGCAGGCGCTCCTGCACGGCGGCAAAAGCCTTCTTCCGGCCGGAATACGCGATGCGGAAGGCGATTTTCACCCCGGTGATGTGGTTGAGGTCGTGGACCTGACCGGTGAAGCGCTGGGCCGCGGCGTAGTGAATTATACACTTTGGCAAATCCAGGCCTCCGCTGGCCTCACGACCGACGAAGTACAGAAGCGGATGGATGTGCCGCGAATTGAGGTCATCCACCGCGATGATTGGCTGACAACCTACATTCCCCAAGGAGGCGTAAACACATGAGTGAAGTTAGAGAAAAGGCGCAGCTGGCGAAGCAAGCGACCAGCAAGCTGGCGATTTTAACCACAAGCCAAAAAAACAATGCGCTTGCCCTCATCGCAGATAAGCTGGTGACGGAGCAGGCTTCGATTATTGCCGCTAATGAGAGTGACATCAGCCGGGGCCGCAAAAACGGGCTGTCCGAAAGCCTGCTGGACCGGCTGGCGCTGAATCCGTCCCGGATTGAAGGCATTGCCGAGGGCTTGCGCCAAATCGTTGAGCTTCAGGACCCGATCGGAGAGGTGCTTGAGCAGTTCGAACGTCCGAACGGCATGCAGGTCCGCAAGCTGCGGGTGCCAATCGGCGTCATCGGTATGATTTATGAAGCGCGTCCGAATGTCACGGTCGATGCCGCCGGACTGGCTCTGAAAACCGGGAATGCCATTGTCCTGCGCGGCGGATCGGCCGCCCTGGAAACAAATCGCCGTATCATCCAAATCATTCACAACACGCTCCAATCGACAGATGTACCGGCTGAAGCTGTGCAAATCATTGAAAGCTCGGACCGCAGCTCCGTCGATGAAATGCTCAAGCTGAACGGTCTGCTGGACATCGTCATCCCGCGCGGCGGGAAAGAACTCATTCAGAATGTCGTGAAAAACGCCACCGTTCCTGTCATTGAAACAGGTGCAGGCGTTTGCCATACGTATGCCGATGCCGATGCCGATCCGGCGATGACCGAGCAAATCGCTCTCAATGCCAAGGTCCAGCGTCCTTCGGTCTGCAACTCGATGGAAACCCTCCTGGTGCATGAAGCGTTCGCAGCCGCTCATTTGAAGCACATGGCAGAAGCCTTCGTGAACGCAGGCGTTGAGCTTCGCGGCAACGCAGCCGCCCAGGCGATTGTCCCGGACATGAAGGAAGCCAGTGAGGAAGACTGGAGTACAGAATACAATGACTTGATTTTGAACGTGAAGGTTGTCAGCGGGCTTGATGAGGCGCTGGAGCATATCCGCACGTATGGCACGATGCATTCGGAATGTATCGTTACCCCGAATCAAGCGCATGCCGACCGATTCCTGCAGGAAGTCGACGCCGCCGCTGTATATCACAACGTATCCACCCGGTTTACGGACGGCTTCGAATTCGGCTTCGGCGCAGAAATCGGAATCAGCACCCAGAAGCTTCACGCTCGCGGTCCAATGGGACTCCCTGCCCTGACCTCGACCAAATATATCGTAACCGGAAACGGGCAAATCAGAGGCTAACGATTTTAAAAGAGGAGGCTCCACAAATGAGCAGTGTCAGCAGTTTAAACGATGCCGTGACGGCATCCGGGGCGAATCTGCCTGATGGCGGCCTGCAGCATAAGCGCATCTGCTTCTACGGAGCAGGCGCTATGGCGGAGGCTGTCATCCGCGGCCTGATTGATACCGGAGCAGCCCCGGCCGCACAAATCGCCGTATTCAACCGGCAAAACAGACAACGTCTGGAGGCGCTCCAGGAGCAATATGGCGTTCAGCCTGCTTATGACAGCGAAGCGCAGCAGCTCGCTCTGCAGCAAGCCGACATCATCGTGCTCGGCATGAAGCCCAAGGATGCTGTAGAGGCAATTCACATGCTCCGCAGCACGCTTCGCCCCGGCCAGCTCCTTGTTTCCTTAATTGCAGGCCTGAATATCAACACCATCGAGCTTCTTCTTGGCGGCTCTGCCGCTGTTGTTCGCACGATGCCCAATACTTCCTGCACCATCGGGCTTGGCGTGACGGGGATCAGCTTCTCTTCCGCCGTGTCCGGGGAGCAGCGACAGCTTGCGCTGGCCATGTTCTCGGCTACGGGCATCGCCAGCATCGTCGATGAGGGGCTGCTCGATATCGTGACCGGCGTGTCCGGGAGCGGTCCCGCTTATATTTACTATATGATGGAAGCCATGATTCAAGGCGCCGTCTCCGGCGGGCTCACCCCTGAGCAAGCTCGCGATTTGACAGTTCAGACTGTTCTTGGGGCGGCGCGTATGGTCCAAATTACCGGCGAGAATCCGGCGGATTTGCGGCGCAAGGTTACATCCCCTAATGGAACGACCGAGGCCGCAATCAAAACCTTGGATGAACACGGATTTGCCGCAGGCGTACAAGCGGCCGTGCTTCGCGCAGCCGAACGCGCTGGCGAGCTGGGAGCCCTGCTCGCGGCAGATGTACAAACAAAGCAAAACAGTTAGCTTGAACTAATTTCTCCGAAAGCAGGTGCCCTTACATTGAGTTCCTATTGTGTAGCTACATACCGCTCCTTTGATGCCAAGGCGGATTTCGATAAAAAAGCGCTCGGCATCGCCGTCGGCTTGACGGTCGGCAGCTGGACGGACCTTCCCGCCGCACGGCAGGCCGAGATGGAGAAGCATCTGGGCCGCGTCCTGTCTGTATCCGTACATGAGCCGGAAGCCGGCGCAGCGGCAGGATCACTTGCTGCAGAGCGGTACGCAGATATTGAAATCGCCTACCCCGATGTCAATTTCAGCCGGGACATTCCAGCCCTGCTCGTTACCGTGTTCGGAAAGCTGTCCATGGACGGAAAAATTAAGCTGCTGGATCTGAAATTCTCCGAACCGTTCCTGAGCGCATTCCCAGGGCCGAAGTTCGGTCTCCCCGGCGTCCGCAAGCTGCTTGGCGTCCCGGAGCGCCCGCTGCTGATGAGCATTTTCAAATCTGTTATCGGCCATGATCTCCCCGCCCTTGCAGAGCAGTTTTATCAGCAAGCCCTGGGCGGCGTGGATTTGATTAAAGATGATGAAATTTTGTTTGAGAATCCGTTGACCCCGCTTGAAAAACGGGTAGAAGCGTGCATGGCCGCCGCTCGCCGCGCGGAAGCGGAAACAGGGCAAAAGCTGCTGTATGCCGTCAACTTGACCGGACCAACCTCCAGGCTGCATGAGCAGGCCCGCAAAGCAGTAGCAGCCGGAGCGAACGCGCTTCTGTTCAACGTGCTTGCCTACGGCTTCGATGTGCTGCACGAGCTGTCCAAGGACCCTGAAATTACCGTTCCGATCGCCGCTCATCCGGCAATGGCCGGCGCCTATTATCAATCCGCCCATTACGGTATTGCCGCACCAGTTCTGCTCGGCAAGCTGATGCGCTTGGCCGGTGCCGATCTGGTTCTGTTCCCTTCGCCTTACGGCTCCGTTGTGATGCCTAAGGAGGAGAATCTTGCCGTCAAGCAGGTGCTGCTGACCGAAAATTTGGCCGCCGATTACATTTATTCCGGATCAGGTCAAGGAAATATCCAACTCGCGCCAAGCGTACCTGTGCCATCTGCGGGGATTCATCCCGGTCTCGTGCCGGTGCTGCTCCGCGATTTCGGACAAGAGGTCGTAGTCAATGCCGGAGGCGGTATACACGGCCATCCGATGGGAACCGCAGCCGGGGGACGCGCGTTTAAGCAGGCTATCGCCGCCTCACTGGCAGGAGTGCCGTTGACCGAAGCCGCGGCAAACCAGCCGGAGCTGAAGGCCGCCATTGACGCTTGGGGTGTCAAGGCATGAGGAAGCCGATTATTTTTTGCGATTTCGATGGTACGATTACCGAGAACGATAACATTATCGCGATCATTAAGCATTTCTCCCCGCCCGGCTGGGAAACACTGGTTGAAGAAACCATAACCCGCAAGCGCAGCGTCAGGGACGGTGTAGGCGCCCTGTTCGCCCTGCTGCCTGCGGCCGACCGGGAAGAGATCATTCGTTTTTCCATCGAAAACGCCCGCATCCGGGGCGGCTTTCAGGAGCTGCTGGACTACTGCCGTTCGCAGCAGATTGAATTTCTGGTCACAAGCGGCGGGATCGACTTCTTTGTCTATCCCCTGCTCGCTCCGTTCGGCATTGATCCGAACCGGATTTATTGCAACAGCGCCGATTTCAGCGGAGAACAGGTGCGCATTACATGGCCTCATCCGTGTGACGGACAATGCTCCAATGACTGCGGCATGTGCAAAACGACGATTATGCGGCGCTATCCGCAGGAAGACTATTTCCGGATTTTGATCGGGGATAGTGTTACCGACTATGAAGGCGCCAAGCTGGCCGATATGGTGTACGCCCGCTCCCACCTGGAGCAGCAGTGTCAGGAAACCGGCCTGCCTTTTGCGCCATACCACGATTTCTACGATGTTATACGCCATTTGAAGGAGGTACATTCTCACTCATGACTACGCCATCCTCGTCATTGCCGCCTGTTCCTGCGGGTATTCGCCTGGAGCAAATTCAACATGCTTTCGCTGAGCTGCGCGACATTAAAGCCACCCTCGCGGCCAGAAACTGGTTCCCGGCAACCAGCGGCAATCTTTCGATTCGCGTAGGCGATTTCAGCCCGGAGCAGTTCGCTTTTGCCATTACGGCCAGCGGAAAAGACAAATCCCGGGAGACCCCTGAGGATTTCCTGCTCGTAGACCAGCAGGGCAAGCCCCTGACGGAAACAAGCCTGAAGCCGTCGGCAGAAACTTTGATTCACTGCGAAATTTACCGCCTGACAGGCTGCGGCGCTATTTTTCACGTGCATACGGTGTTTAATAACCTGGCTACCGAAATATTTTGGCCGGAAAAACACATCCCGGTACAGGGCGTAGAGCTGATTAAAGGCTTTAATATTTGGGAGGAGGATGCCGAAATCCGCATTCCGATCCTGCCTAACTATGCAGAAATCCCGCGTATTGCAGAGCTGGTAGAGGACGCCATCGTTCCGCGCGTTCCAGGCATTGTGCTGCACAAGCACGGCATCTATGCATGGGGCGCCAACGCGTTCGAGGCCAAACGCCATCTGGAAGCCTTCGAATTTTTGTTCGAATATGTATACCGCTCCCACTTGCTGCATAAATAAAATGATTGATTGTAACAAAAGCTGCGGCCCGTTGCCGCAGCTTTTGTTGTTTTATTTGGAGGATAGGGAAATGAACCCGTGGTACCGGAGCTTTGCAAAGCAGTCAGTCAGGAGATAATGCTATTGGAGGAGGGCAGCCCCCTTCTTTAACAACAATCAATAGCCTGCAAATATGCCGCACACAGAGTGACCCTGTCCGAATCGACCGAGTTAGCGTGCGGGTGGCAGGCGGTTAACAAGAGCTGATTCCTGTGCCCATATTGCCTTGCCTATCGCATCTACTCCGCCAAGCGCATAGTATAACCCGAGGTGACGCCTATGCCTAATTACCGTATTATCGTGGATTTATCCTATTTCCGCTTGTATCTGCTCGATGAAAACACAGTCGTCCGGGAATTTCCCGTCGGGATTGGCAAGCTGCTGACCGAAACACCTGCAGGAGAATATTATATTGTGAACAAAGTCCCCAATCCCGGCGGGCCTTTCGGAGTGTTCTGGATGGGACTGAGCAAGCCCCATTACGGCATTCACGGAACAAACGATCCTTCGTCCATCGGCAAGCGCTCCTCCCATGGCTGTATCCGGATGTATAACGAGGATGTGCTGCAATTGGCCGCGCTCGTGCCGCTTCATACCAGAGTGACCATCCGGCCCTAACCGGGAAGCGGACACACGTCTTCTCGAACGGCTCCAGGCAAAAAGCCACTGCTCCATTATTAGCGGAACAAAACTCCTCGCTTAAACCATCCCGTTCATGCACATGTCCAAACAGACGTCCAGCTGCCGGCAAACCGGAATAAACCGAGCAAGAACCGAACCTCCGGGCTGCCGGCGTTATGTTGACGGGATAGTAAGGGAATTGTGACATGACAACAAGAGAAACCGAGGACAGCTTGGCGGGGAGCGGCTATTTTGAAATTCACCGTAAACAACGATTTGAATGCGGCAGCGGTTCCAACCGTTCTTAGGCGATGGTCGATGTGGTATAATCAGGTCATTACGACTACCACTTGGAAAGAAAGGGTGAATTCATGCTTCAGCTTCGTAAAAACCATCTTCTTTTCGCCATTCTCGCCTGCCTGTTCATTTTCTGCTTCGATGCCGCCGCCATCCGGTACACGCCATTTCAACATGATATTCAATGGTTATCGATTGGAATTGCTTTGGATTTTGTTCTTGTCATTCCTCTGCTTCTGTATTTCCTTGCTTTGCGCAAGCATAAAAAATCAGTCCTGTGGATTATACCGTTTGCTTTAGCCGGGTACGCGGCGCTTCATGCGGTGCTTCCCGCTTCCGCCCAGCCTATTCTTACGTTTCTCATGTACGCGCTTATTCCATTGGAGCTGCTTTTTCTGGGATATGAAACCGTTAAGCTTGTTCAATTCATTCGCAGATTCAAAGCACGCCGGATTCATGGAGCTGCACCACTGGATACAATCCGGCAAAGCGTGGCCTCCGAGCTCGGCTCATCCAAATGGACAGCCCTGCTTTCGCATGATGTTTCCGTATTCTACCTCGCCTTCTTGGCTTGGCGGAATTCCCCGTATGTGCGGACAAACTCCGTTGCCTTTACCACCCATATTCATTCTAATTATTTCATCATCGTGCTGGTCCTTTCCAAAATACTGCTCATCGAAGGAATCGCCATCCACCTGCTGCTGATGCACTGGTCCCATCTTGCGGCCTGGCTGATTTCACTGGGAAATGTTTATCTTATTGCGCTGTTGCTTGCCGATTACCGGGCCCTTCAATTAAACCCGATCCTCGTTTCCAACGAAGGCCTGCACATTCAATACGGCCTGCAATTGTCGGTTGACCTGCAGCAGCAGCAAATCGAGTCGATTTCCGTAGTCAGCCCTGCAAGCCTGGACAAAAATGAGCTTAACGCCGCCTTTACTCCCATTGCCGTTGAACCGAATGTACGGATTTGTTTAACAGCGAAAACCGCTATCTCCGGCTGGTTCGGTGTTCAAAGAAAGGTAGACCGGCTTTATTTGCACATAGACCGGCCGCACGAATTTGCAAGGGCATGGCCTTATGAGCTGAACAGCAGCTAATCTGGGATCGTGTGCCTGGCGGCACGCTATCATAACGACTTACTCTACACTCCAAACCTGATCAATAAAATAAGCTGTTATGTAGGGAAGAAGGAATTCAAACGCTTCCTTCCCGTGCTCAGAAGCATGAAAAACAACACCTGACTGAGGTTGAATGGCTATAAATTCCTCACCCCGGTTGAGCACCAGACTAATAGGCCATGCGCCTTCAATCGCCTCTCCCATCACAAAAACATCCTCAGGCAAAATAACATTACGATCTCGAATACAAATTTCCCGCGAATTTCGATAAGGCTGTATGCCATCTCCACAATGAAGCTCCACGGTTCGGTAAGCTTCATCCCAAACGACCTTCTGGCCGAGATGCTCCGCCACACTTCGTACCGGAGCATACACGGTTCCATTATAAATAAACGGCTTATCAGACAGATCCAGCTTCTTTCCTTTTGCTTCGATTCCTCTCACCGAGTAATAGACTTCAATGAACGCCCCTGATGTACCGGCCAGGACACCGGAGCCGAACAACAGCAAGCCTCCTGTCACACACAGAAACCCAATCTTCCACCTTCGCATTAGTAGCTCCTTTCCTTATCCAGAAGCACTGCTATACCGTCGCAGCCCAAACAACCACCAACGATAGGCAAATAAGGTAATCAGCACAGCCAAAAGCGGAACCCCCCAGGCAGCCCAAGCGTACTCTAAATCGGAGCGAAGAAGATATGCAGCCGGATAAAAGCTGCAGAAAGCATATGGCAGCACATAAGTCAAAAAGCCTCGAACAATCGGTCCAAAAATATCCATCGGATAACGAGCAAAATCAAATACCCATGTAGCCGGATAAATCACGGAACGGATTTCCTGCACCCAAAATGATGCGACAACAATAAAGAGCTGGATGGAAAATTGAATAAACATACTGCTGACCATCGCGATAACGGCGTATAGCACCATCCAGGCCGTCCAATCGATATTCATATGCCAGGCTGCATAAACCATAATTGCAATCCCCGTGATAGATTGGCCGATGCCGTTTATCTCCTGGGTGATGCCCACAGCCTGAAACAGCACTCCGACTGGTCTGACCATCAATACATCAATCAACCCACGCCGCACCAAGCCGCTAATTGTAAAGGGGGCATTGAGAAACACCATGTTTAATGCCCGGCCTGCGCTAGTCATCCCCAGCAAAAATACCAGCTCGTAAAAGCCCCAGCCCGCAAGCTGTGGAACACGCTGCAAAATCACCGTCAAAAACAGCAAGGTACTGCCTTGCGCCAATACTCCGCCGCCAAGCGCAATCAGGGTATCGGCCCGGTATTCAGCCAGCGTGCGAAAATAAATCCGCAAATACAACCTATACAAGCCGATCCAGTACATGATCGTTTGCCCCGCATTTCGTTTCGGTATCCGCACTTCCCGATCACCCTCCATTCACAGTTATTCGGCGTGAAGCGAGCCGCCACATGAACCGGCTGATGACAAACATAAGCAAGGCCCAGCCGATTTGCTCTATCAGCACTCCCAGCATTGCTGAGCCTTCAATTTTTCCGGTATAGATAGAAAGAGGAATGTAACCCATAGCCTGAAAAGGAAGGTGCTGCACAAGGGGAAGCAACCAGTCCGGAAAAAAGGCAAACGGGATAAACGCACCGGCAAAAACATCCACGATGGCCCGCTTCGCTACTTGAATGCCCATGGCATTCCCGGTCCAGAATGAAAGCATCATCACGATGGAATTCAGGCAGAATGATACCAGAAAAGCGATTATCAAGCTGATCGCAAAGCCGATTCCTGCAGCCACTCCTGACGGAGGGCTTACGTTCAGTACTAACAGAAGCAGAGCCATCACCGGAAGGTTGACCCAGAGCATTTCCACTGCGAAAAAGCCTGTCGCCTCCAAAAAACGGCGGGTTTGGAATTGAAGCGGACGAATCAGATCAACCGCAATATCCCCGCTTCGAATCCGCTCAGCCGTGCCATAAACCATATTACGTTCTGCCGGGGACCAGCGCGCAAAATTAATCGCTTGTCCTACCATGATATACGTAACAAGCTCCTGCCATGGCATCGTTTGCGTCTCCGAGTACAGATAGATCGCTTTCCACACCGAATAAAACATCACACTGTACATCAGCGTAGAAACCAGAGTCATGAAAAACTCAAATCGAAACTGCAGCCGTTCTCGAATTGCAATAAGAATGATACCTGATAATCTGGCTGCTGTTCCCATCAATTCGTTCCCCTTCCAGCCGCAGCTTCCACCAGCGACCGCTCCCGCTCAGGATCGATTCCATCCCGATAAATCCGGCCAATTAGCATCTCAATGCTCTCGTCCTTCATGACTAAATCGCGCGGGTTCGCCTGATCAAGAACAAGACGCAGCAAATCCGAGGTATCAATTTTTCTCTGGTCATATGTAATTTGCAGGGTTTGCTCCTCCAGACGGATAAGAAGCCCCTCCTGCCGCTGTTCAAGCTGTGAAGCAGTATATGCTGCTGCTGCCGGATCAGCCAGGACAATCCGAATTTGCCGTTCTGTCGCAAACCGGTCGCGGATATACTGCAGACTGCCGTCATAAATAAGCTGGCCTTTATCAATAATGATGACCCTTGGACACAAACGCTCGATATCTTGCATATCGTGCGTCGTTAGCAGAAGTGTAACCCCTTTTTCACGATTAATCCTCTCAATAAACGTCCGAATGCGTTCCTTGGCAATCACATCGAGTCCAATCGTTGGCTCGTCCAGCAGCAAAATATCCGGATCATGCATTAACGCCGCCATCATCTCACAGCGCATCCGTTGTCCAAGCGACAGTGTGCGAACGGGACGGTTGAGCAGAGACTCCACTTCCAAGATCCCGGCAAACTCCTCCAGATTACTGCGATATCGTGCAGCTGACAGTCCATACATATAACGCAGCAAATCCAAAGAATCCTTCACCGGAAGGTCAAACAGAAGCTGGCTGCGCTGTCCGAAAACAACGCCAATTTGGTAGCTGACAGCCTTACGATTGCGCTGCGGCACAATACCTCCAAGCCGTACACTTCCACTGCTGGGCTCCAAAATTCCTGTCAGCATCTTGATGGTAGTTGATTTTCCAGCTCCATTGGGTCCCAGATATGCAACACTTTCTCCCTTCTCAATAAGAAAACTAATGTTTTCTACCGCTGTAATTGTACGTGTTTGCGGCCAAATCAAGCTGCGCAGCGTACCAAAGCGGCCTTCCCGCCGGACATTAGTTTTAAATTGCTTCTGCAGCTCCTGCACCTCAATCAATGCCATTTGCTTGCCCCCCCCCCCTTAATCCGCTCTCATGTCTTTTTACAGTAATCGCTTGCAGCCAGTGTTGGATTATTATAACAGAAATTTAAAAAGTTGTGGAACACATTTTATGTCCCCCTGCCAGCTCTTCCACGCAGCAAAAAGAACCTGACCCCCTACATCCGGTCAAGTCCACACTGCGCACAGCTCCCAGCGCACGGAGCCTGCTGCATAACGGCCGTCGGTCGTTCCTCACGTACTGCAGCAAGCGATTTATTTATTCAGACTGTGCCTCAGCCCCGCTCCGGGACCAGCCCGAAGAGGGCATCGTCAGATTGAATCAAGATGTGCAGGCATCATGCTGGTGTTAGGGGCTGCGGGAATTGCAGCAGAACATGCGCCGCAATGGAGCCCGGTTCCTCAATATGAAAAACAGCAAGCCCCTCCGGCAGCGAGAGCTCCGTATGCCGTGCATACAGCTCCGGCCATAGCCCGACGCCTGTCAAGCCCTTCAGCTCATGGATGAATTGCAAATCGGAGCTTTCCCGTGCCAATAACAGCTTCGGGTAGGCTTCCCTTTTAAAGCCTTCCACCAATATAAAATCTATCGTCGGCGGTACCTGACGAATCAGCATATCCAGAGAAAATGGCGCTTCATGCACGATCGCAGTTTGAACCGGAGAGGCTATCGCACTCCAGACCGCGCCAGCCTCCCGTTGTCTCCTCGTATCGCAGCCGTTAGGCTCCGTTTCAGCCTCATGCCCGTGATGCTTAATGACAGCCGTTTGCAGCCCCATGGTGACCAATCGCTTAATCAACCGGCAGGCCAGCGTCGTTTTCCCAGAATTCTTGTAGCCCACAATTTGAAAAATATATGGCTGTTTTATATCCGATCCCCCCGAGCCTCACAAGTGCTTCAATCCTTCAGGCTTTGTCCATCAGACAAGCCTGCTCATAATCCTGCGGACAGTTGACATTCATGACAAGCCTGCTGCTGCTTATCCCGGCTTCTGAAAGCTCTGCTTCAGTAATCTGGATGAGATGAAGCGTGCCCAGCAGAGCCATCATCCGCCGTTCTCCCGCTTCCAGGCAGCCAATAATATGCGGTAAGCACTCCCTCCGATAAACCGCCTGCAAGGGATGAAGCCGGCCTGCTACAAAGGGGACGGCCGCCAGACAACGGCTGCGGCCTCTCAATTTCTCCGACATATAGGCTGCGGCCCGGGCAGAAGCAAACGGCATATCACAGGCGGATAGCCACACCAGCGGACTGCCGCAACTACCGAAGCCAACCTCCAGCCCGCCCAAAGGACCGCGACCGGGAATTTCTTCTTTTACCACCGTCAGCGCCTTCCCCTGAAAAGCCGCCCTCTGCTGCTCCGTAGCAATTACCGCAACCACGTCCCCGCAAATTTGCCGCATCTCGGCACAAATCCGGTCTATAAACTCACTGCCGTTCATTTGCAAATGCGCCTTCGCTACCCTGTTCATCCGGCGGCTCTCCCCGCCAGCCAGAATAATGCCAGCCAAATCCGCTTTCAGCATAAGCCGCCCCCAGCCGCTCTCCATGAGCAGTAACTGCTGCCGAAGGAACAATCCGTACCGGTTTGAAAAGCAAGCTCTTCAATTGCAGCAAGACGCTTCTCTGTCTTGCTGGCCGGACCGGCAGCGTTCT
Organism: Paenibacillus sp. y28; assembly: GCF_037137075.1. Classification (NCBI taxonomy): domain Bacteria; kingdom Bacillati; phylum Bacillota; class Bacilli; order Caryophanales; family Paenibacillaceae; genus Paenibacillus; species Paenibacillus sp. y28. The sequence goes on from NZ_JBBBNV010000001.1 coordinate 489,659, forward strand.
GATGGTTCATGGTATCACTCCCTCAGTTTCGATAAGCATGAGTCAAATCGATAAAGACAGCCATCGTACCTTCTGGCCCTGTACGGCACCGCCTCCGCCAGCCGGAATACAGGCCAGCGCATTGGCCCTGCCAAAGGCAGCGACATTGCCTGATTTATCATTCGGGAGCGGCTCCACCTGCCATGGTCCTTCTTCATTGACGGATACATAAGCCCGGATATATCTCGGATATGGGCAAGGCTTGTTGATTGATCGGCTTAACCGGCCCTCTCTCCAGTTCAGTTCGTATTCACGAAGTCCGGAAGCCCTTCGCACAGCAGGGCAGAGCAGCAGCTCCAGACCGGCAAAACAGGCCGACGGATTTCCCGACAAGCAGAGCAGCGGCCGGGAACCGAGCTTGAAGGCGGAGGTCGGCGTGCCCGGACGCATCAGAACCTTTGTAAACAGCGGCAAGCCCCCGAGGGAAAGTGCGGCCTGCTTCGCAAAGTCATAATCTCCCACGGAAACTCCGCCCGTCGTCACAATCACATCCGCCTCCACGGCCGCCTGCCGAATGGCCGCCTTGATGCTGTGCAGTTCATCCCTTACCGGCTCATGCCGGGTGACAGCTGCGCCAAGCTCCTTCAAACGGGCCGCAAGCATAAAGCCGTTGGCATCGTAAATTTGCCCCCAGGCGAGCTTCTTGCCAGGGACAATAAGCTCATCCCCGATAGGAATAATAGACACTTTCGGCTTTTTGTACACGACGGCCTCACACAAGCCAAATGAAGCCAAAATTGCGGTTTCCTTCGCTCCAATCCTGGTGCCTTGGGTTAGCAGTATCTCCCCTTCCGGTACATCCTCCCCGCTTTCCGCCACATGCTGGCCCGCCCGGCAAGGGCGATCCAATCGAATCCGCCGAAGCTGCTCGCGCCCTCCGGCGCACATCGCCATCTCCTGCATGACGACAGTATCATACCCGTCAGGAACAGGGGCGCCAGTGAAGATGCGAAGCGCGGTGTTCTTCCCCGGAGCAGCTGCTGCCAAGTCAATGCCGGAGCCGGGTTTAATTTCATCTATAACTGTAAGCTGAACCGGTGTATGGGGGGAGGCGAGCCTGACTGCATCAAAACGCACGGCATAGCCGTCCATCGCCGCGCGCCGAAATGGCGGCAGCGGGAACGGGCTGACCAAATCCCGGGCCAGCACCCGCCCGGCGGCTTCTTCCAGAGGTACGCTCTCCTCTGAAGGAAGCTTCATAAAGTCTGTAAGCAATTGGCCTGCCCGATCAACAGTAGCAGAATCCCGGATTTCAAGAGAATGAATCATCGCCGCCGCCACCTTACTCCCCTGTATTTGCTAATGAACAGAAAAACCCCTTTTCCAATCGGAAAAAAGGGCTTCATCGCCATTTTCAGCACATCGTTGTACTGAATTACCTATCATCAGACTATTTTATATAACTCAAATTGTCAATATATATTACATTAAAAATTACTAGTATTTATTTTTCAGATTTTTATGTTAATTATATTGACATTTATTTCGTGTATTCTTTATAATTTGATTGAAATTCACCTCGAGGTGATGAATTCAACCACCAGGCAGGCACAATGACGTGCCGCCATCGGCAATGGGGCCGCAGCTCGTTTCCTTTTAAGGGCGAATTGCGGCCTTTTTACGCCTTATCGCTTTGTGCAACCGGGAGAAAACGACCTGCTGTTGGCTTGACGTGCAGCATACCATGGATTGGAGAAGGAGAGAACAAGATGGAGAGAAAAGGATTTTGGCAAAGCGGGCATAAGCCGACGCTGTTCAGCGCTTTTTTGTATTTTGACATTAGCTTCATGATTTGGGTGCTTATCGGGCCCCTTGCCGTCGTCATCGCGAACGATTATCCCATGGATCCGGTTCAAAAAGCCAATCTGGTGGCCCTGCCGATTTTGGGCGGCTCCATTTTGCGCCTAGTGCTGGGTTTTCTTGCCGACTACATCGGCCCGAAGCTGACTGGACAAATTGGCATGATCACGACCTTGCTTCCTTTGGTGATGGGCTGGAAGTGGGTCCATTCTCTTGACCAGCTGTATATTGTAGCCCTACTGCTCGGCGTAGCCGGAGCATCGTTTGCAGCCGCTCTGCCGCTGGCCAGCCAGTGGTATTCCAAAGAGCATCAAGGCCTTGCAATGGGAATCGCCGGGGCAGGCAACAGCGGGACCGTATTGACCACCCTGTTCGCAAACCGTATAGCCCAGCATTTCGGCAGCTGGGAGGTTGTATTCGGTCTAGCCATCATCCCCATCGTTGTCGTCTTCATTCTATTCACTCTGTTGGCCCGCAACAGCCCCACCCGGCCGGAACCGAAGCGGCTTTCCCTTTATGCGAAGGTACTGCGCCAAAGAGACACCTGGATTTTCTGCGCCTTCTATTGTGTGACGTTCGGCGGCTTTGTCGGGCTTTCCAATTATTTAACAATCTTTTTCAATACCCAGTATGGGCTGTCCCCTGTGCGGGCGGCGGATTTCACCACATTCTGTGTTATTGCCGGCAGCTTCTTCCGTCCCGTAGGTGGATATTTGTCCGATAGATTTGGCGGCACGCGCATCCTGCTCTTTCTCTATCTGGGGGCCGGAATGATGCTGGCTTCCGTCGCCATGCTGCCTCCGCTGCCTGTCGTCATCGCCCTGTTATTTATCGGAATGATGTGCCTCGGGGCAGGAAACGGCTCCGTCTTCCAGCTCGTACCTCAGCGCTTCGGCAACGAGATCGGACTGATGACAGGCATTGTCGGAGCGGCGGGAGGACTTGGGGGATACGTGCTTCCTCTCCTGCTCGGCCAATTGTACAAAACGACCGGCTCCTATACCCCCGGCTTCCTGGCTCTTAGCCTGATCGCGATTTGTTCCGTGGCCTTACTGGCTATTATCCGAATCAGCTGGCGAAAAACCTGGCTCAGCCGAAGCGGCAAAGCGATTGCCGAGCCTGCTTAACAACCCCCGCACAAGCAAGACACGGCCGACCACGTCATGCAGCGCAGCCGCGCAGCTTCCGGCGTCGATACGAATCGGCAGTATCAGTTATAATGAAATTTTGCGGATGATACCGTCGTCTCCTGTCATTCAGCAAGCAAAACAGCTGCCCTAGGGTCACCCCTTGCGAGCAGCTGTTTTTGCATTCATGACGAACGCTTTCGCACCTCGTACATCTCCCGGCGTACAGTGCTGTGGTGCATCGCATGGCCGGCCGATTACTTACGCTGTCACATGCGCTGCAGGCCCCTCTCCCGAGACCTCCGTCGAGATTATCGTACACACTGCAGTCAGCTGCTGAAGCTGCCGAATTGCGCCTGGTGCAAGCGGCTGTAAATCCCCCCCCCCCGCGGCTACCAGCTCCTGATGCTTGCCCTGCTCTGCAACACCTTGTTCATTGACGACAATGATACGATCGGCGCTTTTGATAGTAGCCAGACGGTGGGCGATGACAAGCGTCGTCCGTCCCACAGACAGCTCGGCCAGCGACTGCCGGATCGCCGCTTCCGTTTCCGTATCCAGTGCGGAGGTCGCTTCATCCAGAATCAGAATCGGCGGGTTCTTCAGGAACATCCGGGCGATAGCGAGCCGCTGCTTCTGGCCGCCGGACAGCTTCACGCCCCGTTCGCCGATGACCGTCTCCATTCCTTCCGGCAGCTGCCGGATGAATACTTCCATCTGTGCCCGCCCTGCCGCTTCCCATATCTCCGCTTCGGTCGCCTCCAGCTTGCCGTAAGCAATGTTCTCGCGAATCGTACCCGAGAATAGGAACACCTCCTGCTGCACAATCCCGATTTGACGCCGCAGCGAAGAAAGGGTCATATCCTTAATATGGATTCCGTCAATCGTAATGCTGCCTGAATCGGTTTCATAGAACCGCGGCAGCAAGCTGCAGATGGTTGTTTTCCCCGCACCGGACGGACCGACGAAGCATATGTGTCATCACCCTTTTCTAAACCATTTTGTAATGGGAATGGTTATCAATCACAGTGCAATTCATACTTTAAAGAAGCATATACGGATCAGGCAACATTTTTTTGAACATGAAGATTGAAAAATGAAGACAAATCCGCTAAGATGGAGCTTGTCTGACGAACGTTCGGCAGGAAGGATGGATGAACCTGAGTACAGCACTCCGTATTAAGGAAGCCGCCCTGCGGCAATTTGCCTTGAACGGCTATGAAGCCACGTCCCTGGACAGCATCGCCCGCGAGGTCGGCATCAAGAAGCAGTCCATTTACGGCCATTTTCAAAATAAGGAACAGCTTTGCATTCAAATTTTTGAGGAGGCGGTTGCGAGCGAAATTCGCTTTCTGGATCAATTTTTTAACGAAAAGCAGGCCGCTTCCCTCGAAGAAACCCTGTATGATTTTATTCTTGTTTATAAAGAACGGTACGAAAGCGTGCTGCATATGCGGCTTTTTCTGTATTTGGGCTTTCTAATCCCCCATTCCCTGCATGACGCAATCAATGGGCATGTCTCCCGTTACGTCAGCCACAAGCGGAAGGCGGTACTGGACAGGATAAGCAGGGAAGCCGGGGTAACGTTAAGTGTAGACCCCGAGACAGCTATGAATGCCTATATGAATTTGATTGAAGGCATGTTTGTGGAGCTCGTCTATGTCGGTTCGAAACATTACGAGAAACGCCTTACCTGCTCATGGAGCATTTTTTGGCGCGGGCTTTGCAAGTAAAGCGGAGCGGAAAGGACATCATGCACAAAGAACAGCTGTGGACGAAGAACTTCATTTTTTTATCGTTATCCAATTTATTCCTTTTTCTCGGATTTGAAATGTTAATGCCGACCCTGCCGATGTACATAGCCAAGCAGGGCGGCAGCGATACGGAAATCGGTCTCATGATGGGAATTTTCACAGTCACGGCCGTATTAATCCGCCCGTTTTCCGAGCCGGCCGCCGTCAAATTCGGCAAAAAATCGATGCTTGCTCTCGGAGCCGCCGGCTGCTTGGTGGCTACCGGGTTTTATGGTGCTGCCGTAACGATGATTTGGATTATCGTCGTCCGGCTGCTGCACGGGGTCGGCTTCGGAATAGCTACAACCCTGTACGGCACGGTCGCTTCCGATATTATTCCGGCTTCCCGGCGCGGGGAAGGCATGGGCTTTTTCGGACTCGGGTCCACGATTGCCTTGTCCGTTGGTCCGTTTCTCGGGGTGCTGCTGATGGAACAAATCGATTTTTTCGGCTTGTTCGCTTCGGCTGTTTTCTGCCTGGTTGTGGCCCTGACCTTGACCTTATTCGTATCGTTTAAAAGGTGGACTGCCGAGCAGCTTCCCCGCGGCGAGCCTGCTGCGCCTGTCCCGGCTTCCAAACCGGCCTTAGCCTCTCATCTGTTTGAACGCACGGCGCTGTACCCGTCGTTTCTGGGGATGCTGTCCGGCTTTGGCTATGGCGGCATTCTTAGCTTCATCACGCTGTATGGCAAAGAAATCGGCGTGGCCAATATCGGTATTTTTTTCCTTGTGATTTCTATCAGCGAATTTCTGATTCGTTTTGTTTCGGGCAAGGTTTTCGACGCCAAAGGACATTTCTGGGTTCTGTTCCCATGCCTGCTGCTCATAATCATCGGAAATTTGCTGTTGTCGTATTCCACCGGGCTTCAGATGCTGCTTGTTGCCGCCATGTTCTATGGCGCCGGCTTTGGCGCAATGTTTCCGGCTCTGCAGGCCTGGATTATTAACGAGGCTCCCGCCCACCGCCGAGGTACAGCGACTGCTACCTTCTATAATCTGTTTGACATCGGCATCGGCGGCGGCGCATTCCTGCTTGGGATTTTGGCGAGCCTGACTAATTACGCGGTGATGTACCGCTTCTCTACCCTGTTTTATGCGGCCTTTCTTATTATTTATACTGTCGGTGAGCTCTGGGTCCGCCGAAACAAACAAAGCGCTGCGGTAGAGGGCTGACAAGTATATACCGCCATTCTTTTGTAATGCAAACTTGCCCCCTTCGTGATGGATAGAAAAAGCGCCCCGCAGCCTCATTGGATGAGCTGCAAGGGCGCTTTTTTAGTTGATGCTCCGGTCGGCGTCCGCTTTAACGGCCTCCGCGGAACCGCTGGGCGTATTCCTTGGCTTGTTCCGCCGTGAATACCCGATTGCGGCTCCATTCCAACAAAATCCGATCAATATAGCGGAAATGAACCTTCCCGGCAAACACCGCTTCCTTCAGAGCCGTCAAAATCAGCTCCTCCGGGTAACGATCCTGATCCAGCCAGCCGGAAATCGTCTCGAATTCCATCGGAGTCAGCGGACGGGCGAATTCCTTTTCAAATAATGAAAATACGTCTTTCCGATCCTTGCCGGCCGGCTCCTCCGATTGCTCCTCCCGCTCCAGAAGCTCCTTCGTCCACACCTCAGCCAGCTTTGCCAGAAGCGGCAGCATGTTGTAACGCTCATACCGGACCCCGGACAATGCGTCCACATCCTCATCAATGGCCAGCAGTCCTTGCTTCATCAGCTTTTGAAGCATCACAATAACCTGCTCCGGCGTGGCCGACATTCGCTCCTGCAGCTCTTCAATCGTCGGAAATTCCTTATTTTCACGTTCTTTGAACGCCAGCAGGTGAATCATAAGCAGGACCTCCGAATCGCTCAAATCGAGCTTCCGGTAAGCCTTGAGCAAAATCGCCGGAACGGAGACATTCCCTTCCTGCAGGGCCGCGAGAAGACCGTCCTCCATATGCCTGACTTCGTTTTTTTTCATGGGGCTAAACCTCCTCTTGCAGCTGTGATGACGCCTCGATCGCTTCGTCCGATGCTCTTGACGCAAGCCTGGCAACCCGCAGGTCGCAGGCCCGCTCGCGGGACATGGCTCATTAAGCTTCTCTCAGCAAGCTGCAAGCGGCGGCAATTACTTCGCTGGCGATTGTTTAATGAGCTGATAAGTGTCTCTGGCGATCACCAGCTCCTCATTGGTTGGAATAACTAGCACCTTCACCCGTGAAGCATCGCTGGAAATAATACGATCCTCACGGCTGCTTGACTCATTACGCTCTGTATCAAGCTCTACGCCGAGGACCGTCAGCTGCTCGCACACGGACTTGCGCAAAAAGGCGCTGTTCTCGCCTACGCCTGCCGTAAATACGAGCACGTCCAGCCCGTTCATGCCCGCGGCGTAAGCGCCGATATATTTGCGCAGACGGTATTCATACATGTTGAAGGCAAGCGTAGCGTTCTTATCTCCTTCGCGGACAGCATCGACAATTTCGCGCATATCGCTGCTGAGGCCGGAGATGGCGAGCAAGCCGCTATGCTTATTGAGCATGGAGTTGATTTCGCTCATGGACAGCTCCGCCTGGGCCATGGTATACGGCACAATCGCGGGATCAATATCGCCGCTGCGCGTACCCATCATCAGCCCTTCCAGCGGGGTCATCCCCATGCTTGTATCGAACGATTTGCCGTGGTTCACCGCGCACAGGCTGGCTCCGTTGCCGATATGGCAAGTCACCATTTTCAAATCCTCCATGGCCTGTCCCAGTACCGCTGCCGCCCGCCGGCTTACATACATATGAGAGGTGCCGTGAAACCCGTAGCGTCGAATCTTATGCTTATTGTACAACAGCTTCGGTATCGGGTACAAATATGAGGCAGCAGGCATCGTTTGATGGAAGGCCGTATCGAACACAACAACCTGAGGCACCTCGGGCAGGTTTGTATCCACCGCCTGAATCCCCATCATATGAGCAGGATTGTGCAGCGGCGCGAGGTCGAACAGCTTCTTGATTTCCAGCTTCACTTCCTGGGTGACAATAACCGACTCCGCGAACGACTCGCCTCCATGCACAACACGGTGGCCTACGGCATGAATGTCGCTCATGCCTTGAATCACACCATGATCCTTATGTACCAGCATATCGAGTACGCGGCGGATTGCGTTTGTGTGGTCAAGAATTTCGCTGACCTCCCGCACCTCCGGCTTATCCTCAGGCTCATGGCTCAAAATCGCCGAGTCCATGCCAATCCGCTCCACTTTTCCTTTGGCCAGCACCGACTCGTTCTGCATATCAAACAGCTGATACTTGAGCGAGGAGCTGCCTGCGTTGATCACGAGAATATTCATGAGATCCGGTCACCATCCTTGTCATAGCGGAAAAATCCGACACCCGACTTCACGCCGAGATGTCCTGCGCGCACCATTTTTTTGAGCAAGAAGGACGGGCGGTATTTAATGTCTCCGAATTCACGGAACATCCGCTCCATCGCAGCAAGCACGGAATCCAGACCGAAGCGATCCGCCATTTCGAGCGGTCCGTAATGGAAATCATATCCGATCCGCATCGCCGTATCGATATCCTCCTCGGAAGCAACTCCTTCCGATAACGTATGCAGGGCTTCGTTGATCAGGATGCAAATCAGCCGGGTCGTAACAAAGCCCGGGGATTCATACACCTTTACGCTTTTTTTCTCGAGCGTCTCTTCCACAAAGTATCGCATGTCCTGGAAGGTCTCCTCGGACGTTTTCAGTCCGCGGATAATTTCAACCAAATCAATCTTATTAACGGGATGTATAAAGTGCAGGCCGATGACACGTTCCGGACGGGCGGTTGTTCCCGCCAGCTCGGTTAAGCTAAGCGTAGAGGTGTTGCTCGCCAAGATGCAATGAGGCTGGCAAACCTCGTCGAGCTTCCGGAATACCTCTTCCTTCAATTCCAAATCTTCAGTAATGGTTTCTATGACGAGCTCACATTCGGATAACCGGTGAATATCGTCCATTTTATGTATACGGGATAAAATTAATTTTTTCTCGGCGACAGTAATCGCCCATTTCTCGAGCTGCTTGTCGAGACTCATTTCAATCATGCCGTACCCCTGATCCAGCTTCTCCATAGAACGCTCAACCAGCAGCACCTCCAAGCCTTTTTGGGCCAGCATTTCGGCAATGCTCTGTCCCATGGTTCCTGCGCCGATAACGGCTATCTTTTTAAACTTCACTCCTACCACCCTTACTCTCACTGAGAATAAATATCATTGTGTCATTTACATCATACCATGTTATTCGATATGAAAAAACTCCAATCCTCTTTTAAAAAGGATTGGAGCTAATTAATCCTGAAAGTTGTTAAAAAAATGTTCACTTTTATTCATTGGTTATGCCGATGTTGGCGTCTTGAACTGACGCAGCAGCTCCCGGAACTGGCTTCCGGTCATCATTTCCTCCTGAATTAACGTATCTACCGCCTGCTCGAAGACGTACCGAAGCGGCAGAAGCATCGTTTTGGTGCGCTCGAACAGCTCATCCAGAATCCCCGAGCTTGCTTTGGTCCACTCTTCACGGGTAACCATCTGGCGCTCCACAATGCCCAGTGAGGTTAAGCCGGATTCAATCATATTGCCAACGAGCTGCAGAGCCTGCTCAAAGTCCCCGCGTGAGCCTGTGCTGCGGCCATTATAGAAAATTTCTTCCGCCGCTGCGCCGCCAAGGGCAATCACGATTTGATCCTCAATAAAATCCTTCGTGTACAAATAGCGTTCCTGCAGCGGCTGATGGCGCACATAACCGAGGGCGCCGCCGCGGGGCGCAAGAGATACCTGGGAAACCGAACCCGGCCGGACCAGCTCGGCGGAAATCGCATGGCCCAGCTCATGCAGGGCAACACGCCGGCGCTCTTCGTTGTTTGTTTCCCGGTCCGTTTTCTCGCCCATCAACACCTTATCAACCGCCATCGATAAATGCTCCTGGGTCACCTCCTCCTGTTCGTCGCGCAGCGCATAAATCGCTGCTTCATTCATGAGGCTCTCCAGCTGCGCGCCGGAAAAATGAAACGTCTCGGAGGCTACCCTTTCCAGACTTGTTCCCGGCGCAAGGGGTTTATTTTTGGCGTGGATACGCAAAATATGCAGACGCCCCTTCTTATCCGGCAGATCGACCCCGATATGACGGTCAAACCGGCCAGGACGCAGCAGCGCGCTATCCAGCATCTCCTTGCGGTTGGTGGCAGCCATAATCAGAATCCGCGGCGCATCCGAGCTATGAATGCCATCCATCTCGGTCAGCAGCTGATTCAGCGTCTGATCGTATTCCCGATGTTGCCCGCCTTCCCTTTTACCGCCAATAACATCAATTTCGTCAATAAAAATAATCGCGCTGTCCTTGTTTTCCTTTGCAGCCTTCGTGCGGGCTTCCTTGAACAAATCCCGGATTCGGCTCGCACCGACCCCGACATACATTTCGACAAATTCACTGCCCGAAGCCGACACGAATACAGAGTCCGTATAGTGCGCCGACGCTTTGGCCAGCAGCGTTTTGCCTGTTCCCGGCGGGCCTGTCAGCAGAATGCCCTTCAACGGGCGAATTCCGAACTTTTGAATTTCCTCATGACGAATCAGGAAATCAAGCGCTTCTTTCAATTCGCTTTTGGCCCGCTCCTGCCCGCCGATTTCTTCAAAGGTCATATACTTCGGCGCGCCTTTGGACTTGGCTTTGCCGCCGCCTGCTCCGAAGCCGATCGTCCCTTTGCTTCGCACCATATATAGAAGGGAGAAGCCAATCACCCCTATCAGCAGTATCGGCAGAACGTTCATGCCTATATACATCAGAAACGCAAGTACAACCGGAACAACGCCAATGATGATTTCCTTGCCGTATTTACTCATTCGGCCACACCCCCAGCTTGGAAGAGTCGCGCGGAAGCTGCACGAACTTGCTGTGCGTTCCGTCTGTCAGCCGTACATAAACATACTTCGCATCCATCTCGGCAGCAGCCTCAAGACCCGGCACAGATTCGGCCAGCTCGCTCAGCTTCTGCGGAATCAAATCATACTGCTTCGTCTCCATGGCGCCGGCTACAGCAAATAGACTGCGTGACCACCAGCTATCCAGCTCCGCAGAAGAATCGCTCTTGGTAATCAGCTCCACGCTGCGTTTTTTAACAATCGTGCCCTGCTGTTGAATGGCATCATATATTTCACGGACATTCGCATCTTTATTTAAGGTTAACCGCACCACAATACGGTCATTATTCATCTCAAGCTCCGCTTGCTCCACACCGGATTGCTGTTGAATTTGCTTCAATAGCGGTGTCTCCATCGCATAGCTGTCATACACAAACCAGCTGCCGAACAACAGGAGAGACGTAATGGCTACCGATACGAATACTGGAATCAGACGCAGTTTCACTGCGATCATCCCCTCTCTTTCTCTATAAGAATACATCGGATTGATATACGTAAATGATATATCAAAGTATAGCACATCTGAGCTGGCAGCTGGCGATGCAATGGTTGGAAAGATAAATTCGACTAGCTTTTTCCACTTTCGACAATGTTATTAAAATATTTTCACCGTTTTGACGATTCATATATTGAATAACAAAATTTTGCCCCGCATACTTAGAATGGGCAGGCGTTCGCCCCCTTTGTTTTCGAGCAGTCCTTACAAGCCTTGCGCTTCACCTGCGCATCTCGCCGCCGGTCTGCCTTTACTTATACATCGTACATCTTGATTAAAGGGGTTGTTCGAAAATGCCAGCTTTATCTCGTGTGTTTTCTCTCAAAGTAAAACTAATCATCCTGATTGTGCTTCCGCTTCTGCTGTTCGAGTGTACCAATTACACCCTGCTGCAAGCCAATGAAAGAAACATCTCCGAGCTATCCAAGGTGGTGTATGAAACCGCGAATCAAACCACTTCGCTTATTTTGAATGCGGATCGGGATATGTATCAAGCGCTGACTGCCTATCAGTTTCTCGCCTCAGGAGCGTTGACGCCCAACCAAGCGGAAGCCTGGAGCCGGGATCTGGCTCAAAACATTGCGCAAGCTAATGAAAGAATCACGAAGGCCGAGGCGATCTTGAATCAGCACCAGCTATTGTCCAAAATCTATACCCAAACAGGAACAAGCGCCCAAGCTGTCCTGAAGGACTATCACACCTATTTTGACCAGTGGGCAAAAGAAGCCTCCTCCCTGTCACAAGCCCGGTCAAACGCAGACCTCATCCATCAAGATCAGCTCCTCGCCGCGTTCCAAAAGGGTCGCGAAGGCCTGAACGGACTCGGAGAAGCACTGGATGCTTATGCTGCGCAGTCCATAACAGCACTGACAGAACAGTCTGAGCAAACCAGACAAACGCTCACGATTGTGTTGTGCGTGTTTGATCTCGTTATTTTGCTGGTCGGCTTCTTCGTCTATCGAAAAATTATGAAAACAGTTCATACAATCCGGTTTAAAACAGGACAAATTACAGAGGGCATCCTGGAGATGCCGAAGCAAACCGTTTATGATCAAGATGAACTGGGCAAAATTACATACGCTGTGGATGAGATGACGACGAAAATGATCGGTCTAATTCGGGACATCACCTCCAGCGCACAGCATGTGCAATCTGCGGCCGGGGAGTTATCCTCCAGCAGCAGGGAGTCCGCGGCCGCCGCAGAGCATGTCGCCCTGAACATTCAAGAGGTGACCCAAGGCACGGAAATTCAAAGCCGCAGCGCCTCCGAAGCAAGCCGGGCCACAGAAGAGATGGCGCATGGCGTTTCGCGGATCGCAGAGCACACCATTGTGATTGCGGAGCAGTCGGAGCATACGATGAACCAAGCGGAGGACGGCAATCACCATCTCCAGCATCTGATAACCCAAATGGGCGAAATGACAGCCTCGGTCCGGAGCCTGTCGCAAACCATCGCAGCCCTGCAGCAGCGGTCGGAGAAAATCGGGCACATTGCGATCAATATTACGACGTTTGCCCAGCAGACGAATCTGCTGTCCTTGAACGCATCGATTGAAGCTGCGCGCGCCGGCGAACATGGACAAGGCTTTGCAGTCGTGGCCCACGAAATCCGCAAGCTGGCGGCCAGCTCTCTGGAATCCGCTGAAGTGATCGGCGGAATGATTGAAGAAACAAGAAAGGACATTACAACGGCGGCGGAATTTATGGACCAGAGCCTGTCCGAGACAGATCGCAGCAGCGAGAGGCTTCAGGAGGTTCATGCAAGCTTCGAGGCGATACTGCATTCGGTCAAACAAATTGTGACCCAGGTGCATGAAACGTCCGCGATCACGGAGCAAATCTCCGCCAGCTCCCAGCAGGTTGCCGCTTCTATGGAGCAGGCCGCAATGTCGGCGCAGGATACTTTCGGCCGAACGGAAAGCGTCGCGGCCGCAACCGAGGAACAGCTTGCGCTCATGCAGAATATCGCGGCCGCCGCGGAACAGCTTGAAAGCGTTGTTCAAAGCCTGAACCGATCGATTTCTTTCTTCAAATTGTAGTGCCAGGCTTCTGTTCTGCATGTAAGGACTTCTTGGATTTTAATCTACAAAAACAAGCCGTCATCCCCCGGAAAGGGATAGACGGCTTGTTTTCTTCATTCATGAATTACCGCTTGCTTAAGGTGAAGGTGTCCAGCTTTTGTCCGTTCTTGAACAAATAGAAGTCATAGTAGTAGCGTTCGCCTTCGGGCTGCTTCAGCTTGTAGAAGGCTTCCCAGACGAGCTGGCCCTCCCACTTGCCTGCTGTCACCCGAAGCACCTCCGCTTCCGGGTGGGCGCTCTGCACATAGCCCCGGACCTGATCTTTGCTTACGCCGCTGGAGGCGTATTCGACCTGAATCTCGTCATCGCTGGACCAGACTATTGCCGGCTGATCATCCTTCGTGCCATAAATAATCGTGTAATGCTTATCCATCGTGAACTGTTCAATTTCACTGACGGTTTGAAGCCCGTATACATTTTCAGTCACAGTCTGAACGGCATGATGCTCTTCCAGCCAATGCCCCTGCTGAATATGGCGATATACAAGCAGCATGACAAGAAGCAGCGCCGCCACAATGACAATCGTCCACAACGCCGCTTTTTTGGCCTTCATCAGACACCCGCGCTTCCTGTAATCCTTTCAAAGCAGCGCTGCGCTTCGTAACGGACCCGTTCTTCGTCAATTGTCAGACATTCCCCGCCGCGAACCAGCCATTTGCCGTCTACGCACACATCCGCCACATCCTTGGCGCTTGCGGAGTACACGACATGGGAAGCATAATCCGTACGAGGATAAAAGTGCGCCTGCTCCACATCCAGACTGATTAAATCAGCCTTCATTCCAGACTTCAGCACGCCTACATCGTCCAGCCAAATCGACTGCGCGCCGACCACGGTTCCCATCTTCAGCGCTTCTACTGCAGGCACGGCAACCGGATCCCCGGATACGCCTTTATGGATCAGCGCCGCCAGACGCATCTCCTCAAACATATCCAGGTTGTTATTGCTGGCAGGGCCATCCGTGCCAAGCGATACCTTCACTCCGGCCTTCAACAGATCCGGCACCCGGGCCACACCGCTGGCAAGCTTTAAGTTGCTGCCCGGATTGTGCGAGACGCGAACGTCGTATTTTTTCAAAATGGCGATTTCTTCATCCGTCAAATGCACTGCGTGAGCAACAAGCGCCGGACGCGAGAACAAGCCATGCTTCTCCAGATGGGCAACCGGACGCAACCCGTATTCCTGCTCATTTGCCAGCACCTCCTGGAGTGTTTCGGACATGTGTGTATGCAGCGGCAAATTCAGATCGTGCGCCACCTGCACGATTTGCTCCACATAGCCGGGAGAGCATGTGTAAGGCGCATGCGGAGACATCATTGCCGTAATACGGCCGCCTGCCCCGCCATGCCAATTCCGGGCGAATTCCGCAGCTTCCTTAAGCTTGTTCTGGGCAACCTCCTCCGGGCACCAATTGCCAATCACACCGCGTGTCAGGCAGGCGCGCAAGCCGCTTGATTCAACAGCCTGGGCGACCTGATCCATATGATCATACATATCCACGAAGCTCGTCGTTCCGCCCTTCACCATTTCCAGAATCGAGAGCTGCGTGCCCCATTTGACATCCTCGCCTGTAAACTTCGCTTCGTTCGGCCACATTTTCTCTTCGAGCCAAACCTTCAGCGCCAAATCATCCCCATAGCCCCGCAGCAGCGACATCGCTGCATGTCCGTGCGTATTGACAAGGCCGGGCATCCACAGCTTGCCCTTCCCTGAAATAATTTCCTTGTACGCTTCTCTCGGCTCGGGAGCCTGCTCCCCGACAAAGTCAATCCGGTTCCCGTCTAAAACGATAACGCCGCGCAAAAATGGGTTCTGCTCATCCATAGTCAGCACCAGCGCGTTCTCAATTAGTGTTTTTGTCAATAAAGTCGTCACCACATTTACCCTCGCTTTCTTCAATATAGTATACGAAAATCAGCACAGCTTCACAATAAACAACTCTTTTCAGGGCAAACTAGGTTAAGATTTTGTAAATTTTTGATTGCCAAGCTAATCGCGGATATGCTATTTTTATCCTTGGTTGCTTATGTAAGCTAACAGCCGGACTGGTACGAAAGGGGTTTCTTAACGATGCTGTTTAACAAAAAAGGAGACATCGATTTTTTCAATCTGCTCATTCAATCCGCAGAAAACGCGCTTAAAGCGTCGCAGATGTTCCGAAGCGCAATGATGGGCGACAAGCCGCCTGCCACCTACTATGCAGCGCTGAAGGAGCTGGAACACAAAGGCGACTCCATTACGCACGCGATTATGAAGGGCTTGAATAAAGTATTCATTACGCCGCTGGACCGGGAGGACATTATGGAGCTCGCCGCCAAGGTGGATGACGTCATGGACGGCATTGAAGCGACCATTGCTCGCTTCGACTACCTGAACATCGATTTTACAAATCAATACATGCGTGATTTCTCCGAAGTCATCGTCAAATCCTGCGAGCATATGCTGGAAGCCTTCAAGCTGCTTTCGAAGAAGAAGTACATCCAGCTTCAAGAGCATACCGTCATTATCAACAGCCTGGAGAATGACGCTGATGCTTTGATGCGTGAAGGCATCCGCGAAATTTTCACCACTCCGCGCGATCCCTATGAGGACTTCAAGCTGAAGGAATTGTATGAGCGCCTGGAGGAAACGACGGACGCCTGCGAGGACGTAGCGAACATTCTCGAAAGCGTCGTGCTCCGTTACTCCTAATATGCATCACACCCATGATCGGCAAGCCTACGGCAGCTGGTCTTTTTTTATGTCTGGCATACTCAATCCAGGTAATAAGCCAAGCTTTGCAGCTCTGTTGTCAGGTCTGTGTACTGAACCCGAACATGCTCCGGCACCTTAATGACCGCCGGCGCGAAATTCAAAATCGCCTCTACACCGGCCTCCACAAATTGATTAGCCACATTTTGCGCTTCCACCGCAGGAACCGTAATGATGCCGATTCGAACCTCTTGGCGCTTGATGGTTTCCTGCAGCTCCTGCATCGGCTGAACCCTCAAATGGCTAATCATTTCACCGATTTTCTCCGGAACCGCGTCAAAAACGGCCACGATCTGCATCCGGTCTTGAGAATAGACGTTGTAATTGCACAGCGCCCGGCCCAGATTGCCCGCTCCGACCAAAGCGACATGGACAGTGCGGTCAAGCTTCAGGATCTGGCTTATTTTTTCAATCAGATACGATACGTCATAGCCGATTCCTTTTTTGCCGAACTCCCCGAAATACGCCAAATCCTTACGGATTTGAGCCGGATTCAAATCAAGGCGCTGGCCTAAATCCTGCGATGACACGGTATGGATATCATTTTTTTGCAATTCATTCAAAAACCGGAGATATACCGGCAGCCGCCTTACGACGGCTTCGGAAATTTTCGGCGTTTTCATCAGACGGTTTCCCCCATCCATTCTTTGATACGCCCAACAAGCTGACCGGTCGGCATATGCTCAATCTTGGGCTTAGGCAGTGAATACAAGAAATATTTGCCGTATGATGACTCGATAACCCGGGTATCGTAGAGGATGACAATCCCTTTGTCCTTTTCCTTCCGGACCAGACGGCCAAAGCCCTGCTTGAAGCGGATAACCGCTTGCGGGACCGAATACCGCATAAAGGGATTCCCGCCGGATTGTTTTATTCGTTCGCACTTGGCTTCAACCAGTGGGTGTGTCGGCGGCTGAAAAGGCAGTCTCACGATAGCAAGCACACTAAGCGCTTCCCCGGGAATGTCGACTCCTTCCCAGAAGCTGCTGGTTCCGAGCAGCACGGCACGCGGCTGATTCTGGAACAGCTTGGTCAGCTTGGTCCGGTTTCCGGAATCCACCCCCTGCCCCAGCACGCTAATATTGTGCTCGCTCAGCTGCTCCTTCAGCGGGGCGTGCACCTGCTTCAGCATCCGGTTCGAGGTGAACAGCACCAGCATCCGGCCCTGCATCTCAACTGCAATGTCCTTTAAAGAGCCTACCAGCGCATTCAGGAAATGCTGATCCGCCACAGTGCCCCGCACACTCGGAAAATCACGCGGAACGATAACCAACGCCTGCTCCCGGTAATTAAACGGAGACAGCAGCTGGACGGTTTTCAGCTTTCCTGAGGCGTGAGCGGCATCGAGGCCAAGCTGCTCGCAGCTGTAAGCGAACGATTTATCGACCGACAGCGTCGCCGATGTCATGATGACGCTGTCTTTTGGCTCGAATATATATTCACCCAGAAGCTTGCTGACATCCACAGGCGCACAGTTGAGATGAATCGAGCGGCTTTTCAGAAACGGGCTTGCTTCCAGCCAGTAGACGTAATTATTGTCATTCATTTTCATGAAAAACCGCAGGTTATCCCGGGTCCGCTGCAAATCTTTACATACGCCGGAAACATCCGTAACAAGGCTTTGCAGCGACAGCTCCTCCTGATTTTCCTTCCATTCGCCGGTCAGACGGTCCAGCTGCTTCAGGAGCGTATTTAAATCCATATATATATTATCTTCCATAATAAGCAGATCGTCCCATTTTTCAGGAAGCAGCTCTTTTTTCATCCGCTGGACAAGCTGATTGTTTTCCCCTAGTCCGTCCATTTGCGGCTTCAGCTCTGTGAACAGCTGCTCGGTCAGCTGATCCCATTGCTCCTTAATTTTAATGGTCAGCTCACTCAGGCGGTCCAGCTCCGCAAGCCAGGCTTCCAGCTTCTCCGTCCCGTTTTCCTTCATCAAGCGGATGCGCAGCTGCGGCAGAAGTCCGGTCTTGCTGTCCTTATACAGCCACACCAGGGAATTGACCAGGGTGCCATAAAACACTTCCTGACCGAGATGGCGGCTGGCTACCTCCTCGAAGTGGTGGGCCTCGTCGATAACAAGCTGCTTATACGAAGGAAGCAGCCGGTTTTCAGCCTTCACATCGGTAAACAGGAGGGAATGATTCGTAATGACGATATCAGCTGTATTGGCCTCTTGCCGGGCTCGATGGTAGAAGCATTTCTTAAACCATGGACATGCCCGGTTCAGACAGGAGTCCGTATCACTGGCTACTGTTTGCCACAAGTGGCGTCCTTTGCCAGCCAAATTAAGCTCGTCGTCTTCACCATGCCCGGTCTCTCCGAGCCAAACGATGAGCTGAGCCGCACTGATTCGCTCTTCCTTATCCGTTTCCAGCTCAAGCTGAATGACACGCTGCTCAAACTTGCGCAAGCAGAGGTAATGATTACGTCCCTTCATAATGGCCGCCCGAAACGGAACAGGAAAAATCTCGTGAAGCAGCGGAATGTCCCGCTGGCGCAGCTGCTCCTGCAAATTTATCGTATGCGTGCTCACAACAACCTTGCGGCCCTCGCGGATGCCATAATAAAGGGAGGGGATCAAATAACCAAGTGATTTGCCAGTTCCTGTTCCCGCTTCGATCATCAGGTGCTGCTTCTGGTCAAAAGCCGCTTCCACTTCTGATAGCATCTGCTCTTGCGCTTCCCGCACTTGAAAATCGCCGAATTTGGCTCGTAGGCCGTCCTTGACGGCTTCATAAAAAGGGGCAAATTCCTGATTCATTTCAGGCGGAACTTCCCCTTCCTCCCGAAGAGGCTCCAGATCAGTCCAATCCTGAACATGAATGCTGAATTGTCGGAAGTAAGAACCCGATTGCTCATCCAGAGCGGTTTGCAGCTCTTTCAGGCGCGCCTGCTCCTGCAAAAACCAGCCCAAATCGCCGGCCTCATGCCGAAACAAATGGCCCAGACGCTGCACGGTTAATAATGGCAAGCTCTGCAGCTTGTCCAGACATTTGAGCCAAATGTGAGCCGTTGCCTCGGCATCGCTGTCCGCTTGGTGCGGCCTATCATGGGAAATGCCAAAGGCACCGCTCACAAGGGAAAGCTGGTAGCTGGAAATGGTCGGATATAATATGCGAAGCAGATCCATCGTATCAAGCACTCTGCCATCAAAAGGCAAGTAACCTTCCTCAGCAAGCACCTTTTGCAAAAAACCAACATCAAATGCCGCATTGTGAGCCACAATGATCCGTCCCGCCACTCTTGAAACCATCTCATGGACGACCTCGCTGATAGCAGGCGCCTCTTCCACCATTTCATCCGTAATGCCAGTAAGTCTGGAAATGGAATCAGGTATACGCATTCCCGGTTGAACGAGAGTCGTATACCTGTCCGTTATTTGGTCGCCATCCACAAGAACGAGACCGATTTGAATAATTTGATCGCCAGGCTGATTCCCGGTTGTTTCAAAATCAAGTACTGCGAAATTCATGAAACGTATCTCGTCCTTTCCTTTTCCTCTCCCGCGGAAAGGATCGGATTAATGCGGCCGCATCGTCTGCTTGCCGCTCTGAAGGCACGCTTCCATATTCACTAGCGGGTCCCGGTATTCGGGATTAAAGCGGTGCGCCTCTTTAAAATAATCAATTGCTTTTTCTGTATTCCGGTTCAAAACCTGAATGCAGCCCATTGCATTGTATACAACCGCCTGAACCGCAGGCTGTTCATTCAAAGCGGCAATTAGCTGGAATAACCCGTATGCCTCCGCATATTCGCCTTTCCGCATATAGCTCATGGCCAAATACAGCTTCGCCAGCAACAAATCCGGCTGCACCCGAACGGCTCGCTCAAACAGCTCAATCGCTTCTTCCAGCATGAATAATTGATAATAGCCCTGACCCTTGATGAAATATTCCGATACTGCTTGCTGTTCAGAAGGACCCTGCTGTTTTTCACAAACAGTGCTTCCAGTTAATGATTGTACCACATTTTCAGCCTTGAGGCTCTTATCGAATGCATTTGTTTCCGCCGCGGGGCTTTCTTCAGGCTGCTGGCCCACGGACGGACACTGGCATTCAGTCCAGACCTGGTTAAATTTCTCTTCAAATAACAGCCATTCCTCCACAATTCCGTCACTCATTTGCTTGAGCGCGCTCAGCTGATCCTGAAGATCACGCTGTTCTTCGTCCCCGGCACTGCCATAGCGGGACACAAGCTCATCCAGCATTTCATTCATAATGGCGAAGCATTGCTTAATCATCGACGCATCCCACCCTGCGCTAGAATCAAGTGCCGTGAAACGCTAAGCCTTCATCGCTTTTCTGTCCCTATCGGCCGCAGCAGCCTGTCGGCCATTCGGTTAAGCTTCATTGTGCGTCAGCGGCGCCTTGTTCATGCGCGGTAACTTTCAGCAGGGCTGCTGAGACAACGGGATAATCCTTCCCGCTTGCACGCTGAATCGGAATTGTATGTGTAGGATGAATAGTATGAATTTGACAGAAATTATGAATTTGACAGAACGGTGGAATGCGGCTCTGTATGCAATTGATCAAGGACCTGATTGTTCGGTCCCAAAATAGCAATCCGCGGCTGATATGACCGGGACTGCTCCTCTGTCATCATCGCGTAGGAAATAATGATCACTGTATCCCCAGGCTGCACCAGACGCGCTGCAGCGCCGTTTAAACAAATCACACCCGAGCCGCGGGGTCCGGGAATAACATAGGTTTCCAATCGGGCTCCGTTGTTATTATCGACAACCTGGACCTTTTCATTAGGCAGAATATCGACCAGATCCATCAGATCTTCATCGATGGTAATGCTGCCAATGTAGTTCAAGTTGGCTTCGGTAACCGTGGCCCGGTGCAATTTCGACTTCATCATCGTACGGAACATAGTGGCTCACCCTCACTTTACTGTCTCGTTGGTATCGTTACAATTCGATTGTCAATTAGTCTTGTCCGGCCGAATTTGACCGCCAGGGCAAGCAAAACCTCTCTCCCTGCCGCCTCCCGGGAAGAAAGCTCCACCGGCTCAATGGACGGATACCAAACAATTTCGGCATAATCTATTTCAGCCAGCGGCGCTGTCTGAATGCGCGTGCGCAGCAAAGCATCCAGTTGGGATGTCGTTACCGGTCCCTCCTGAATCGCCCGCTCCGCCGCAGCTAACGCTTCATTCAATACAATGGCCTGCTTGCGCTCTTCCGGTGACAAATATACATTTCTGGAGCTTTTGGCCAAACCGTCAGTCTCCCTCATCGTCGGGCAGCGTACAATTTGAACCGGAATATTCAAATCGGCTGTCATTTGCTCGATGACCGCCACCTGCTGGGCGTCCTTTAAGCCAAAGTAGGCCTTGTCCGGCTGTACCATGTTAAACAGCTTGGTCACGACCGTAGACACGCCGTCAAAATGGCCGGGTCTCGACGCCCCGCACAGGCCGGATGAAACGTCACGCACAGAGACTGTCGTTTTGGTCGGCTGCGGATACATCTCCGCCACCTCCGGAAGGAAAACAAGATCCGCTCCGGCCGCCGCGGCAATTCTCAAGTCCCGCTCCGGATCGCGCGGATATTTGTCAAAATCCTCATTCGGGCCAAATTGAAGCGGATTGACAAAAATGCTAAGCACAACCAAGCCGTTTTCCCGGCGGGCGCGTTCAATTAGACTGGCATGTCCTTCATGAAGATATCCCATCGTCGGAACAAATCCGACCTGCTGACCCGGATTAGCCGCACGAAACGATCGCACGGCTTCGCGAAGCTGGCTAATGGTGGTGACTGCCTGTGTCGTCATCAGCATCCTAGTTCCCCGCCCTTTCATTGTCTGAATCGGAGCTTCCTCCGCCGTACAAGTGCTGGCCTAAATCGGCATCCGTATGGAACGTATGCTCCGCTCCCGGAAATTGGCGTCCTTTGACTTCCGTGACATATTGAGCGATGGCACTGCGAATTTGGCTGCCGATATTAGCATAGCTTTTCACCATTTTTTTAGGCGCATCCTCAGAACTGTACCCCAGAATATCGTGAAAAACGAGCACCTGTCCGTCACATACAGCCCCCGCACCGATTCCAATCGTCGGGATAGACAATTGCTTCGTCACCAGCTCGGCAATTTCCTCGGTCACCAGCTCCAGAACAATGGCAAAAGCCCCCGCCTGTTCAATAGCCTTCGCAGCCTCCAGCAGCTCGCGCGCCTGTTCGCTGTTTTTCCCTTGCACTCTGTAGCCGCCGATTTGGTGAATCGATTGAGGGGTCAAGCCGATATGCCCCATCACCGGCACTCCGGCCTTCGTACAGGCTTCAACAGCCGCGGCGATTTCCCGGCCGCCCTCCATTTTCACTGCTTTGGCCAGCCCTTCCCGCATAATCCGGCCCACATTCGTCAGCGTCTGGTCAATGCTGCCGTGATAGGTCATAAACGGCATATCCGTCACGACGAAAGCATGCTGCGCCGCTCTGGTAACCGCCCGCGTATGATAAATCATATCGTCCAGCGTCACAGGCAGGGTAGAATCGTAGCCGAGCACCACATTGCCTAGCGAGTCGCCGACCAAAATCGCATCGATCCCGGCCTCCTCAGCCAGCCTGGCGGAAGGATAATCGTAGGCCGTGACCATCGAAATCGGAATCCCTTCGGTTTTCATCTTCTTCATCTTTGCTGTTGTCATTCTGGAAACGGCCATTCCGTCTACCTTCTTTCCACAGGTGCCGGCTAAAAGAACCCTGCCTTCGTGTGAAGGCCGGTTCATTGCCGGACCCGAATAAAATGAAAAAACCTTCTAGCTCCAAGTCGCTAAAAGGCCCATATTTCGACAAGAAATAGACATGGCAATTGTACGTTCCGATGTCTGTTCTGTCTCGGTCCTTACGGCTCAGAGCAGAATCCAACAAGGAAATGCTAAAGCTGCTACTCTTCCTTAGATCTGATTCCTACAGGGTGTGCAATTCGTATTCACGATATCGCCACAGTTGTAGTATACCAGAGTTGCGCACACGATTACACCAAAAATTTTGACAAAATCGTTCGGACCGGATCGGCTTCTTCAGCCCTTACCACTCCATGTCCCCCGAGTATATGGTCTTGAGCTCTCCGTCTGCCTGACGCACCCGCAGGGCTCCCAGTTCATCTATACTATCCGCTGTGCCTTCCACTACGCCGCGGGCCGTGTGAACCCGAATCGGACGGTGCAGCGAACTGGTGAGGGCTTCCCACAGCAGCCGGATTGGCGCAAAGCCCTCGGTAAGGTACAGCTGGTAAAGCTGCTCCAATTCATGCAAAATTTCCTGAATCAACTCAATCCGGTTCAGGATGCGGCCAGCCTCGATTCGGAGGGAGGTTGCCTTCAGCAGCAGCTCGGGAGGGTAATCCTCCTCGCGTAAATTTACGCTGACTCCCATGCCGACAATCACTTCACTCAGCCGTTCGTCTTCCGCAGTGGATTCCAGCAAAATGCCGCTGACCTTGCGGCCTTCGACCAAAATGTCGTTAGGCCATTTGATCACAGCGTGCACACCGCTTACGGTGCGTATGGCCCGGCATAGGGCAACGGCTGTGAGCAGGGTCAGCTGCGGAGTTAGCGGCAACGGGATCGGCGGACGGAGAATGAGACTCATCCACACGCCGTGTCCCGCGGGAGAATGCCATGCCCTTCCCATCCGTCCCCGTCCGGCTGTCTGAACCTCCGCCAGAACAACCGTTCCCTCGGGCGCGCCTTCGCGGACGATTTGCTTGGCAATGTCCTGAGTGGAAGTAACGGTATCCAGCAGCTTCAATACATGTCCGAATTTCTTCGTCTTCAGGCCGGAGAAGAGCTTCTCTTCCGTCAGCCGTTCCGGCTTCTGCAGTAAACGGTAGCCCTTGCGCGATACCGCTTCGAACTCATAGCCTTGCGCGCGCAGAGCGGTAATATGCTTCCAGACCGCAGCCCGGCTGCAGCCGAGCCGTTCGCTGATTTGCTCGCCGGAAACATAAGCCCCTTGCCCGGCTGCATCAAACAGCCCCAATAAAGTATCCAGCAATGCTTCCTTCATCGTCTCATCCGCTTCTTTTTATGTCATCTCATATTTCGTTTGCACCCTGTCCAGCAGCGCAGCGGTTTCATTGGGCACGATGCCGAGCGCCGTCTCCACAAGCAGCTTCTCAAGCACCTGCTTTAACCACGGGCCCGCAGACCGGTTCAGCCGGTTCATCAGCTGGTTCCCATCAATCGCAAGCTGGCGTATCTCCCAAACCGGCATCGCCTTCAGCCACTCTGCACTATGGGCCAGCACCGACGGACCTGCCTCTGAACGAAGGGCTTCAGGAAACTCCAGCCAGGTTTTTACCGCTTCGGGCGAACAGCTTATCACAGCTTGTACAAAGTGAATTCGCTCCTGTTCGGGTTCAGCAAAAAGGGAGAATGCCGTGCTGATAGCTTCAAAAGCCGTATCCTCTCCGCCGCTTGACGAAGCCTGTTTGCCGGTTGTCTCCCGCAGCAGCTCATGCAGCCGCATCACCCGGACAATCCGGCTGGCTGCCGCTGCAGAAAATGTCCAGCGCCGCAGGACATCCGGCACCTCCGACGTATGCAGACCGGCTCGAATCAGCCAGTACGCCCAGCGTCCTGCCGCAGAAGGGATTTCCTTTACCGCTTGGTCAAGAGGCGGAGAGCCAGCCAGAATGGAGCTGTCAAGCGGCAGCGCCGGCTCCTTCACATAGGCCAAAAGCCGGCTGTCGGCCAGCAGGCGAAGACCGTAGTCAGGTCCACGCCCCTCCAGCAGCTTCTCCATCTCCACCCGGACACGCTCCATTGCGATATGCTTCAGAAGCGGGCGCTGCAGCAGCAAGGCCTCCCAGGTAGGCGGATCGACCTTCAGGCCATAATCGGCGGCAAAGCGTGCACAGCGCAGTATCCGCAGGGCGTCCTCGCCGAATCGTTCGGCCGGATTCCCCACGCACGCCAGCCGGCCTTCACGCAAATGGGTCAAGCCGCCGAACGGGTCAATGACAGCCCCGGTCGAGTCCATAGCCATCGCATTCATGGTGAAATCCCGGCGCTGCAGATCCTCGCGAAGGTCGCTGATATATTCGACTGTCTCCGGCCGGCGAAAAGCGGTATAAGCCGTTTCCTTGCGGTAGGTGGTAACCTCATAGCTGTGCCCGTTCATCAGCACGGTTACCGTCCCATGCTGCAAGCCGGTTGGCACTGTGCGCTCAAACAGGGCAATGACCTGCTCGGGAAGAGCGGAGGTCGCGATATCAATGTCCTTCACTGGGCGCTTCAGCACCGTGTCACGTACGAAGCCGCCGACAAACACAGCCTCATGCCCCGCTTCCTGCAGGCGCTGCAGGACTTTGCGACCCTCTTCTATAAGCTGCTTTACCCGAACGTCTTGTTCCATCGTCATTCCTGCTTTCAAACCGTTGACGTCTGCCGGGCCTCACGCCCGAGCACACGGTAGTAAATCTCTTCATACTGACGCATAATGTTGAAGTTGCAAAACTCGTTTCTTGCCCGATCCAGACAAGCCTTGGAAACCTTTTCATACAGTTCTTCATCCCCAAGCAGCTGAACGGCGTATTTCGCCATTTGCTCCGTATCTCCGATCGGAGCGAGGAAGCCGGTTTCGCCGTGTGTAATCAGCTCGGGAATGCCGCCGGCATTGGAGCCGATGGTCGGCACGCCGCAAGCCATCGCTTCCAGCGCTACAAGGCCGAAGCTCTCCTTCTCGGAAGGCAGGAGCATCGCATCGGCGAGCGATATGACCTGCGCCACATCGTCCTGCTTCCCGCAGAAGGTGACCCGTTCCGACAAGCCCTTATCCTTCACGACATTCATCAGCCTGGCTAAATCCGGACCGTCTCCCACCAGCAGCAAGCGCGCAGGAATCTCCCGCTGCACCCGTTCAAAAATATCTATTACATCGCAAACTCGCTTTACCGGACGGAAGTTTGAAATATGTATCAGCAGCTTCTCGCCGCGGTCGACAAATTCTTTTTTCAAGCCGGACACGTCCCGGGGGTAATAAACCCGCTTATCGACAAAGTTGTAGACGAGATCGATCGTTTTCTCAATGTCCAAGGTCCGCTTTGTTTCTTGAATCAGATCATTGGAAACGGCAGTCACGGCGTCGCTCTCGTTAATGGCATACCGGATTAAATCCTTCAGCGACTCATCCTGGGCAAGCACGGTAATATCCGTACCATGCAGTGTCGTAACCACCTTCAGGTCGCTCCCGACCATCTGTCTGGCCAAAAGGGCGCACACTGCGTGAGGCACTGCATAATGCACATGCAGCAGGTCCAGCTTTTCCATCTTGGCTACCTGGGCCAGCTTGGTTGCCAGTGACAAGTCGTATGGCGGATATTTAAAAACGTAGTAATCGGTCACGCCCACTTCATGATAAAAAATATTTTTATGATATTTCCCCAAACGAAACGGCATACTGTGTGTTATGAAATGAATCTCGTGCCCAAGCTCCGCAAGCAGCTTGCCGAGCTCGGTCGCCACTACACCGGACCCGCCCAGCGTCGGGTAACACGATATGCCGATTTTCAAACGTTCTCCCATCCCGTGTTCCCTCCATACCTATGCTTTTCTAAAATATCCCGACCGGATAAGGAAGCTTCGTCACAAAGCCCTCCGCAAATTCCATGGACCGTTTCTGGCCAAGCAGCCGGTCGCGCATCTCCACCCGCTCCAGGTAGCCCTGATTAATCGGAGTTGTCACAAAATCGTTCCCGGCAGCGGCAGCCTCAAACTGAGTGCCGTAAGCCTTAAGCGCCTGGCGCTTCTGCTCGTAGCAGCCTGTTACATCCACAATAAGTCCGGCCTCATACACATCGTTGATAAAATAAAAATAGTTCTGTTCCACAGTATGAGCCGTCGTATCCGGAATATACCTGCGCAGCTTGGCATTAAATATCGCTTCCTGTACCAAGTGGCTGCATGCCACATGATCCGGGTGCCTGTCCTGCCAATAAGGCGCAAAAACGATCCGCGGACGGAATTTGCGGATCTCGTTTGTGATTCGCTCGATTACCGCCGCCTCCGCCCGAAGCCCCCGATCCGGCAGCCCCAGATTCGTACGGGCGGCCAAACCAAGAATTTCCGAGGCCCGGGCTGCTTCCAGCTTGCGTGTTTCGATATCGCCGTTCGAGGACATTTCAGCAAACGTCAAATCGCAAATGCCGATTTTATAGCCCGCACGGCTATGCTTGGCGATCGTCCCCCCCATCCCGATTTCCGCATCGTCGGGGTGGGCGCCGAACACTAAAATATCAAGAGAATTAACCGAGGACATCATTTTCACCCGGCTTGTATTTGTGAACCAAATCGCGCCAAGCAAATTCCCCCCGGTCCAGTGCTTTGACCAGAAGCTCACCTGTAGCGATATTCGTAGCCACCGGAATCCCCTGCACATCGCAAAGCCGGAGCAGAGCAATGATATCAGGCTCATGCGGCTGAGCCATCAGCGGATCGCGCAGAAAAATAATGAGATCCATTTCATTCTGGGCAACCAGCGCCCCGATTTGCTGGTCTCCTCCAAGCGGCCCCGACATGAAACGGTGTATCTTCAAGCTCGTGGCATCCATAATCCGCTGTCCCGTTGTGCCTGTGGCATACAGCTGATGGCCATGGAATACACCTTCATAGGCCGTTACGAAATTAACCATCTCTTCTTTTTTGCGGTCATGGGCAATAAGTGCGATGTTCATTGCTGTCATCCCCTCTCCTTGTGCGCGTCCTTTTCTGTCTGTAGGCGCGCTTCAGCACTGTTTCAAAGCTTATAAGCCTAATCCAGGAAATGCTCGAAGCCGTATACCATGCCGGTCACATTCATGACCTTCTTGACGGCTACGTTTACGCCGGGCATATAGCCGGCTCTATCATAAGAATCATGCCGAATTTTAAGCGTTTGGCCGAATGCGCCAAAAATAACCTCCTGCTGGGCGAACACGCCCGGCAAGCGGACGCTATGTATGCGGAATCCGCTGTACTCGCCCCCGCGGGACCCTGGAATCGTCTCTTCCTCATGCGGATTCCCTTGACGCAGCTCTTGGCGCACTTCAGCAATTAGCTCCGCTGTTTTAATTGACGTACCGGACGGCGCATCCAGCTTTTGATCCCCGTGATATTCAATGATTTCCAGATGCGGGAAATATTTGGCCGCCTGGGCGGAAAACTGCATCATCAAAATAGCGCCAATGGAAAAATTCGGCGCGATCAAGCCGCCAATGCCGCGCTCCCGGCACTGCTTGTCCAGCTCTGCGATGTCCTCCGGCGAGAAGCCGGTTGTCCCCATAACAGGACGAACGCCATGCTTAATGGCAATGGCTGTATTCACTACGGCCAGCTGCGGTGTGGTGAAGTCAACCAGCACATCGGCTTGCCCGTCCATAATAGCCAGCTCCAGGTCGTTCGTCACCTTGACCCCACACGGCTTCCCGGTAACGAGCTCCCCGATGTCACTGCCTTCCGCTGCACGCGCAACGGCCGCAACCAGTTGAAGCTCCGGGTCCTCCAGCACCATTTTTACAACTTCCCGGCCCATACGTCCGCTTGCTCCTGCTACTGCTACTTTTATCATCAGGTTCACCTGTTCCCTTTCTGTATGAAACGATCCGCTGCCTAGCCAGGCTGCTCAGGTTTGTAAATATCGCTTCAGCTTTTCTTTTAATTCTTGATGGTAATTATGCGCAATTTCATGCTCGGGATCAAGCTTTAACAGTTCATTTATGGCTTGAAGGGCCTCCAAATATTGCTGAAGCAGGTCATATCCGAGTGCCAGCAGCAAGTAAGCTTCTATCGCCAGCGGGTCCAGACGCACCGCTTCCTGCAGCAAGGCTACGCCAAGACTCGCCTCCGGAGGCAGCTGGGCGAACAGCTTCTCGGCCTGCTGGGCAAGCTCCTTCGCCTGCAGATGCTGCACATGATACCGATACAGCTCACGATCCGGCTCCAGCCGCACGGCCCGCTGAGCATGCTCAAGCCCTTTAGCCAGCTTCCCGCTGCGCGCATAAGTGATTGACAGCTTATAATGATACGACGCATTATCCGGCTCAAGCGAAATCGCCTGCTCAAACCACCCCACAGCCTGTTCAAAATCATGGCGCAAGATGGCTTGGTACGCATGACGTATATATTGTTCACCGTTCATCACTGACCACCGCCTTCTCGGGTTCCAAAAAGCATGCAGATGGTACAGTGTATGAAGCCGGCTAAGGCTTGGTGTTTATTTTGGTCCAGCGGTTGGCATCGCGCGTGTTGAATTTGTGCATCACCTTGTCATGCGCCTCGGTCAGGTCAATTCCAAGCGAATTGGCGAAGCAAATCGTGATGAACAAAATATCGCCGAGCTCCAGCTCAATGCTGTTTTCAGCCTCATCCGGCTTCTTCGGTTTTTCCCCGAACTGATGATTCACTTCCCGGGCGAGTTCACCGACTTCCTCCGACATTCTGGCCAGCAGAGAGAGGGGCTTGAAGTATCCTTCCTTGAACTGGGATATGTATTGATCCACTTCCTGCTGCATGGCTTTCAATGATTTTGGTTCCATATATGCTATCCTCCATCCTGTAGAGCTCTACATGTATGTTATCGCAAACGATCCGTGAACACAATGCGAATTTTTGAGCCGAAATGGAAAAGCTATACGTATCCTCAATAAGGAAGTGGGACCATGCGTATCCGATGGGCCGCCCGTGTGAAGACCGCAGTCCCTATTTTTATAGGCACTGCGCTCTATGCCTTTGGCTTGCATTTCTTTATTATTCCCAATGAATTGATGGAAGGCGGCATTACTGGCGTGGCCCTTCTGCTTAATTATGCTTACAGGCTCCCTCCTTCAATCACGACGCTGCTCATCAACATCCCGCTATTCGTGTTCGGCTATTACAAGCTCGGCCTGCGGGCCATGGGGTACACCATTTTCGGAACCTTATCCCTTTCGTTCTGCCTGTGGATCATGGAGCTCCTGCTTGCCCACGGGCAATTCAAGCCCTTTTATGCTTCAGAGGATATGTTTCTGGCCGCTTTGTATGCCGGTATTTCTCTCGGTGCAGGACTGGGCCTTGTATTCCGATTCGGGGGCACCACCGGCGGCTCGGACATTGTCGCCCGCATTCTCCAGCATGGGCAGGGCTTCAGCATGGGCAGGACGATTTTATTCATAGACGCCCTTATTATCGGCATATCCCTATTTTTTGTGCCCGTTGAAAAGGTGCTCTACACCCTCGTCTCGGTATTTGTCGCCTCCAAAATCATTGACTCGGCCACGGAGGGGCCGTATGCAGCCAAAGCGTTTATGATTATGACGGACAGCGCTCCTGAGATTGCTGTGCGCATCACCCGCGAGCTTGACCGGGGCGCAACACTGTTTACGGCAAAAGGTGCTTTTTCGGGCGAACAAAAAGAAGTGGTGTACTGTGTCATCTACCGCAACGAGATGAGGCGGCTGAAAACACTCGTACACCAGCTGGATCCGAAAGCATTTATGATTATTAATGATGTTCATAGTGTCGTGGGAGAAGGCTTCCGCGGGAAATGAGCCCGTTCTTATTCATCCGGCCTCTTCCGCACAGGTACTATATTGCGCTCTACCTCGAACATGCGCCAGGCCGCAAAAGCCAGGACAGCTACGATGACAGACAAAATGCCAAGTGACCAGACGATAGGCCGCTCGTTGTCAATGATGGGCACAAAGGCGGCGCTGTCCTGATTATGGAACAGCTCATCGAACGCCTCCTGCATCTGCTTCGCCCCGTCTGCGGTTTGCGGGAATTGAACCGATTTAAGCTGTAATTGTGTTTTGAGAAACACAAACAACGAATCAACCTTTTCTATCCGATACGGCTCCCGGCTAATAAGCGCAGAGGGGCGGATGACCAAATAATGGGCCTCCAGCTTTTCGAGCTGCTTGAGCGCCTCCGCTTTATTGGTCCCTTCCAGCGCTTTGAGCAGCGCAGCGTTATCATCCATCAGCACTTTTTCATACTGCAGCCACATCGGCCGGTTCGCATGAGTCAGCGCATCCGTAACCAGACGCACCTTGGCGGCGGCCAGCTGGCCGTCCTGTGTGGAGAATTTCACTGCGTTAAACACCTTTTGGGCAGACAAAATCGTTTCGTTGAGCGCCGTCACTCCCTCTATAGAAACCATTCCGTCAAACCGGATTGATGTCACCTGCTTGCCGATATCAAGCAGCTTGTCCCGTGCTTCCACAACTTGTCCTTCTGTGAGCAGCTTGTACATCTGATCGGCGGTGGCGTTTAACTTCTCCAGCTTCACCTGTGTTTCCTGATCTGCCGGCTCATGCTTTATCACCGTCTGCTTATTTCCACAGCCCCCCAATAACAGCCCCAGCCCTAATAAGCATACCGACAGTCCGATCCGGACCTGCTTTGTCCAAAACATAGGACATCCCTCCTTATCACTCATGATATGGAGGGATGTCCTGCTTTAGACCGTTCGTCTGCGATAATATTTTTGAAGCCAGAGCGCCAGCAATGTACTCAGTATGCTGAGGCCAATCGTCAACCGTTCAATCCAGCCGAGATCATCCCAGAGCACCCGAGGCAGACGAGGAAATACCATGTACCCGTGATAGTCCATGCCATCATTCAGCAGCATCCAGCCAGTAATAAGCACATAATGCACCGCCTTCAGCTGAAAAAAACGGAGATACAGCAGCGCTTGAAGGGCCATGCCCAGATGAGAGAAGATCAGCATCCATTGCTGCCATACCATACTATCCCCCTGCATCCAGCCGAATACGATCATCGCCACGGCCCAGACACCGTATTTGACACACGTAATGACGCCGAAAGCATGAATCAGATTGACTAGAAACGAGGACCTCACCTGAAACAGCAGGAGTACCAGGGACATCGTAAAAAACAAACTGGCCGTCGGACTATCCGGGACAAAGGGCAGCACCCACCAGGGCGCCTCCGCAGAAGTATCGATTAACTGATCCCCATACCATATATATCCGTATACCGTGCCTGGCAGGTTGACCGCCAACAGCAGAAGCAGCATAACCCGGCTGCGCAGAAACAAATCACTCCACCAAAATGAAAGCCGCAAATCAACCGCCTCCGACTAGAACTTAAGCTTACACCGCCTGCTTGTGAAAAGAAAAACCTGACCGCGGGTCAGGTTTTTCAAAGGAGCTATTCTTTCTTTTGTTTGGACAGCCAGTCCGCCATAGCGTCAATATCAGCAGCTGTTAAGCCTTTTGCGATATTGGCGTCATACATAGCCGGCATATTGCCTTGACCATTTTTGATAATGTTCAAGATTTCTTCCTTGCTATGTTTATCCCCAACGCCGCGCAGAGAAGGAGCTGCCGGTCCGCCCTTCAAATCACTGGCATGACAGCTTACGCAGGTCGATTTTTGATAAATATTCGTGTTTGCCGCATTATCCTTATCCACAATCGCCAATTCCGTCTTTTTGGTAGACGCAGGCTCTTTACCCGCCAGCTTGGCTTCCTTCAGTTCTTCTTCCCGCTTCAGATGTTCAGGAACAATCCCTTTTGCTTTCAGCTCATGCTGGTAGTGGGACCAGGAAACGACCGTCAAATAACTGACCGCTAACAAAGTGACAATCATTAGCGATGAAGCAATCGGTCTCCGGTAAAAACGCCGCTCTTTGCCAGTATCCAGAAACGGAGCAAGCAGCAGGGCGCCGAACATCAGCGCCGGCATAATAACGGTACCGAACACCTTGTAATCGCCGGAAGCATACGGATATTTCAGCAGCTGATACATAAATAGAAAATACCAGTCCGGCATCGGAATAAAGCCGGCGGTCAGCGGGTCAGCAGGATAGCCGAGCGGTGCAGGCTCTTGAATGACAAGCACCATATAGCCTACAAGCACGATAGCCCCTACCATCCACTCTTTCAACAGAAAGTTCGGAAT
Source organism: Paenibacillus sp. y28 (assembly GCF_037137075.1). Lineage (NCBI taxonomy): Bacteria > Bacillati > Bacillota > Bacilli > Caryophanales > Paenibacillaceae > Paenibacillus > Paenibacillus sp. y28. The sequence continues at coordinate 522,578 of NZ_JBBBNV010000001.1, forward strand.
GAACGCTTCGGATTTGCCTGGATAGGCGGAGTAATCCATAGGCAAGAGCTTGTTCTCGCGTTTTTTTACGCGGGAGTCACCGACGTAAACCACTTTCTCGTTTTGGTTGTTACCATGTGCCACGTTCGTGTTCCTCCTCTCAATGTTATAGCGGTCCGGAAATACCTTGTCTGCGGATCATGAAGAAGTGTCCTCCTAACAAGGCAAGCAGAACAGCCGGGAGGAAGAATACATGCAAGGCGAAAAAGCGTGTCAGCGTTTGCGCACCAACGATATCTCCGCCTTGCAGGAAGGTACGGACATATTCGCCGATAAATGGTGCCGATGCCGCAATTTCAATACCTACCTTGGTTGCAAAGTAAGCTTTGTTATCCCAAGGAAGCAGGTATCCGGTGAAGCCGAGACCGAGCATTACGAAGAAAATCAGCATTCCTACGACCCAGTTCATCTCGCGCGGCGCTTTGTAAGAACCCGTAAAGAATACACGCAAGGTATGTAAGAACATCATAACGATTACGAGGCTCGCACCCCAGTGATGCATACCGCGTACAATAACGCCGAACGCGACTTTGTTTTGCAGGTAGTCAACGCTGTGATAAGCGTTCACAATATCCGGCACGTAATACATCGTCAGGAACATCCCTGACAAAATCTGAATGACGGTAATGAAAAACGTCAATCCGCCAAAACAGTATACGAACGCGGAAAAATGGTGTGCCGGGTTAACATGCTCCGGTACTTCGTGGTCGGCAACGTCTCTCCAGATCGGCGCGAGATCGAGACGTTCGTCAACCCAGTTGTAGATACTTTTCAACATCCGATTCTTCGCCTCCTATTTGATTCTTGTGTTCGGTTTCACTTTACCGAGGTACACAATCCCGTTGTCGACTTTGACTTCGTACTCATCCAGTGGCGCCGAGGCTACAGCTAGCTGCTTGCCGTCTTTCGTATAGTGGGCGCCGTGGCAAGGACAGTAGTACTCGTCTTTGAACTTTGATTCTGTGTTCCACCCAATGGTACAGCCCAGATGTTTACAGACCGGCGACAGGGCAAATACGTTCCCCTGATCGTCCTTGGCAATAAACGCTGAGAATTCCGGTTCGCTCTCGTACCATCCGTCAACCTGCTTCGCCGTGAATTTCACTTCTTGCGGCTCATTGGTCACTTTGCTAACCTCAACGACTTTTGTATATCCGGAGTCGCCTTTGGATTGCAGCAAAGGATCAACAGTGAAGCGAATCATCGGAATGATTGGCATTGCTGCCAGGAATGCTCCGGTTCCCCCCAGGGTATAGGACAGGAACTGACGGCGGGACATTTCTCGACGAACCGGCTTGTGTTCGGAAGAGTGCCCACCTTGACTCTTGTCATCGCGCATCTCTCTTCTACCCCCTTTTGCCTACATATTTCAAGTCACATTCGACACAACGATACACATAACACTAGGACATTAAATATAATAGCTTACGTCCCGTAGAGCGTCAAGAATTGTTCACAACATTATCTGACGCGATTGGAAGCGCTGCGTCTAAAATTAACCAATTTGTCACAATCATGTGAAATGTGTCTTGCGAATATTAGATTACTCCATTTTCATGACAAACATACATGGATTTCCTGAAACATTATTGCTTGTCCGTCAGCCATAGCTGTTTAATCTGTTCCTCCAGCCGCGGGCCGCCCGGTTCAGGGCCAACCTGCAGGTCCGCCGCCTCGAACCGCATAGCCGCCATATCCGGATCCGCCGTAACGACAATGACAAACCGGAACGCACCCGATTTCAAATGATTGCAGATTTGGTTGACATGAGCCGTCGTCTCTTCCTCCGTTCCGGACCTGTATTGGACGGCGGGGTACGTCACGATCCTACCTTTATAAGGGTTCTCCAGCTCCAGCATCACATCGCGAAGCTTCTCCAGCTTGGCTGTTGCCTCCCATGGGGATTCGAGGCCGCTCATGCCCGTAACCGGCAGCAGACACGTATCCATGTACGGCCGAAGCTCCTCCCACTGCTGCATTCCAAAATCGCTAAATTTCACACCCAACACTTCCCATCTGTACGCAATACCCTTTAGTATATCAAATCTGTTTCCATCTATAAACAATATGTCCTTGCATAATCTTGCATTTCATTCAGGAACTGAATTTCCTGCAAAGGTATTCTCTGTGAATGGGCGCCAAATGCAGGCGCTTTGATAAAAATAACGGGGCGACCGAACACAAAAAGGCCAGCCAGCTTGTGCCGGCTGACCTTCTCCTGCAGGCGGGACGCCTTGATGCGCCTCCTTGCACAAGGTGCGGTTGCACTCCTATACGACGATGCGGTTCGCTTCGCGCCCGGCTATCAGGCAAGACAGCGCCCTATGCGCACAGCCCGCAGGCCCTCAGGAAAGAAGCAGCTTCAGCTCACTCGTCAGCGCATAAAACGCCTCGGCGTCTCCCTGGGCCAGCGCGCCGTCAATTTGGGAATAAAGCAGCTGCTCCCTGTATTTCCGGATCGCTTCATCCCAGATCATCTCTGCATAAAGCGCCCGTGTCACGGCATAGGCATCATTCATTTTTTCCATCGGACCACCCTCCCACAACAGGCAGCCCGTCAACGACTGCCCTGTTTTAATTTTGTGAGCCGTGCAAGGCCATAAACTCACTCGCTTTATGAACATAATTCTCCATCGTGCGCTTCATCCGGAGTAAATCCTCCTCCCGCAGCTCCCTCACCACTTTGGCGGGTGTGCCTAGCGACAAGGTGTACGGGGGGATCACGGTGTTCTCTGTTACAAGGGAACCGGCACCTATTAAAGCATATTCACCTATGCTCGCTCCGTTAAGTACAATGGCCCCCATGCCGATTAATGTGCCTTTACCTATCTCACAGCCATGAATAATAGCCCCGTGCCCTACAGACACCTCATCCGCAACAAGTAAAGGCTGCGCGGTGTTCACATGACCGATCACGCCATCCTGCAAATTCGTGCGGCAGCCGATTCGGATCGGAGCCAAATCGCCTCGCAGCACGGCATTAAACCAAACAGAAGACTGCTCCCCGATAGATACGTCCCCGATAATTTGTGCGCCTGCAGCCGTATAAACACCTGTGTGAAGCCGCGGGAAAAACTGTGCGTAATGATGCAGCATTTGTGTATTCCTCCTTTGACAATCAGTCGATATGCAGATCGTATCAATCCGTCGTCAAGACTGTCAAATCACGGAATTACCGGCAGGCAGCTCCACCTTCACCCAACACGGATGCCGTGGAGGAGGCGATAAGCGCTTTCCCAAGCGGTGTCGCCTGAAGGACCTGCCCGGACTGCTCCTCTTCCCCCCATCGGATGAGGCCCAGATGCAGCAGCATATGCAAAATGCGCTGATTCAGGATCGAGTCCGCCGTATCATAATAATAGGGCTTGATGAGAGGCAGCAGCACCTTGCCGAGCGATTCCCGGCTAACCCACCGGCTGCTGAGACGGATGGCCCAGTAAACCAGCGATGACAAGTTGGGGATCGGCCCCTTGTACAACCGCAGCCAATACCTGCCTAAATCCGCTGCATCTGCAGATACCTGCTCCGCCAGCTTGGCCTCCCCCGTTTCGCTAATGATTAAGAGGCCTTCCTTTTCCTCCACAAGCTTTTTGTACATGCAATAATCGTAGAGAAGCGAGAACCGGTTCGGATATTCCTTGAAATGACGCCCGTATCCGAAGCGCCAGCCGCCCTTGGCAAGCGGCTCTTCTTTGATCGCCAGCTGGCTCAATATGAAATGAAGGCTTCTTTTATACATCGTTCCATCAGCAGCAAGCGCCACAGGCTCGCTCCGGATCAGCTTCAAAAATGTACGCATATCCTCCGCCAGCAGCTGGTGTTCTTCCCGGTAAACCGCTGGCTCCTTCGTATAATGAAGCTGTTCGCTGAAATAGTGCATGAGCGTCTCCGCTGATTTGCGCAGCACATCCTGAGGCGTCTGAAATAAATAGCGGGTTTGCTGGGAGAAGCCGTTAAACAGCCAGCCGCGCTGCTTAAATCTGCTAATCACCTCTCGAGGATTTACTCCGTCCGTCTCGCCCTTATCGAAATCGGACTGCTTGATACGGGCCTGAAGCTCCTCCAGGCTGAACAGGGACTTTGGCTCGAACATCAGCGTGTTTAAAAAGCGGATCTCAGCGATAGACAAGCAGCGGATTTGGTCATCGAACACATCGCGCCTGCCGATCTTCATCAGAATGGATTGAATCAGTTCATGCTTAGAATGGCTGCTGCATTCGCACTCATAATTCAGAGCGATTCTGCTCAGCTCATGAATGTCCGCATAGCACAACATATCCGCCAAATTCATGCCGCTCACCTCCTAAACTTACTAACCAGTATTGCTGCTTTGCGGAAAAATAAACCAAAGCCCCAAAAAAACTGCCCGGCATTCAGACAGTTTTTTTGGGGCTTCTCCTATGTATGGCTATCCTTCAGCCCGTGCCTGTTCCTGCTTTCAGGCTCTTGTTCGAGATAACCAGCTTATAAATAAAAGCATACAAATCATACCGACCACAGATAACGCAACAAGATAGTCAGGGTGCAGCTTCATTTCGACGACCTTCAGCATAACCGGGTCCTGCGGGCTTAAGCTGGCTGTCAATACACCGCTTTGCACCGATGTTCCGTGGCCGGAAGCGACTGCAACCGGCTGAAGCCCGAAATTCATCGCACTGGCCTGAGTGAGCGTGTCCTCCTGCCCGTTCCCCGCATGGTAAAATAAACTAAATACAAATAATACAACGCCAAATGCAAAAGCAGCCGTCAATGATTTGCGTACTAAAGACGACATCTCATAGGCCCGTTGTGCAATAGGCATCCGCCAGCGCTCTTCCTCGTAAATACGCTTCATCACTCGGGTGGTATTGGGAACCGGCTCCGCTTCCGGTGTCTCCTCATGCGCATTGCGGATGAGCTGCACGCTTTCTTTCCATATATCGTATTCATCCTTGCAGCATTTGCAATGCTGCAGATGAGTCTCAATTTCTTTTCGAAGCGGGTCACCAGCCTTGAGATCCCAATATTCACCGAGTCGTTCTTGCGCCTCGTTACAGTTCATCGTTAAATTCATCCCTTCATGCTTTTCAAATAACGATTATCCCATTCACCTTCGTGGTGGAGGATATGTGCATGAACCATCTCCGTCGTAGCGAAATAAGGTTCTAATTGTACTCTGACGCTTGCCCGCGCGCGAAATAACAGGGATTTGACCGCGCTGACCGACTGACCGAGAATGCCGGCAATTTCCTGATAGTCCATTTGGTCGTATTCACGCAAAATTAACGCCGCCCGCTGCTTCTCCGGCAAGCTGTTAATCGCCTCACGGACCATACTGACCTTCTCGCTGCGCAGCATCGAGTGTTCCGGCTCGGTTTCACTTCCCGCCTGTGGCGTGTGGCCCGACTGCTCCAGCGATACCTTGAGGTTTTTCTGCTTGCGCAGCTCGCTAAGCACGGTATTACGCGCGATGGTATAAAGCCACGTCGAGAAGGAGGCCTCTACCTCCCGGAAGGTGGTCAAGCTGCGGTACGCCTTATAAAACGTATCCTGACACAGGTCGTCCGCAAGTGCCTCCATGCGGGAGCTTTTGAGCATATGATAAATAAAGGATAAGATTTTCTTCTCGTAACGCTGCATAAGCTCTGCATAGAGCTGCACGTTGCCGTCTTTGATTTCTCTTATTAACTGGGAATCGGTCATGCGATGACCCTCCTTGCGATTCCATGCTTTAGTTCCCAGTTAACTTCAATAGTTATTACTAAACCGGGAATGAAAAGTTGCGGAGCCCGTTTAAAAAAGTTTAAAGCTTGATTATTTGTATTACATTCCATATGACCTACAGTAAATCCTCTTTTTCGACAAAAGGATTTCTCCTTCTTCCATCGGTTTAAGCGAAGCGTTTACATCCCGCATCAATCCTTAGTTTAGCACAACCGCCGGAAAAGGAATTAAAAATCCACAATTTCACACAAAGTTCATTCTCTTTGCTTCTATGGTACAAGCATCCCGGAACAAAAAAAAGAACCACCCAATTGGGTGGCTGCACAGAGTGCTAGTTTCGGATAGGAGTGGAGAGAAACCATACTGTACTTTTATTATATTGAAACCGTTTTCTTTTGTCAACAAGGATTTTGAAAGCGGTTTCTATGCTTGTTTTTACATAAATTACAAATGAACACTATAGTCATTTTGCCGCAGCAGCTTCAAGGCCCCGTCTGTATCGTGTTGATTGCGGAACGACAATCGAAGCACGCCGGGCACCTCTTCCCTGCTCTCGATGATGTGAATGTTGCTCAGATTAATTCCGGCATCCCCCAGCAGGCTGGCGATATGCCCGATGATGCCCGGATGGTCCGGTACATCAACATAAATGTCAAAGAACGAGGTAAGCACGCCTTTACGGCGCTCAGGCAGCCCGCCGCGGAACACACCGGCTGATTGAAACGCCTTCGTAATTCCTTCGGCATCCGCACGCTCCAGCATTTCGGTAAAGCTGCTGATCTCCTTGTTCCAATCCTGCAGCAGCTTCAGGAGCACCTCACGGTTGCTGAGCAAAATATCGCGCCATACCATCGGTTCGCTGGATGCGATGCGCGTTATATCGCGGAAGCCTCCGGCCGCCAAATATTGATACATTTCATTAGTCTCGTTGTAGCCGGCGATCTGATTGACCAGAGCCACCGCAATAATATGCGGCAGATGACTTACAGCCCCGACAACCTCATCATGGAAATGAGGGTCCATCGACACCAGATGAGCTCGCGTATGCTTCAACAGCTCCTTCAAGCGGCCGGTCGCTTCCTCCGGCACCTTGTGATCGGGCGTCAGCACATAATAAGCATTTTCAAACAGCAGGGAGCTTGCCGCCTCAAGACCGGACTTCTCTTTCCCGGCCATCGGATGCCCGCCGATAAAGTAGCTGCCCGGAAACGTCAGCTGAGAAGCCTGGTCGGCCAGCTTGCCTTTCGTGCTGCCCACGTCGGTGATGATGCAGCCCGGCTTAAGCGGCAGCCCCTGCAGCTCCTGAAGGTAATCCTTGAGTGTGCCTACCGGTGTGCACAAAAATATAAAGTCCGCATCCTGCGCGGCTTCTGAAATGGACGTCGTGGCCTCATCCACCGCCTCACGCTCCAGCATGTTCCGGACGGATTGCTCGCGCGGGGAATGACCAACAACCCGCAAGCCCGGTTTGCCTTTAAAGCAAAGGGCCAGCGAGCCGCCAATGAGACCGACACCAAAAATGGCGATTTTGATCATGTTATTCTCACTTTACCGTTAGTTTTTAGAAAACCTGCGTTCACGGAGGCTTTCCCGGCGGCCCGCTCCTTCCGGCCGCACATAGCCCGGAAAACTGCCGCTGAGTCCGCTTCCTGCACGCATGACTTCTTTAGGCTTGTACAGCCACTTCGTTTAGCACGTGGTCCAAAGCCTGAATAAACCTTTCATTTTGCTCCTGGCTGCCGATGGTTACCCGAATCATAGTCGGAAAATCAAGCGCATGCCCGCCGCGGACGATAAGACCTTGACGCAGCAGGGCATCAAATACATCCTTGGCCGGACGCTTGACATCAACCATAATAAAGTTGGCTGCCGTCGGATAGTAGAACAAGCCGCGTTGTTCAAACTGCTTCGTCAAATATTCGACGCCTTGGGCATTTTGCTCGCGGCATTCATTCACAAAATCTTGATCAGCCAGAGCCGCCAATGCAGCCGCCTGACCGAAACGGGAAGTATTGAAAGGTTCACGAACCTGATTAATAGCGTGAATCACCTGGCTGCTGCCGATGCCGTAACCGATGCGAAGCGAAGCCAGTCCGTAAATTTTGGAGAATGTGCGCAGCAGGATCAAATTCGGATACTGCTTCAGCAGCTCCAAACCGCGCGGATAATCCGATGTCGTGTTGTATTCATAGTACGCTTCATCCAAGACTACAAGCACGTCTTTAGAAACCTGTTTCAGGAAGGATTCAATCTCTTCATGTCCGAGCAGCGTGCCGGTCGGGTTATTCGGATTGCAAATCCATACGATTTTGGTGCGTTCGTTTACTTTGGCCAGCATAGCCGGAAGATCGTGAACACCGTCTTTTAACGGCACTTCAACCGCTGTCGCGTTCTCAATCTCCACATTGTGCTTATACTGCGGGAAGGTGTGCGTGGCCATGACGGTTTCATCGCCCTTCACCAAGTAAGCGCGGGCAATCATCAGAATGACTTCATCAGAGCCGGCTCCAAAAATAATCTGGTTCGTATCTACGCCCGTAAACTTCGCCAGAGCAGCCGTCAATTGAACAGCGCCCCCGTCAGGATAAAGACTGGCGTTCTCGATTTCGGAGCGGATCGCTTCCTTCGCTTTTGGTGAGCACCCGAACGGGTTCTCATTGGAAGCCAGCTTGATAACTTCCTTCAAGCCCAGCTCTCGCTTCACCTCTTCAATCGGTTTCCCCGGCTGGTATACCGGCAAATGCATAATATTGGATTTCGGTTTCATTTGTGCTGCTTCCTCCCGTCATGAAGTCTATCCTTTAAATGTACCCACAAATTGCCGGATTTGCAAGAGCGCCGTTTCTCTTGTCGCTGGGTCAGCCAGCTGCGGCAGCACTTCTTCGATTTGACGGACAATCGCGCTGCCCACCACTACCCCATCGCAAGTACCGCTAAATTTCCGGAACTGCTCCTGATTGGAGATACCGAAGCCAATGGCAATCGGCAGGCTTGTCGCTTCCTTGACAGTTTTCAGGAAATCATCAATACCGCTGTAGAACTCCGAACGGACACCTGTCACGCCTAAGGAGGAGACGCAGTACACAAATCCGGTCGCCTGGGCTGAGATAGCCGTAATCCGGGCATGCGATGTCGGTGCCACAAGCGGAATCAGATGAATATTGTATTGTACCGCAAGCTTCCGTACAGGACCATCCTCTTCCAAGGGCAAATCAGGAATAATCATCCCGCTGATTTCATTTTGCTTCAGTAGCTCGAAAAAGTTCTCCAGCCCAAGCTGAAGCACCGGATTGTAATAAGTAAAAAGCACAAACGGCAGTGTCACGCCCTCTTCACGAGCCCGCTTGGCCGTCTCCATACAATCACGGATCGTGATTTTGTGCTGAAGAGCCCGCTGGCTGGCACGTTGAATGACTGGACCGTCAGCCAGCGGATCGGAATACGGCACGCCAAGCTCTACAATATCCGCTCCGGCCGCTTCCAGCTGTTTAATAATTTCCACGGAGGTTGCTGTATCCGGGTCACCGATTGTAATAAAAGGAATTAGTGCGGTTTGCCGCTGCTCGCGCAGCTGGCTGAATTTCAAATCAATGGCGTTCACCGGATTCACCTCCCAAATATGTCATCACCGATTCCATATCTTTATCGCCGCGGCCGGACAGGCTCACAACAATAACTTGATCCGGCTTCATGGTTGGAGCCAATTTCAGCGTGTGTGCGATCGCATGCGAGCTTTCCAAGGCTGGAATAATGCCTTCTGTCTGGCTGAGGCGTTTTAGAGCATCAAGCGCTTCCTGATCCGTAACCGGAACATACTCCGCACGCCCGCTATCCTTCAAATAGGAATGCTCCGGGCCGATACCCGGGTAGTCCAGACCCGCGGAGATAGAATGCGCCTCCTGTACTTGCCCATAATCATCCTGAAGCAAATAGCTCAGCGATCCCTGGAATACACCAGGACGCCCCATAGTCATCGTTGCCGCATGCTTGTCGGTCTCGACGCCTTTACCCGCAGCTTCAACTCCAATCAGCCTGACGCCTTCATCCCCAACAAACGGATAAAACATCCCGATGGCATTGCTGCCGCCGCCAACGCAAGCAACTACGGCATCGGGCAGCCGCCCAAGCAGCTCCTGAATTTGCTGGCGGGACTCGTCGCCGATAATGCGCTGGAAGTCGCGGACCATCATCGGATATGGGTGTGGTCCGGTAGCGGAGCCAAGAATATAGAACGTATCATCGACATGGCTTACCCAATAACGAAGCGCCTCGTTGCACGCATCCTTCAGCGTTTTGGTACCCGAGGTCACCGGAACAACCTCAGCCCCAAGCAGCTTCATCCGGAAAACATTCAGCTGTTGACGGCGAGTGTCCTCTTCCCCCATAAACACCTTGCATTCCATGCCGAACAAAGCAGCGACGGTAGCTGAAGCTACACCGTGCTGGCCGGCTCCCGTTTCTGCGATAACCTTCGTTTTTCCCATCCGTTTGGCAAGCAGCGCTTGACCGATGGCATTGTTGATTTTGTGCGCGCCGGTATGGTTCAGGTCTTCCCGCTTCAAATAAATTTGCGCTCCGCCAAGCTGCTCGCTTAAGCGCCGGGCATAATAAAGAGGCGTTGGACGCCCCGAGTATTCCACCAGCAATTCCCGGATTTCTGACTGAAACGCCGGGTCCTGTGAATGCTCTTTGTACGCCTGCTCCAGCTCCAGCAGCGCATTCATGAGTGTTTCCGGCACATACCGGCCGCCGAAGGGACCGAATCGGCCATACTGATCTGGTACATTAGTCATTGCGCTTCACCCTTTTCACAAAAGACATAATTTTGTTCATATCCTTGCTGCCATCCGTTTCCACCCCACTGGACACATCGACCCCATCCGGGCTGAAGTTATCCAGCAGACCTCCAACATTGTCCGCATTCAGGCCGCCCGCCACGATAAGCTCAAGCCCATGTGCTACGGCGATTCGCTTATACAGCGGGATAATGTCCCAATGAAACGTTTTGCCGCTGCCCCCGCCATACACCGGATCATGAGTATCCAGCAAAATAGTGTCCACAGCGCCGGCATAAGCCGCAAGCAGCTTGTCAATCTCCGCCTCGCTGCGGGCCTCCGTCTGCTGTATGGACAGCACTTTAAAAACACGGACCGGAAAAGCGGCCTTGATTCGGCCGCATAGCTCCGCTGATTCGCCACCATGCAGTTGCACCACATCCAGCGGCGCCACCTGCAGCAGGCTCGCCAGCTCTTCCTCTGTCGTATCAACGAACACGCCCACACTCAAAGGGCGACCGGAAGCATCCGCCCGGTATGCGCGGATTCGCTTAATCCACGGCGCAGCCTCGGCAGGCTGCACCTGGCGTTTGCTCCGTGCAAATACAAAGCCGATATAATCCACATCCAGCTTCAGCAAGCCCTCAAGCGTAGCGTCATCCTTAATGCCGCATATTTTAACCTTCACCGGAGAAGCGCTTGTCATCCCGCTCACACTCCAGTCGGAACTGGCCCTAGCAGATCTACCACAGCGGCGCCCACATCATCCTTACGCATTAAGCTTTCCCCGACGAGAATACCATCTGATCCTACGGATTGCAAATACGCCACATCCTCCGGCGTAGATACGCCGCTTTCACTTATCGCAGTAATGCCCCGATTTCCGGGGATACGTCCAATCAGCTTCTCCGTTGTTTGGATGTCAGTCACAAATGTTTGCAGATTCCGGTTGTTGATCCCGATGAGCGTCGCGTCCAGTTCAAGCACACGATCCAGCTCCGCTTCATCGTGCACCTCAACGAGCACATCCAGTCCGATAGCCTTCGCTTCTTGATGGAACAGGCGCAGCTCATCCGTAGTTAGTATCGCCGCAATCAGCAAAATGGCATCCGCACCAAGCGTTCGCGCCTCGTAAATTTGGTGCACGTCAATCGTGAAGTCCTTGCGCAGCAAGGGAACTCGAACCGCCTCACGGATAGCGCTTAAGTATTCGTTCTTTCCTTGAAAATACTGCTCGTCTGTCAGCACGGAAATACAATCTGTTCCGGCTGACGCATACGCCTTGGCAAGCTCAACCGGATGGAAATCCGGGCGAATGAGCCCTTTGGAGGGGGAAGCCTTTTTCACTTCCGCAATCAGGCCGATTTGCCGCTTCCGGCCGTCTTGCTTCAGTGACGCTTCAAAGCCTAGACATGCCGGCATGGAAGCAATCTGCTTCTCCAGCGCGCCAAGCGGTGTCGTCAGCTTCAGATGATCAACCTCGCTTCGTTTCGTAGCCACAATTCGGTCAAGATACATGTTTCATCGCTCCTGTATATCGGGCCAGCTGCTCCAGCTTCTCCTGCGCTTTCCCCGAGTCAATTATATCTGCTGCCATCTTGATTCCTTCCTGCAGCGTGGCTGCGCGGTCCGCCACATAGAAGCACGCGCCGCTGTTAGCCAGCAAAATGTCGCGCGGTGCCCCCCGTTCGCCCGAGAAAATACGGCGAATCATATCTGCATTATGAGCCGCATCCCCGCCAACGACAGCGGACAAGGAATGACTGCGGAGTCCCAATTCATCCGGTGTCACAATAAACGTCTGAATATCGCCGTTTTTCAGCTCTGTGATTTGGGTCGGCGCTGAGATGCTGATTTCATCCAGTCCGTCCAGACTGCCGACGACGAGCCCTCGTTTCAGCCCAAGCAGCCGCAGCACGTGTGCAATCTGTTCCGTCCGCGTACGGTCAAAAATGCCAAGCAGCTGGCGATCCGCCGCCGCAGGATTCGTAAGCGGCCCAAGCAGATTGAACACGGTCCGAATTCCGATTTCCTTACGCGGGCCCGCCGCATGCTTCATCGATTGATGAAACAGCTGGGCAAACATAAAGCAAATGCCGACTTCCTTCAAGCAGCGGGCAGCCTGCTCTTGTGTCAATTCAATATGAACCCCCAGCGCTTCTAGAACATCAGCACTGCCGCTTTTGCTAGACATCGCCCGGTTCCCATGCTTGGCTACTCGAATGCCGCCCGCTGCGGCCACAAGCGCCGAGGCAGTGGAAATGTTAAACGTATCCGCTCCGTCGCCGCCCGTTCCGCATGTATCCAGCAAATGCTGCTGCTCGGCTTCCACCCGGCTCGCCTTGCTCCGCATCGTTTCGGCAAAGCCGGCGATTTCCTCAATCGTTTCCCCTTTCATCCGCAGCGCCGTCATCAGGCTGCCGATTTGAGCGGAGGTTGCTTCGCCTTCCATAATAAAGGACATAACATCCCGTGCTTCCTGCTGTGATAAATGGTTTCCGCTGACGACCTGTGAGATGGCCTGCTGCAGGGTCATTTTGCTATGCATTTCCGTTTCCCCTTTCTTCCCGGCTTACATGTAATCCGAATTGATAACTCTCGCTTCCTGAACCGTAGTAGGAAAAATCGCTTCCGCTGTCCGGACAGATACCAGCAGCGCTTTGGCCTTGTTGACTGTTTCCTCGTACTCCTTCTCGGGAACAGAATCCCATACAATCCCTGCGCCAGCCTGCACATAGGCTTTGCCGTTTTTGAAAATCAAGGTGCGGATCGTGATGCAAGTATTCAAATTGCCGGAGAAGCCAAGATAACCGATCGCACCCGCGTAAGCGCCTCTGGCCTCTTTTTCCAAGTCGGCGATAATTTCCATCGCTCTCAGCTTCGGGGCGCCGGAAACCGTACCTGCGGGGAGACACGAAATAAACGCATCAAAGAAATCCTTATCCTGACGGAGCTTACCGGAAACGTTCGATACAATGTGCATCACGTGAGAATAACGCTCAATCTGCATATAGGAATCGCATTTGACGGAGCCGAATTCGGACACCCGGCCAATATCATTGCGTCCCAGGTCGACCAGCATCAGATGCTCCGCACGTTCCTTCTCATCGGCGAGCAGCTCCTTCTCCAGCTGCAAATCCTCTTCCACGGTCGATCCGCGCGGCCGCGTGCCTGCGATCGGTCTCGTCTCCACCTTCCCGTTGTCGACCTTCACCAGCGCTTCCGGCGAGCTGCCGACGATAACCTCATCATCCAGCTTCAAGTAATACAGATAAGGGGAAGGGTTCATCATCCGCAGCACCCGGTACACCTTGAGCGGCGAAATCTCGGTATCGATATGAAAGCGCTGGGACAGCACAACCTGGAATATGTCCCCCGCGCGAATATATTCTTTGGATTTAATTACATTGTCAATGAACTGCTCTTTGGTCAAATTCGATTGAACATCGCCAAGCTCCACCTTGTTCGGAAGCGGTGCAGCGGCACTGGCCATTGCGACCGGCTTGCTGATGCGTTCAATGGTCGCATCAATTTTGCAGCAGGCGGTTTGATATGCCGCGGCAATATCGCTATCGGTAGCAAAAGGCGGAATATGCACGTTGGCGATGACCTTCATCTGCTGCTTGAAGTGGTCAAATACGATAATCTGGTCACAGAACATGAAATGAATGTCATCGGTCTGCATATCGTCGATACGATGAGGCGGAAGCTTCTCGTAATATTGCAGCAAATCGTAACCGAAAAATCCGATAGCCCCTCCGGTAAACGGCGGCATCTCCGGCAGGGACGGGCTTGTATAAGAACGAAGATACGCCTTAAGCAGCTCTAAAGGCTTTTCATCATGAACCTTTTTCGTTCCTTCGACCTCCACTTCCATCCGTCCGTTCTTCCCCCGGATAATCAGGAACGGATCGGTGCCGATGAAGGAATACCGGCCCCACTGGGCACCGCCCTCCACACTTTCCAGCAAGAACGCGCGCTGATCCTCATAGAAATGCTGGAATACGCGAATCGGCGTTTCGGTATCCGCCAGCAGGTGACGGACAACCGGGATCAGATTATACTGCCTGGACAAGCGGATAATTTCATTCAGCTCCGGTGTGTACATTGGCAATCTCTCCTTTAACAAATTTGATTGTTTGCAGCAGCAGGCGAGACACCAGATAAACGGCTCCTTTTACTATTCCCGGGGACCCGGCGCCGTTTATACGATTTTTTCGAGCCTCAGGCAGAAGCGCGGCGTTCCACACGTACCGTTTCAACCAGCTCAAGCGTTCTAACCGCTTATCTGCTGGTTAAATCACGTCTAGTTACTGTGGTCGCTTTGGACAAGCTCCAGCATTGGACAAGGTCCAGCACAGTAAAAAAACCTCTACCGCGAAGTAGAGGTTGTATGGGCAAACGATGACAACAGTACCTATTATGTGCCAATATGGACACGAAAATAACGGTACCAAATTATAGCCAACGACAAATAAACCTTTCGTTTGGCAAACGCTCATCTCTGCTCAGGCTCTACTCTTCTCATCTTGGCTCAAACACTCAGTCTCACTACTCTAACTCTCAGCTAAAATAACTTGATTACACTATACAATAAGTGCTGTTTGCGGTCAACTTAAACTTGCTTTCCTTGCTTTCCACAAAGACCGATTAATTCGCTGCCTGTGTTAAATCAGGACGAAGCTTCACCGCTTCATTCATGTAGACGTGAATGACTTCGCTCTGGGACTTGGTTGTATTCACATGCACCATCAGACGAATACATTGTTTTAAACCGCCGGCTACCGGAATCTCCAGCGAACACATCAGCGGCACAAGCTCCCAGCCCGGCAATTGCCGGATCGCTTTCGCCGGAAAAGCTGCATCCAGATCCTGAGTCACGGTAACAAAAACACTACAGATGTCTTCCGGCTTGATTTCATTATCCACCACGATTTGATGCAGCATGTCTCTTGTCGCCTGTAAAATTTCCGTTTCCTCGTTATGCTGAACCGTAATGGCTCCGCGAATTCCGCGCACTACCATTTGTTACGCCTCCCGCTTCAATTGTTCCACCACTTCTCGGACCCACTCCACAGGAACCTTTTTATTGATTTCCACTTGGCCGATGCTGGTTGGAATGACGAAGACCATGCGGCCTTCCTTGAACTTCTTGTCGTGCATCATCGCGCTCATAATCTTGTCGGTATCGTAATCTGCCGGTACCTGAACCGGCAATTCGAACTGCTTCATCAGTGCCTTGGTCGTGTCGAGAATTTCCTGAGGGTACCCCAGCCGCACAGCCAGCTTGGCTGAACCGACCATTCCAATCGAGATCGCCTCTCCGTGCTGCAGCTCATTGTAGCCTGCAACTGCCTCCAGCGCATGACCGATCGTGTGACCAAGGTTAAGAATCGCCCGCAAGCCCTGCTCGGTCTCATCCTCGGATACAACAGCCGCTTTCACTTTGCAGCCGGTATAGAGCGCATGCTCCAACGCTTCCGGCTGAAGCGAGAGCAAATCTGCGGCATGCTCGCTGCACCAGTCCACGAAGTCGCGATCCCAAATCAGCCCATGCTTAATGACTTCCGAAAGGCCCGAACGCACATCACGCGGCGGCAATGTACGAAGGGTGGAAATATCGTAAAGAACCAGCTCCGGCTGATGGAAGGCGCCGATAATATTTTTGGCAAGCGGGTGATTGACGGCCACCTTCCCGCCCACACTGCTGTCATGCGCCAAGATAGTCGTCGGGATTTGCACAAACCGGACGCCGCGCATATAGCTCGCCGCCACGAAGCCGGCCAAATCTCCAACCACACCGCCGCCCAATGCGACCACGGTCGATTTGCGGTCCAGGCCCGCTTCCAATGCCACCGAAACGAGCTCCTCCAACCTGGCAAGCGACTTCGATGGTTCTCCGGCAGGAACAACAGCAGTGGTTACCTTGTAGCCGCCTTCTTCAAGCAGCTCTCGCACGGTCTCCAAATAACGCGGACCCACATTCGAATCCGTCACAATCAGCAATGGGGAACGCTTGCTCAGCTCATGCTTGTCAAAAATGGAGGCTATCTCGCCGAGAATCCCGTCCCCGATGTAAATCGGGTAAGAACGCTCCCCCAAATCAACCGTAAGTTCTCTCATAGACTAGTACCGTCCTACCTGTGCAAGATAGCTTTCATAGTTGGCCCGGATTTCCTCCAAGGAATCTCCGCCGAATTTCTCCATAAATGCAGCCGCAACCTCCCAAGCAACTACATTCTCCAGAATCACGCCTGCAGCGGGAACGGCGCAAGTGTCCGAACGCTCCACCTGGGCTGTGAATACTTCCTTCGTATCAATGTCAACGCTTTGAAGCGGCTTATACAAGGTCGAAATCGGCTTCATCACTGCGCGTACAATAATCGGCTCACCTGTCGTCATACCGCCTTCGAAACCGCCTGCACGGTTAGAGGCGCGATGATAACCGCGTTCTTCAGTGTATTTAATCTCGTCGTGAACCTTCGAACCGCGGCGTTCTGCAGCTTCAAAGCCGATCCCGAATTCAACGCCCTTAAAGGCTTGAATCGAAACAACCGCCTGTGCGATCCGGCCGTCCAGCTTGCGGTCCCATTGCACGTGGCTCCCCAGACCTACCGGGCAGCCTTCAATGATACACTCTACAATACCGCCAAGCGTATCGCCCTCTTCCTTGGCAGCATCAATAGCAGCAATCATTTTCGCTTCCGCTTCTTTGTCCGTTACACGAACCTGCGACTCCTCGGTAATCCGAATGAGCTCATCAATCGGCAGCTCTTGACGGTTTACCTCTACATCGCCAATACGCAGCACTTGTCCGGCTACCTTGATGCCGAATTCAGCAAGCAGCTGGCGCGCTACGCCTCCGCAAGCAACACGCATCGTTGTTTCGCGGGCACTGGAGCGCTCCAAAATGTTGCGCATATCGCGTTGATTATATTTCAATCCGCCGTTCAAATCGGCATGGCCCGGACGCGGACGGTTAACACGGCGTTTAGCTTCTTCATCCTCCAGCGGCTCGGCACCCATAATGCGGGTCCAGTTTTTCCAGTCGTTGTTCTCGACGACCAGCGCGATCGGGGCTCCGGTTGTTTTCCCATGACGGACACCGCCTACGAGACTAACCGTATCTTTCTCGATTTGCATACGTCGGCCGCGGCCATAGCCTTTTTGTCTCCGGTGCAGCTGCTCATCTATCTTCTCCGCAATAAGCGGCACATTGCTCGGCATACCCTCAATAATGGCCGTCAATTGCGGTCCATGTGTTTCTCCAGCAGTTAAATATCTCACGAAGTATCCTCCTTCAACTGTTACACGCGCTCCGCGCTTTAGTGCTTTGATGCACTCAATTCCTGTGCTAATTATAGTACAGCAGTGCCGCTTTGACAAGGAAAACCACCCGTGTGTTCCGGTATTGCAGGCCGGTGTATCTTCCCTCCCGCCATACCCAGGCATTCCAACGCAGCGGTGCTCTTGCTGTCTCCACAAAAAAAACACGCCGCCCAATAATGGCAGCGCGTTTCATTACAGTATTCCGGATTCCATCCCTGTCAGCTGCTGACAGGCTGCTGAATCGGCCGTGACGGCTCGGTCAGCTTCGTGTCGTTTACCATGCCCAGAATTTGCGTCGCCTCGATACCAAGTATCTGCGCGCACTCCTGCATTGTAATAAACCCGCGACGGTAAGCGGTAATAACCTTCCTTTTATCCATAACAGCCTCCTGAAATTAGGCTTTACCCTATCTTCATTATGGACAGGAATGGCAGACGGTATACCTGGTACAAAGTCAGTCCTTCGGCTGCTTGAACAAACAACCTAACTGCTTCACCACAAGCTCGGATTACAAGAGTGAGCTTAAGCTTTGTACTAACCCTTTTTACGGTAAAAAAACGTATCCGCCGACTCCAAGTCATATTGGCCCGGACTGAATATTTGCTCTGTGCTGCCAACAAACAGAAGCCCGCCCGGCTTTAACGCCTTGGCGAATTTATGATACAGCACATGCTTGGCTTCTTCAGTAAAATAAATCATTACGTTCCGGCAGACGATGAGGTCAAAGCCTGTTTCGAACGTATCGGTAAGCAGATTGCCTTTTTGAAAACGGACCGCTTTTTTCAAATCGTCCGTGATATGAAACAACAAATTATCCTGCTGAAAATAAGTGCGTACATATTTAGCAGGGACATCCCGAACGGAACGATCCAGATAAACGCCTTTGCGGGCCTTCTCCAGCGCACCGTCGTCAATATCCGTAGCCAGCAGGTAAGTATCCTGCAGGACGCCCAGCTCGGCCAAAATCATTGCAATCGTATAAGGCTCCTCGCCGGTAGAGCACGCCGCGCTCCAGACCCGCAGCTTGCGGTTCTTTGCAGCCATTTGAGGGAAATATTGCTTTTCAATCATTTCCCATCGGTTCGGATTGCGCCAAAATTCCGATACGTTAATGGTCATCCTGTCAAAAAACTCGTACAGCAGCTCTTTATCCTGCTTCATCGCGGTAAAAAAGGCATCGAAGGAATCATAGCCTTTTTTGATCCGCAGCGTTGTAAGCCGCCGTTTCATCTGTGCTTCCTTGTACTGGGACAAATCAATTGAGGTAAGGTCTTTTACTTTTTTTACGAATAACTCAAAATCCCGATCTACCATTGCAGTATCACGCTCCAGCCATATTGCCGAATTTTGTCATATGTTGTATTCCATATGCCGGAGCGAAAATCCTGCTGGATTTAAATCCATTTTTGAATTACTTTTTCATAGCTCATGATTTCTTCCGGTGTAAAGAAGATGGCAATCTCGCGTTCCGCATTTTCCGGAGAATCGGAGCCGTGTACAATGTTGCGATTCGTATGTACGGCGTGATCTCCCCGAATGGTGCCCGGCTGCGCTTCCAATGTGTTCGTTTTCCCAATCATCATCCTGGAAATCGGCACTACCTGGTCGCCCCCCCAAACCATGGCCATCACGGGGCCGGAGGTAATGAAATTGACCAAATCTTCAAAGTAGGGGCGTCCAACATGCTCTGCATAATGCTTTTCAGCCTGCGCTCTGGAAATATGCAGCAGCTTCGCCGCAAGCAGTTGGAATCCTTTGCTCTCAAAGCGGTGGATGACATCTCCGATCAAACCGCGCTGCACACCATCCGGCTTTACCATAATATACGTTCTGTCCATATTGCTGCGTCCCCCTTCTTAATCCAATTTGAGTGTGCTTCCATTGTTGACACCATTGTGCCCTCTTATACCTATTAGTACGAACGGTTTCCAATAAAGTATGCGACGCGAATCAAATCATCCTTGGCGCGAATATTCTCCAGTCCGGACAAAGCGCCGATCGCCTTGTCGATGTATCTGGAGGCCAGCTCGGTAGCCCGATTTACGCCGTGACTGCTGCGGATCAGCTGTAAACATCGGGATACATCGGCTTGCCCGTCCGCACGCTCAATCGCCTTCAGCTCTGTCAGCAGCTCGGCGCGCCGCTCAGGCTCCTGAAGCGCATACAAGACGGGAAGAGTAACATTTCCTTGACGAATGTCGCTGCCCGGCGGCTTGCCAAGCTCTTTTTCCGTGCCTGTCAAGTCCAGAACATCATCCCTTAATTGGAAAGCCATACCTACATTGTAACCGAAAGAATACAGCCTTGAACATACCTTTTCAGAAGCGCCGGCGGCCAAAGCCCCCAGCTGGCAGCTGATGGCGATCAGCAGCGCTGTTTTGCGGCGAATCCGGAGCAGGTAATTGCGGACCGATTGATCGGGCTGATAAAAATATCGAATCTGCTCCATTTCCCCGATGCTCATCTGCACAATAGCCCGGGACAGCACTTGATGAATAATCGGTTCAGCAAGCTCGGTGGCCACCATCAGCGCTTTGGCGAATATGTAGTCTCCGGTGTACATCGCAATCCGGTTGTCCCATTTGGAGCGGACCGTCAGCTGGCCGCGTCGGGTGTCCGCGTCGTCAATGACGTCGTCATGCACCAGCGACGCCATGTGAATAAGCTCCAGAGAGACAGCAATATGCTTTAGCCGCTCTAAATCATAGGCTCCGAATTCGCCGGCTAACAGCACGAAGACAGGACGGATGCGTTTCCCCCCTGCCTTCAGCAAATGGGCTGATGTCTCTCTCAGCATGGCGTGCTCTGAATCAACGCTTTTTTCAAGCTCTTTCTCTATGTAGGCCATATCTTTTTTTAGTCTTGCGTAAATGTCCAGCAGTTTCATTTATTCACCCGGCTCGTTGTAGTGTTCCAGAGCTCCATTTGCACCCTGTGGGAGAGCAGGCCAAGCGCCCACGCCTCGTCAAAATAACGCTGCAACCCCCGCTGCTGCTCCAGCCCGAAATCGTGGCTCAGCTTATCGAAATACATTTGCCAATACGATGGCCTGCCGCCAATCCGCTCGACAGCAGCCTGAATAATCGGCGTTACGTCCTGGCGACCTTTGCGCTTGCTCTCGAGGAAAGCCTGATGCAGCTCGGTGATAAGCGCTTCCTGTTCACGGACTGCCTGACGGCGTACTCCCCAAACAGCGAAGGTCATCCACTCGCCCGTCGCTTCCTTCCACAGCTCCCCCAAATCCGTCACATGGTACCCGCTGTCCGACCAACTGGCACGAATCGCATCGTCACCGATAAGCAGCGCCGCATCCGCCCGGGCCATCATAGAAGGCAAATCCGGTTCCGCGTCAAAATATTGCGGCTTCCCGCCGCCGTATGTTTGAAGCAGAATTTTGAGCAGGTTCACTGAAGTGGCTGACGTTGTCGGCAGCGCAATCGTACCGTCTACGATTTGCTCCAGGGGCTTTTGATGGAACAGCAGAATGGAGTGGACCGGGCCGTTCGCGCTAACCGACAAATCAGGCATAAGCATATAATGCTCCGCGTTTTCGCCATACGCAAACGAAGACATCGGGCCCAGGTCGATGGTGCCGTTTTTCATGGCTTTGTTTAATCCAGAAGGCACCTGGGTCGCGATGTCCACCCGGCCTGCAAACTGCTGCTCGGGAAAATAATGAAAGACCGGCCATACATTGCTGTACAAGATGCGGCCTAAACGGATTGGGGCTCCTTCCAAGCTAGCCATTCGATTACCCTCCCCACCTCGGAAATAATTGATGGTCCAAATCCATATTGTCCAGCAGCTTGCCTACCAGGAAGTGGACAATATCCTGAAGCGTCTCGGGCCGCTGATAAAAAGCCGGCATCGCCGGAATGATTTTAACCCCCATCCGGGCCAGCTTCAGCATGTTTTCCAGATGTACCGCATGAAGCGGAGTCTCACGGGGAACAATGAGCAGCTTCCGTCCTTCCTTGAGCATCACGTCGGCCGCGCGTTTGAGCAGGTTGTCCGACGCTCCGTGAGCAATGCCGGACAAGGTCCCCATCGAGCAGGGTACGATGACCATCCCCGTCACGCGGAAGGAGCCGCTGGCAATGCTAGCGCCGATATCTTGAATCGGATGAACGGTAAGCAATTCGCCATGCTCGCCAAACCGGGCGGACAGCGCCTCGCTTCGTTTGGAGGCCGGCCAGTCCAGCTCTTCCTTCAATACCCGCCAGCCGGCCTCTGTTACGAGCAGGTGAACGTATACGCCTCGCTTCAGAAGCTCCTCAACCAGGGTGATTCCATAAATCGCCCCGCTGGCGCCGGTGATACCGACTATCCAACGGGGTGCTTGTACAACAGCATTCATCCGGAATGCACCACCAAATCAACAAGTGTAAAGACAAACATAACGATACTGAGCGTACCGTTTAACGTAAAAAACGCGGTTTGCAGTTTGGACAAATCCTCCGGTGTAACGATACGGTGCTCATAGAACAACAAAATATATGAAATAATAAGGCCCGCAAAATACCACCAGCTGAGATCGGTCATAAAGAACAAAGAAAGCAAGCCGATGGCGGTCACGATATGCATATAACGTGCAATCAGCAGCGAGCGGGCAATCCCGAACCGGGCCGGAATCGAGTATACCCCTTCCTTCCGGTCGAAATCGATGTCCTGGCAGGCATAGATGATATCAAAACCTGCTGTCCACAGCGCAATGCTGATAAAAAATATAAACGCCGTCGTATCCACCATGCCTGTTACGGCTACCCAGCCGCCCAGAGGTGCCAAGGCAATCGTAAAGCCAAGGAACACATGGCACAGCCAAGTAAAGCGTTTGGTGTACGAATACAGCACCAGCATCACAACTGCAATCGGCAGCAGCTTCATCGCCAGCGGCTCCAGCTGGGATGCGGCGACAAACAGCATGACGAAGGAAACGATAATAAAAACAATGGCTTCTTTCGAAGAAATCAGGCCTGCTGGAATCGCCCTCATCGCAGTCCGCGGATTTTTGCCGTCAATCACCTTGTCAATTACCCGGTTCAATCCCATGGCGGCGCTTCGCGCACCAACCATTGCCAGCAAAATCCATCCGACTTGCGCCCATGAGGGAAGCTGGTGCTTGACGATCATCGAACCGAGAATTGCTCCCATAAATGCAAAGGGAAGAGCAAATAAAGTGTGCTCTATCTTAATCATTTCCAAAAATACTTTTATTTTACGTAGCATAAGTTCAATTCTCTCCTGGCTGCGTTTTTTTTCCAATATGGAGAGCGGCGATCCCCCCTGTCAACGGGTACGCCTCCACCTCGGCAAGCCCTGTCCTGCGGAATATTTCCGCAAGCTGCTTGTGATCAGGGAAATTTACTAATGATTGCGGCAGCCATTTATACTGCTCATAGCGCTTGGCCATAAGCCTTCCGACCAGAGGAAGAATATGATTAAAATAAAAATAATACAGCGACTTGAATGGCTGCCAGGTCGGCTTAGACAGCTCAAGCGAGACGACAAGCCCGCCCGGCTTGACGACCCGCTGCATTTCACTCAGCACCTGCTCAATATCCGGAACGTTGCGCAGGGCGAAGCCGATGGTGGCATAATCAAACGTATTATCCTCAAACGGCAGCTGCATGGCATTGCCCTGAATAAGCTCAAGCTGTGTTTCCATGCCGAGCTTATCAATTTTGTACTGGCCGAAATCCAGCATGTTTCTGCTGAAATCAAGTCCAACAACTCGTCCGGTTTTGCTGGCCTGTCCCATGCTAATGGCCCAATCGCAGGTGCCGCAGCAAACATCCAGCGCCGTGCTTCCGGGCCGGACATTCATTTTGGACATCGTAAATTTACGCCAAGCCTTGTGTCTGCGAAAGCTCAGCACATCGTTCATCAAATCATACTTATGTGCGATGCTCTCGAAAACACCGTGTACGAACTTTTCTTTCTGTGTAGCGTCCGTAGTCAAATCACTTCACCTCAAATTTCTTCCAGCACTTTGGGCGCAGAGAGGTAACGCACCAGCGGTTCCCCGATCGCGGCCAATTCCGCCGTCAGCTTCTCCGAACCCAAGTGTCCGATTTTGTCCTGTACCAGTGCAAGCTGCTGCTGCAGCATCTGATACAATTGTGCTTTTACGTTGTGTTTCAGCCAGAGTGAACGAAGCTTGCCGCCGTCCCCCTGTTCCCCCTTAAGCTGCCTCTTCTCTTCCTTGCTGCCGGTCTGCAAAATATACCAGTATCCCCAACTGCCCTGCAGTTCCTGCAAGGAATTACTGCGGTCTATCTCATGAATAAGCACCTCACAGCGGGTAAACGCCTCCAGTATTTCCGCCCACTGGATGCTGTATATGTCCTTCATCCACCGTCCGAACAGCAAAAAAAGCTGCATGCGGATGTTTACAGTTTCCTGCAAGTACTCCTCGGCAGAGCATTTCAACTGCTTCATTCTCACATACAAGCTCATTTTCAGTCGATTGACCTCACAAATCGCCCCGGACAGCTGCCGTGTCATTTCCGTATGCCCGGCCTGTGAGAGCAATTGATAAAACCGGCTGCTGAAGTAGTCGCCGGCCAATACTTGCAGCTGCCTGGAACGAGCCGCTTTGGTCTCTTTTACATCGTTGGTTTCACTGACCAGCTGATGTGTGTCCAGCCCCATCTGAGCGAGTGAAGTGACGAGAGCATACAATTCCGTGGACTCTTGTGGCAATCCGCTTTTGTTCAAAAAGGCGAATAAAAGCCGTACCCGATAGTGCGGAAATTCCGGCAGCTCGGTATTGGTTTGAATCATATCGTAATCGGTATATTTCTTGGCTATCTCAGGGATACGGTAACTGTTCATGCAAAGGCCTCCTGCGTATAGAACAAACAATCGCAACTATTATATCACAACCGGACTGTCTGCGCACATGGCAAACTCCTGAACTCCTTGCGCGGCTTACAAGCCGTATTTTTGCCTCCATTTGGGCGTAAAATTCATTTGAAACCGGCTGCGCACGAAAACCTCGGGCGTAAGGGCTTCATTCCAGCTGTCAGGCTCCCCCATGTAGCGCCGCTGGGCATCCATGGAAAGCAGAAGGGTCATCGAAGAAGGCTTCACCGCGCCAGAGCCGCGTTCCATCACACGAACCATCACTTCCTTCACATTCGCGGTCCGGTTGAAGCTGTGATTAACCAGGTTGTACAAGTCCTCGTAAATGAGCTCCTTCCCGCTCTGTGCAGGGTTTACCGCCAAATCCAGGCTAATAATCGAATCCCGCCAATCGACGCGAAGGATGTCCGCATGCAGCCGAACCTGGGTCAGCAGGTCGACTACACCCGCTTCATCAATCCTTTCCGTTTTGACAGCACGCATTACCGGCAGCTCGCTGCCCTTATTTAATTCAAGTCCGCTCCATTGCAGCACCAGCGTTAGTCCGATAGCCAGACCGCACGAAGCAAGCATAGTTAAGAGGATACGCGTGAACCAGGACAAGAGATTTCCCTCCTCTGCCAAGCACCTATATCCTCATTGTACATATGAAAAAAGCAGGCTATGCCTGCAAAATTATTCCTCTGTATCCACGACACCGTATTTGGTCATGACAACCGCTTTGCCCCGGATTTTGACCGCTGAGGTGTGCTCTGTAAATTGGGCGATCATGACCTCTCCCTTGTCCAGCTTCTCTGTATGATGAAACCGGGTATCCTGGCCGCGGGTAAGTCCAATCACCTGAACGCCATTTTCCTTTGCCCGAATCACAAAATAATCATTGTTTCCTTCCATGGAAACAGCTCCTTTCACGAATCCGTTTATCCCCTAATCATGCGTTAAACGGATGGTGCTTGTCAACGTTAAGCACGTTCTTTTTAGAAAAAACAAAAGGCTGCCCTTAGGCAGCCACAGCGGATTCCGGCTTCGTCCGCTTTCCTTTGTAGAAACGCTTCAGCTTGCCGGGCAGCTTCTCCGATACGAACCCGATAATAAAATCGGACAGCTTCACAACAAGGAACGCAAAAATCATCCCGGCCACAACATCGAGCACCCAGTGAATTTGCAGGTACAATGTAGAGAAAATAATCGCAGCGCAGTACGTCACCATCATATACTTGAAAATCCGGTCTTTCTCACGAAGCGCAAGCAGCAGCATGGCAAATGAAATGGAGGTATGCATGCTCGGCATGCAGTTCATTACAGCGACCAGCTTGTCATTCTCGGTTGCAAAGGTACGAAGCAGCAAATCCGGCTGCTGCTTAACAAACCAAACTTCCCGAAGCAGAATCAAATTATAAAAAGGCAGAATCAGCGGAAACTGCATCATATGTCCGGACAATGCGTAGGACAGCATTTTTTTCACGCTTCTGGTCCAGTAGCTCCGCAGGATACAAATCCACAAGGAAAGCACAAAGCCGTAATTATATACCCAGCGCATCACCCGATCAAGCAGCGGCGTATTTATGGCGCGCGCCCATGCCCCGTCATTAAACGGAATGCTCATCATAACCTGATCCCACTGCCAAGGATGCTTATTGTTCTCGAACATCCAATTGGCAATCCGCCACCAGAGACCGTTCCCCGAGCCGTAGAAATAATAAAAAACGCCGAGCAGCGGAATCCCGATCAAAAAAAACCGTTTCCAGTCCTGATCAATCTGGTCTCTCCGGACACCAAGCAAACAAATCATCAGCAAAATCCAGCATTCGGTCGACCAGTTCCCGACGGTCCCGATCCGCCACATCAAAAATATCGATACAATAATTCCGTACATTGTCCAATCCTGACTGCTAAACCACGAATTCCCTTTCTGTTCCAACCTATGTCCCGCCCCTCCGGCACGATGTATCTTGTCGCTCAACCACTACAGTATAGCAAAAACGAAATGAAAATTCTTAAAGAAATATTTACAATACAGGAAGCAGGTTCAGGAATTTGGGCAAAAGAAAAAGACACCGTCCTGACGATGCCTTGTTCATGGTCGGAGTAACACGATTCGAACGTGCGACCTCACCCACCCCAAGGGTGCGCTCTACCAGGCTGAGCTATACCCCGATGTAAAGCTCCTCTGTAAAAAGCACATCTGCTGATACATCCCGCATGACCAACTGCGTTGCTACAAGTGATTATAAGGTGTCTGCGACAATTTGTAAAGGGATTATATAGAAAAACACCCTTCCGCTAAAAAGGGTGCTTGGGCCGGCCGGGTGCGGCGCAGCCTTATTTAATTCCGTCGCGAAGCGATTTACCTGCTTTGAAGGCAGGCACCTTGCTGGCCGGGATTTCAATGTCTTCTCCGGTCTGAGGATTGCGTCCTTTACGGGCGGAACGTTCACGCACTTCAAAATTTCCAAAGCCGACAAGCTGAACCTTGTCGCCATTTTGCAGCGCCTCCGAAATGGCATCAAATACGGCATCCACCGCTTTGGTGACATCCTTTTTGGACAGCTCGGTCAATTCAGCGACTTTATTAATCAGTTCGGTTTTGTTCATGTGATTCACCTCCCCCCGAAAGCAGGTCGTGTTCCTACTACTCTGTCTTACCGTTTCAGTGAAAAATATACCTGATACGCCCCGTATTTTCAAGGGGAGCCAGCAAAAAAAGCACTCTTGGGGAGTGCTTTTGAGCGTAAATGGCCTGAAATGCTACAAAATAATCGCGATGAGTCCGCCGGAGCCTTCGTTGATAATGCGGCCCAAGGTTTCCTGGAGCTTGTAGCGGGCATTGTCGGGCATCATCGCGAGCTTGCCCTGAATACCCTCTCTTACGATGGAGTGCAGCGAGCGGCCGAAAATATCCGACTCCCAGATTTTTAGCGGGTCGCTTTCGAAGTCGCTCATTAAATAGCGAACCAATTCCTCGCTCTGCTTTTCCGTCCCGATAATCGGGGCAAATTCCGATTCCACATCCACGCGAATCATATGAATCGAAGGCGCCGTGGCCTTCAAGCGCACACCGAACCGGGACCCTTGGCGGATAAGCTCAGGCTCATCAAGCGACATATCTGCGAGAGTCGGAGGCGCAATTCCGTATCCTGTCGTTTTGACCATCTCCAGCGATTCCGCAAAACGGTCATACTCCCGCTTGGCGTGAGTGAATTCCTGCATCAGCTGGAGCAGATGATCCTTGCCGCGGATTTCGACCCCGACAACCTCCATCAAAATTTTATCATACAGCTCATCCGGCGCAAACAGGTCGATCTCCGCAACGCCCTGCCCCATATCCATCCCGGCCAGGGCCGCCCGTTCAATAAAATCGTATTCGCTGAAATTGCCGACCACCCGATCCACATCCCGGAGCCGCCTGATATCCTTGACGGTTTCGCGGACAGAATCCTCGAAGTGGGAACGAAGCCAGTGTCTCTCCTCCAAAACCATAACCCAGCTTGGCAGATTGACGTTTACTTCATGCACGGGGAATTCATACAGCACTTCCCGCAGCACCTGATACATATCCTCTTCATTCATGGCCGCCACGCTCATGGCAATGACCGGAATGTCGTATTTGGCAGCCAGCTCGCCGCGGAGCGCAGTCACCTCTTCGCTTTGCGGGCGCGTCGAGTTGACGATAAGAATAAACGGCTTGCCGACCTCCTTCAATTCCTCAACCACCCGCTCCTCGGCGGAAACATACGATGAACGGGGAATTTCGGCAATGGAGCCGTCTGTTGTAATAATGATGCCAAGCGTGGAATGCTCCTGAATGACCTTGCGCGTTCCGATTTCAGCCGCTTCCTGGAACGGAATCGGCTCCTCGAACCACGGTGTTGAAATCATACGCGGCCCATTCTCATCCTCGTAGCCTTTAGCGCCCTCCACGGTGTATCCGACACAATCAACGACGCGGACATTCACATCCAATCCTTCAGCAACTCGCAGCTGAACGGCCTGGTTCGGCACAAACTTCGGTTCTGTCGTCATGATGGTGCGGCCGGCGGCGCTTTGCGGGAGCTCATCGATCGCCCGAATCCGGTCCGCTTCATTTTGGATGTTCGGCAGTACCACCGATTCCATAAACCGCTTAATAAAGGTTGATTTACCAGTACGGACAGCGCCTACGACTCCGATGTAGATGTCTCCACCGGTCCGCTCGGCAATGTCTTTGAAGATATCGACTTTTTCCAATTGAGATCCCCTCCTGACAGGATGTAACCACATTCGTACATGCTCTGAGCTACTAACAATATATGTACCCGGATAGAAAATATAACTACTAGCTATAATAGATTTGCTTGCGGCTTTCTTTTTTCATTCGAAATAGCGGAAAGCCCCTGATGCGCTTCTTTCAATCCTTTGTCAGTATATTCTCCCGCCTTCGAGGATAGACCGGCTTGCACGTGCAGCAATAAAAAAAGCCCTGAGGCTTCCATACGGAAGCTCAGAGCGGCTGAATAGCGACAGGCTGGTCGTTTTGCCAGTGATATGCCGTTGATTTAACAGGTACATACAAGCCATCATCAACCAGCAGCTGACGAAGGTCCGTATCCGGATTCGGCGCTGGCATGCCCTTTTTCTGAATAAGCTGGGCAATATCCGATCCATAATCCACGAAAACCTGACCAGCTTCATTAATTATCAGCGAATTGAGCTGAGTGAAGTACAGGCTGCGCACCTGCTGACTCTCCTGGCCCAGAGCCTTAAAATCAATGGAATAGAAGGACGGAGCGATCTGAGCGCCTTTTGGCAGCGCGCCCTGCCGGCTGGCCCGGTAGTCATCCACCCACTTCTGGACTTCATTGATTTGCTGAACGGAAGCGATATCCATCAGCTTCACCTGGGGGCTTTCTTCCACATTCGTCAGCACAAATACAGCGCTGCCGCCTTTTTCATAGGCTGTTGCCGGAATGGAGCTGAGTGTTTGCTTCGCAATCATTTTGCTGAAATCAATCACGTAGCGTTCGTAGAGAGGCGTGCTCTCCGTGAAATTCTTGATGGGCAGCACACCCGTCTGCTGCTGGTACTGCTGGATAGCCGTCTGTACAATCAAGACGCTTTCTTTCAGCGCTACTGCATTTTCTTTGCGCAGCTCCTTCGGATACATACAGCCGCTGAGCAGCAGGGCCATAATGACCGCCGTAAGAACCACGGCTTGACGGTTAAAGCGTTTTATTACCAAAGCTTGTCCTCCTCCTGCTGTTCCCTCAGCTTGGCCCGGATTACCGCCTTGAGCGGGTCCTCTGGCACTTCTACTTGGGCATCGCCGATAATCTTCACCTGACAGGCCAATCGCACATTCTGCTTAACGAGTGGTCCGAGCTTTCTTGCCTCTTTATCCTGTACTTGCGATAAGCCCTGCCCGGACAGCGCAGTGACTTTGCACATCAGGCAGGCGGCATTGCCCGCACAGCGGGAACGTATGATCAGGTTCGCCTTGCGGGCCGCGTGAAGCACAGATGTTCCAGGCGGAACCTCAATCGTTTTGTTATCCGGTAAAAATGTTAGTTTTACCCCCATGGCTCTATTCCTTTCTCATGACGGACAGGCCCGGCGGATGCTGAAGCACCCGGCTCAGCCGTTCAAAAAGCAATTCGCTTATCTCGCTGTGCTGGAGCACATACTGCAAGGGAGGCAGCTGCCTGCGCAAATGCCCGGAGATCATTCCGGCAATAGCGATGTACCGATCAGGCCTGTGGCGGAGCATATTGAAAATCAGTTCATGGGCAAGCGGCATTAAAGCAATGCTCTTATTCTCAATCCGTGTCTCCACGCGAAACGGCCATAGCCCGTCCTGAATACGAACCTCATAGCTGCTGCCCGCCGAATTCACCTTCAAGCTGCCCACAAGCTCCAGAGACACCCCATCAAGATCGTAGTGGCTCAGGCAGGAGGAATACATGCCGGTAGTGCTGAGCTGAGGCTGATCAACAGCAAACGGCCGCAGACATTCATAAACAGCATCCACCTGATCGGCATCAACATAGACATCCAAATCTCGCGGCAGGTTCACAAGCGGCACGCCTTGAAGCAGCAGTCCGCAGCTTCCGCCGACAAGCCACCGGAGTCCGTTCTTCGCCGAAAGCTCCTTCTCCAGCGTAAGAATTGCCTTCAGTAAATGGTTCGTTTTATTCATACCTCAAAAATTCGACTTGAGTACGGCCTGGATGGGGCCCTCCTCGCGGATTCGGCATTGACAGCCGAGCCGGTACCCCATGTCCAGTTCCTCGTCATCAAGCCAATCCAGCTCCGCATCACTAGGCTCGCTAAGCCGCTGCCCGCCTTCAGTCACCAGGCAGCGGCAGCGGGCGCAAGTTCCGCGGTTGCAGGAAAAATTCCAGTCCACCTTATGCTGCAGCGCCAAATCCAGGAGCGTTTTGCCGATTTGCGTAGGCACGGTTTTATGTATAGAACGTCCTTTTAGCTCGACTAGCATGAACTTTCCTCCTACAGCAGTGATGTAATCATGTAAAGTATAGATACTAGCAGCATCAGATAAGCTACAATCGAAAGCACCCATCGGAAAACACGTTGGTTTCGGGAACGCGCATAAGAAATAATGAAGGAAGAGAGCACCATCAGGCCCATTGCAATAAAGGAGGCCCACATTTTGTCCATACTGCTCATTTCTCGAATTCAACCCCTGTACATGTGCCGCTCATGGCAGCATAAATTATAACTTTCATTATAGCATCCCCGGCTTAAGGAGGAAAAGCAGTCCAAGCTGTGACTTGCTGTCTGCCGCCAAGCAAACAAAGCCGGATACAGGCCCTGGGCCTGCATCCGGCTTTGTTGCTTGACGCATCTAAGCGTATCTCCCAGCGTGTTCTGCGTTCATAACAGCGGTCAACTGCACGCGCAGCGGATAATGTCCCATATACTCCTGCAGCTAAACCAAGCTGTTAGCTATTACCAGAACCGCCCCTTCACTTCACTCAGGATCACCGCTATCTGCTTTCACACGCCTAGTCCAGAAAGAATAGCTGTTCTACTTTTTCATCAGCTTCATCAGCTGTTCAAGACTGTTCGGTTGTACGCCGCTGCTTTTGACTGCTTTAATAATGTCATTTACCGTAGATTCAGAAACCGGTATATTCGCCATGCTCGACACCTGCTTAATCAGCTGGCGAAGCTGTGTATCACTTTGCAGCGTAGACGGTTTAACTCCGCTGGCAAGCTTGTTAATATCCTTTTGAGATATTTTCTTTCCCGTTTTTTTCTGAATGGACTGGAGTACATCCTTCGGGATGTTTTTGCCGCTCATACCTTGCCTCCTCCCAAGTGCGCTTGACAAGGCGCTGCAAACTGCAAGCCGATGTCAAACGGGATTTACGGTATTGTATGAGCGCCCGTCTTACTTGGTGTAGGCGGCCGGCTATTTCAGCGGCACATTAATCGACGGCTCTTCCATTTCGTGTGTCTTGGCTCGTCCCATCAGGTCCTGGACGGCAGTCTGTACCGATTTCCCCTCAAATAAGGTGCGGAACAGCTCCGCTGTAATCGGCATGACCACATCATATTGCTGAGACAGGCTGAAGGCGGCGCGTGTTGTTTTTACCCCCTCAACCACCATCCCCATTTCCTCCAGCACCTGCGACAACGCTTTTCCTTGAGCAAGGGCGTAGCCAGCCCGCCAGTTGCGGCTGTGGCGGCTGGTGCAGGTGACGACCAAATCCCCGAGTCCTGCCAGTCCGGAGAAGGTAAGCGGATTGGCCCCCATCGCCATGCCCAGCCTGGAAATCTCCGCCAAGCCGCGCGTAAGCAGCGCCGCCTTCGCATTATCGCCGAAGCCAAGCCCATCCGTCAGACCTGCGCCGAGGGCAATAATATTTTTGAGAGCGCCTCCGATTTCTACACCGATCACATCCAGATTCGTATACACCCGGAAATAATGGTTAATAAACAAATCCTGAACCGCTTCGGCCGCCTGAAGATGCTCCGCAGCAACCACAACAGTGGTCAAGGAGCGCCGGATAACCTCTTCTGCGTGGCTTGGGCCAGACAATACGGCAATACGGCGGGCATCGATATGCGGAAGCTCATCAGCCAGCACCGTGCTCATCCGCTTGAGGGTATCCTGCTCGAAGCCCTTGGCCGCATGTACAACAATACAGCCTGGTTTGACGAAGGGCCGGATTTGCCTGGCGACCTCCCGCATAGCGGAAGAAGGCGCAGCAATCACAAGCAAATCTGCATCGGTCACGGCTTCTTCTATGCTTCCCGTAGCTTGAAGCAGCGGCGGCAGCGGTGCATCCCCGTGAAACCGGGAATTACGATGGCGAAGGTTAATATCCTCCACTTCAGCCGCATTCCTGGACCAGATCAGCACATGATGGCCGTTATCGGCCAATACGGCTGCGAGCGCCGTTCCCCAGCTTCCCGCCACCAAAACGGAAATTCGAGGTGATTGTACGCTCATACCTGATTATCCCTCTTTCTTTTGTCCGATTTTGTTTTCCTGGCCGGTAAGCAGCTTCCTGATATTCGAACGGTGGCGTACGACGGCAAATATAAACAGAACGATCGACAAAAGCAAAATTTCAACCGATTGCTTCATCAGCAAAATAAAGATCGGCAGGAACAACGTAAAAAGCAGTGAGCCTAAAGAAACATAGCGGGTAATAACGATCGATAAAATAGCAATAATCCCGGCAAACAACGCTGGCAAAAAGCTTAAGGAAACGACAACACCGATTGTAGTTGCAATTCCCTTCCCGCCTTTAAATCCGAAATATACCGGCCAATTATGTCCGATAATGGCTGCCAGGCCACAGCAGATCTCAACGAGAACCTGTGTATTCTCCAGCCCGATCCCTAGCCATTTGCCAAGGAATACAGCCAGCACACCCTTGATGATATCGAGCAAAAGCACCGTAATTGCCGGCCCCTTGCCCAAAACGCGCAGTGTATTCGTCGCTCCTGCATTGCCGCTGCCGTGCTGGCGGATATCGATTCCCTTCCACAGCTTGCCATACAAGTAGCTGAAGCTGATAGAGCCTATCAAGTATGATAAAACAACCGGCACGATAAAGTGCACACCTGCTCCCCCTCTAAACGGTTAATCCTCCGACTTTTTGCGTGTCAGCAGCCGCAGCGGCGTGCCGACAAAGCCGAACGCGTCCCGGATTTTATTTTCCAAGTAACGCTCATAGGAGAAATGCATCAGCTCCGGATCATTAACAAAGAAAATAATAGTCGGCGGCTTCACCGCCACTTGTGTAGCGTAGTTCAGGCGCATACGCCGCCCTTTGTCTGTCGGCGGGGGATTAATCGTAACCGCGTCGGCGACAACGTCATTAAGCAGATGCGTTTGTACACGAAGCGCATGCTGCTCACTAACCTCCTGCACCACCGGAAACAGCTTATGCAGCCGCTGCTTCGTCCTGGCTGACAGAAACACAATCGGCGCATAGGTCATAAACAGGAAATGATCGCGGATTTTTTGGGCGAACACCTGCATCGTTTTGTCGTCTTTTTCTACAGCATCCCATTTATTGACCACGAAAATCGACGCTTTCCCCGCTTCATGGGCATAACCGGCGATATGCTTATCCTGCTCAATAATACCTTCTTCGCCATTGATGAGAACAAGCACCACGTCGGCTCTTTCAATCGCCTGCATCGCTCTCATGACGCTGTACTTCTCCGTGGATTCGTACACTTTGCCCCGCTTGCGCATGCCTGCAGTATCAATAATGACGTATTTCTGCCCATCCTTCTCAAAAGGCGTGTCAACCGCATCCCGGGTCGTTCCGGCAATATCGCTTACAATAACACGCTCCTCGCCAAGTATAGCATTCACAAGCGAGGATTTGCCGACATTCGGCCGGCCGATCAAGGCGACCTTGATGACATCGTCATCATAAACCTCTTCCGTCGCTTCCGGCAGCTTGCCTGCAATAGCTTCCAGCAGGTCACCGATACCGAGTCCATGCGCGCCGGACAAAGAAACCGGATCACCGAAGCCCAGGCTGTAAAATTCGTAGATGTCCTCCTGCCGTTTCAAGTTATCCACTTTGTTTACAGCCAGAACAACGGGCTTGCCGGCCCGGTATAGCATTTGCCCGACCTCTTCATCTGCCGGCGTTATCCCTGCCTTGGCATCCACCATGAATACAACGACATCCGCTTCCTCCATAGCCAGCTCGGCCTGCAGCCGGACGGATTTCAGAATACGGTCCTCATCATCCATGTCGATCCCGCCGGTATCGATGACGCTAAAAGCGCGTCCCATCCATTCCGCCGTTCCGTATATCCGATCCCGGGTAACCCCCGGCTTGTCCTCAACGATAGCCAGACGGCTGCCGATGAGTAGATTAAAAATCGTCGATTTCCCCACGTTTGGTCTGCCGACGATGGCAACCACAGATTTGGCCATTAACCTTCACTCTCCTCACACCTTAAACATCATAGCAAAATCACCAACGTTTGGCTATTGATTTTGCTCCTCCTTGCGATAGGACATTCCAAGGCAAGCCGCCGCCCCAGCAGACAACGTCCGTCCGGATAAACAAGCGAGCCACCAGCTGTCTTGAAACGCAAGCCCGCCAAGCACTTCATGCTGCGGCCAGCCGTGCCAGCAATAAAACAGCACTTCTCCTGCAAGGACACTTATTGTAATCAAGCCCATTTGGCGAGTCGCATCGTGTACAAGCACAGCGGAGCACAGCCCGAGAACTAGTGCTGCATCCATATGGGGCAGCTGTGCCAAAAATACAGGATCAATCAGAAGCAGATGCTTCATTAAGTAATACAATGAACTGAGTAAAGCGGAATATCCAAGCACCTGAGCCGAAGCCGACTGCCGCACGGCAAGACCAAGAAATAACAAGCCCGCCGCACTCAGCCAAAGAAACGCGCCGTTGACCGGGATCTTGTGCAGCGTAAATTGGCATTGAACCAGAATGGCCCATCCGCACAAGAAAACAAACCATCCCTTCATCGGCCAATTCGCTAGCAGTGTGTTCTTCCATCCGCTTGCAAGTAAAATAATGACGATGGCCAGCAGCAAATACGATAATATCCCGGGATTCATGGCTTCATCCTCCGCTTTGCGTCCGAATGTAAATCCATACGGGTATAGTATCGGCGTTACCGCTTCGCTTTATCTTTCCAAAAACTAACGGTGAACTCTGGCGAGTTCACCGTTTACGAGTTTTACTTAAATTTGCTCAGCTTATCACCGAAGCGTTCGCCCAGTGTCAAGCTCAAGCTCTGGCTCGCCGGAATATCAACCACCGGCTCTTTTGCGCGAGGCTGGCGCTCCGGCTTCGGAGCTGCTTCAGGCGCTTCTTCTGTTTCTTTGATGCTGAGGCTTACGCGCTCTTGCTCTATGTTGATATCAAGAATTTTGACATTAACCTCTTGACCTTCTTTAAGCACCTCATGCGGTGTACCGATATGACGGTGAGCGATTTGGGAAATATGAACCAATCCTTCAACGCCAGGAGCGATTTCAACGAAGGCTCCGAAGCCTGCAAGACGCTTCACAGTACCCGTAACAACATCGCCAATGTTGAACTTGCCTGAAACCTGCTGCCAAGGACCCGGCTGAGTCGCCTTCAAGCTCAGGCTGATACGCTCGCTGTCTGGGTCCAGCTTCAGCACTTGAACCTTCACTTGGTCGCCTTCTTTTACCACATCGGACGCTTTTTCAACGTGGTGCCATGCCATTTCGGAGATATGGACAAGACCGTCGATACCGCCGATATCAATGAATGCCCCGAATTGAGTCAAACGCTGTACGGTACCGTCAAGCACCTGACCAACATGCAGGCCGGCCAAAATTTGTTTTTTGCCTTGCTCGTATTCTTCATCAAGCACATCCTTTTGAGACAGGATGACTTTGTTTTTCTCGCGATCCAGCTCTTTTACACGAAGACGCAAGGTGCGGCCTTTGTAATCGCTGAAATCTTCTACGAAATGACGCTCAACCATGGACGCCGGAACGAAGCCGCGAAGACCTACATCTACGACGAGCCCGCCTTTGACAACATCGGATACTTTAGCTTCAAGAACAGCCTTGCTATCCAGCTTCTCTTGCAGCTGTGTCCATGCGGATTCGCTGTCGATTGCACGCTTGGACAATACGAGCGTCTCTTTGTTGTCATTGATGCTGACAATCTTCAGCTCCACTTCTTGACCAACCTCGACGGCATCAGCGGCGTTGTCGATTTGAACGGAGGAAAGCTCCTTCAGCGGAATCACGCCGTCATATTTGTAACCAATATCGACGATAGCCTGGTTATCTTCCAGCTTTACAATTTTACCTTTGACTGTATCCCCTTTTTTAAGGACAACCACATTGCTCAAATCTTGAATTTCTTCTTGAACTTTAATCTCTTCTGACATTGACGAATAACCT
Source organism: Paenibacillus sp. y28 (assembly GCF_037137075.1). Taxonomy (NCBI): domain Bacteria; kingdom Bacillati; phylum Bacillota; class Bacilli; order Caryophanales; family Paenibacillaceae; genus Paenibacillus; species Paenibacillus sp. y28. The sequence goes on from NZ_JBBBNV010000001.1 coordinate 559,689, forward strand.
CCTCGACTTACAACCCATATATTGATAATTTTAATAAAACCTTATCCAAGTTATTACTAGTATAATTCCAAGATACCATTTCCATACGCTATAATCAATTTTGCAAGCCACAATCTTTGACAACCCGGTTAAATTTGATGCTGTTTGGCGAGCGCGCGGATTTGCTTCATGATTTTTTCGGTGGCTTGCTCCAGCGCTTCAGGGCCAGAGATTTCCGCAAATTCGCTCAAGTCTACAGGCGGTCCGTAAATTACCTTCATTTTGCGAAAAAATTTGTAATCGCCGACGATGGCAGCTGGAATAACGGTTGCTCCCGTCTTTATCGCAAGGCTTGAAGCGCCCTTTTTCCCCATACCGCCGCTGTTGCTGCGCGATCCTTCCGGGAAAATCCCGAGTATGTTGCCTTCCTTCAGCAGCTGCATCGATAGCCGGATCGATTCCTTGCTCACCCCGCCGCGTTTGACCGGATAAGCTCCCCACTTCGTAATCAGCCAGCCGACGACAGGGACGCGAAACAGCTCTTCCTTCGCCATAAAACGAATTTGCCGCTTCAGAAGGCAGCCGACCATTGGAGGATCGAAATTGCTGCGGTGGTTGGAGCAAAGCACAACCGGCCCCTCAGCCGGAACATAATGGGCGTTAACCGCTTCAAAACGGAACAGCAATTTAAAGATCACGGCAAAACAGTTTTTGAAAATCGAATACAGCATATTATTCGTACTCCTTGCCGGCATATACAGCTGTGAGCGAGACAATTTTGTCCACAACCTGCTCAATGGAAAGCTTCGTGCTATCCACAACCACCGCGTCTTCAGCCTGCCGCAGCGGGGAAGTCTCGCGCTCCTCATCCATCTTGTCGCGCAAGGCAATATCGTGCTCCAGCTGGGATAGTGAAACCGTTTGATTTTTGCTTTGCAGCTCCTGGTAGCGTCTCGAAGCACGCTCCTGCACACTGGCTGTCAAAAAGACCTTGACCTCCGCATCGGGCAGCACGTGCGTGCCGATATCGCGTCCGTCCATGACGACGCCTTTTTGCCGGGCCATCTGCTGCTGCTTGTCAACCAGAAGCTTGCGCACCTCCGGTATTTGAGCGACATACGATACCCGGTTGCTCACCTCGGGGTGGCGAATTTCCTCACTGACATCTTGCCCGTCCGCCAGAACCTGCTGTGCGAGCTCTCCCGGCTGCAGCTCGATAGTCATTTGCTCCGCTGTACGAATAACCAGCTGCGTTTGTTCCACCTGCAGACCCTGCTGCAGCACCTTCCAGGTCACTGCCCGGTACATCGCGCCGGTGTCCACATACACATACCCAAGCCGTTTTGCCACCAGCCTCGCCACCGTACTTTTTCCAGCGCCAGCAGGGCCGTCAATGGCAATATTCATCCGCTTCACCCGTCCTACACTCCTCCATGAAAAAAGCAGGCTAAGCCTGCGATATAACATAAATTATACCACAACCCAGTGAGCCGTGCAAAAAAACGCGTCCCGGCCTCATTTGTCGCGCGCTGTGCCGTTCCATTCATAAGGCTCGCCCTCCAGACGCTCCACCTTAACCAGGGCATGCCGAAGCGGCTCCCACTGGAGCAGAAGCTGAAAGAAAACCAGCAGCGAGACCAGTACGACAGCCGCTCTAATCAGCCAGCGCTCCCATCGGGAGGAGAAATACAGAAACAGCTGCTCATACTGCGCTGCCGTGATTTGCTCCTTCCGCTGACCGCCCGCCTGTCTTCGTCCGAACCATTGTGACATAAGAAAAAGCCGCTCCTTGTTTTCGCATAGTATGCTTCCAGGAAACGGCACTTATTCATTATCTTTTCCGGAAATCGAGCTGTCTTTCAAAGCAGTAGCGAATCACCTTTTGCCGCTCGGCATCCGCGATTTCAGTAAACTGGAGCATCGCCAGAATACGGCCTGTCTCCAGCGGCTTCATGCGAACCAGTTCCCCCTTGAACTGCGCATGCTCAATGGTGCCGTTCTTCATGGGGAGCACAATCCAACAGGTCAAGATATCTTTAACCTGAATCGGGTTGCCGTTCTCTACGAAGAAGGATACGCCTCCCCCGCCAATATCCTCGGTTTTGGCCAAAAAGCGTATCGTATCCGACAGCTTGACCGCCACTTCCACTTCGGCGGGCACGCGCAGAAAGCTTCTCCGCTGAATTTTGCTGATTGCCGACGGGTCCGGCTTTTTAATAATGACCAGCCGCACGACATCTTCCTTGAAGCCGAGAACAACGGTTTGAAAATAATTTTTGACGCCGCCCTCCGTCAGAAAAAAAGCGCTGATTTCATCCCCGATATAGACCCGGCGGATGCGGCCGTTTTTTTCCTGCATCGGCACTTCCATGGCGATATAATTGTCGTCAATCTCGGCAATTCGGGATTTGTATTCTTTACGTGCTTCCTCCTCGTCAATGGAGTTGATCTGCATAAACAGCACGTCGTTTATTTTGGGAAGCAAAATGTAGTTCCTCCTAACCGAATCTGCATACTGCAAATTATACCATGATCCGGCGTTTAGGAAACTAAAATTTGCACGATTTCGACAAAGTTCATGTTGTTTTCCGTCGAAATCGCCTATAACCTTTCCACTTTTTCCTCAAAGCCATTGTTCGCATTGACGTAAACGCGGTAATTTCCGTCGCTCATCGATCCCGTATACTGATAGCACAGAACCTCTTCGTCCAGGTCATTTTTAATAAGCGCCAGCTGCTGTGAGCGGATTTGGAAGTTTTTATTCAGCTTCTCCCTCGCCTGCTCGGCGCTCATCACGGGCTTCTCGATGTTTCTCGGCTTGTGCTCGTGTACAAAATCAACCGCCTGCACCTGAATGACCTCGCCATTGTCCAGCGCGATCTGCAATGTAATTTTATCGGTCATAAGCAGCACGTCATCCTGTTTCGTCGCATACACAATGTTTGCCACATTGTTGTACTCGTCATAGCTGATAGCCGTCATCTCCGGATAACCGCGATCAGCCAAAAACTGATGCCCGTTGTCCTTGGCCTGATCGACCGTAAGCGTATTTCCCGTTACATCCCGGGGAGCCATGTACCAGAGCAGCTGGCCGCCCTTTTTCGAGAAATCCATCGATTTCTCTCGTCCGGTTGACGGATCTGTAACCGTGGCGCTGAAGGAGCTGTACTCCGTGCCCGGCGCATTCTCAGCTACCTGTATCGTGCCCGGATCGCTGATACCTGCGAATTTCGCGGCTTTCTCCTTGACTTCTTCCGCTGTCACGTCATTGCCGCTGAGCATTTGCAGAGAACGCTTCTGAAATACGCTGGCCATCGACGGTCCCCAGTTCAGCTCGGAGTATTCGCCGACTTTTTTATCTACCGTGGTAAAGCCGTCAATAATGACATTGTCCGCCGTGCTTTTCTCGGTGGCCATCGCCGATTCGACGTCCATCCAGCGCAGGTTGTTCGTGATTACTTTGTCTTGAACACCGCGCAGCTCGCTGGCAATTTCCTTGGATCGCTCGAATAACGAGTTCATCGTCTCGATCTCCTCCGGCGCCAGCGGCGTTTGGGATAAATCCCGGACAGAGGCGCGGTAAGTAAACTGGGACAAATTCGACAAAAACTCTTCCGTCTTATTGAACGGCAGCAGCGTCAGCGGAAGCTGGCTAATCTCACTGCGGGCCTCGCTCGTAAGCCGCCAGGCGTTAATCAGACTGCGGCGCTGGAAGTCCTGTGAGGCGGGGCTTGCAACCAGCGCCTTACCCAGCTCCCCGTTCAGCTGCTCCACATGATACGATAAATCATGGAACGCCCGCTGATATTGATTCTCCGCCTTTAACAACACTGTATTTTTTTCTTGATTGACCTGATATCCCCACAGCACTGTTCCGATCAAGGCAATCGTCATTATCGGAAACAACACCATGCTTAATCTTCTGTACATCGTCTACCGTCCCCTTTCCTTGCTTTCCATAACCTGAGCATAGTTTGGTCGACGGTTTGGCGCTTTATGCACATGTATCCATGGAAGGGAAGGGCGCCAAGCCAGAAAAAAAGAAATCCGCACGCTTTACGCGGGGATTTCTTCTTATACCGGCTCATTTTGAATATCCAAATCGTATGTATTGCCGCACAAGCACTGCTTGAAGCCCGTTTCCACCTTGCCCCGATCCTGCTTGCCGCGCAAAATGAAACGTTCGCCGCAATGCCTGCAGCGAATGGTCACCTTCATCCGCTGTCCGCTCATTTGCCAATCTTCCTTTCAGTCCAGTACGTCTTTGGTATCCATTATTGACCGCTTGAGCCCATTTTAACCTCCTCTTCACGCCGAAGCGTGTGAAGCGGCGATTCTCTATTGGCCTGATTCACTTTATACAGGCTTTTGCCCCACATAAACGCCATTAACGGCAAAATTAGCCAAATCCAATGGGTTTGGAAGCGCAGCAGGATGTAATCATACAAGCCGTGCCATAAAATCGGAAGGAACAAGGCCAGTAAAATCAATCTCCGGTGAGCTGGAGGGTTGAATTTCGCTTTCCCCAAATAATATCCCATCGTCACGCCGAATAAAGCATGGCCCGACACCGGCAGGAACGCCCGGTACAGAATAGTGGAGAAGCTGGAGTCGTTCAGAAAAATATAAATGGTATTCTCCAGTGTTGCAAAACCAAGCGAGACTGCAACCGCGTAAACAATGCCGTCATAAGGCTCGTCAAAGGCGGCCAGCTTGTAAACGATGAAATACATCACAAACCATTTCATAAACTCTTCCAGCCCCGCTGAAATAACAAAGGCGTACCAGAACGGATTTTCCGAAGTGGCCAGCACAAGCGTTCGCTGCAGTACAATTGTTGGAAAAACAAGCAATACCCCGAACAGAAATACACGCAGCACCATGTATATCGGTTCGGGCTCATACCGGTCCTTTAAGTAAAAATAGGCGAGCAGGGCAATACCTGGTGTTACGGCCGCTGTTAGTAACGCCAGCCAATCCATTCTCCTCGCCTCCTCCCCTGTCATCTCTTACAACGCGATCTGCATTTTAAATCCAGCCCCGGTAACGGGAAGCCTCCGCCATTTTGCGCACGCCGCTCATATACGCCGCAAGCCTCATATCTACTTTACGGGTCAAATGGAGCTGATATACGTTCTCGAACGAATCCTCCATTTTTTTGCGCAGCTTTGCTTCCACTTCTTCTTCCGTCCAGTAATAGCCCTGATTGTTCTGAACCCATTCGAAATAGGAAACAATAACGCCGCCCGCGCTTGCCAAAACATCAGGAACGAGCAGAATACCGTTATCGGTAAGTATTTTGGTCGCTTCCAGCGTAGTCGGTCCATTGGCTGCCTCCACAATGATCCCGGCTTTAATGCGGTGCGCGTTCTCCCGTGTAATCTGGTTCTCAATCGCTGCCGGGACGAGAATGTCGCATTCCTGCTCCAGCATTTCGCGGTTCGTAATCGTATTGCTGAATAAATTCGTTACCGTTCCGAACGAATCCCGCCGCTCAAGCAGCTCTGGAATATCCAGCCCGTCCGGGTTATAAAGCGCTCCGTTCGCATCCGAAATCCCGACAACCCTGGCGCCGGCATCATGCATAAATTTAGCCAAGAAGCTGCCCGCATTTCCGAAGCCCTGGATAATGACCCGTGCGTTATGAATAGCGATATCTTTTTTCTGCAGCGCCTTATAAATCATCATTGTAACGCCTTTGGCTGTTGCCGTTTCACGGCCATGAGAGCCGCCGAGCACAATTGGCTTCCCTGTAATAAACCCTGGCGCGTCGAATTCCCGGATGCGGCTGTACTCATCCATCATCCAAGCCATGATTTGGGAGTTGGTCATGACATCGGGAGCAGGAATATCCTTGGATGGGCCGACCACCTGGCTAATGGCCCGGACATAGCCGCGGCTGAGCCGCTCCAGCTCCCTGAACGACATTTTGCGGGGATCGCAAATAATGCCGCCCTTTCCCCCGCCATACGGCAAATCAACGATGCCGCATTTCAGGCTCATCCAGATGGATAGTGCTTTTACCTCATCTTCATTGACGTCCGGATGAAAACGGACTCCTCCCTTGGTCGGTCCGACCGCATCATTATGCTGGGCGCGATAGCCGGTAAAGATTTGCATATGTCCATCGTCCATCCGGACGGGGATGCGTACTGTAAGCAGCCGCAGCGGTTCCTTCAGCAGCTCGTACATTTCATCAGGATAACCGAGCTTGGATAAGGCCTCGCGGATAATGATTTGCGTCGAGTGCAGCACGTTCATGTTTTCGACGGTTGCCAATGCATATCACCTCAGGGCTCGTATTCTGTAAACAACACCTTATGCTCATCCAGCCGCAGGCCGATCGTGTGTAACGATCCATTACGGTTTTTGGCCAATTGCAAATGCAAGATGCTTCCGGGCTCATGCGCTCCTGTATGGAGCGGCGCAGCGCCTAGCTGCATAATCATATCAGCGGCAGCCTCAAGGGGCAGCGGCAGCGTCGTTTGCCCGTGCTCCAAAGGCAGGGCGGCAATCACCGGGCAGTTCCATTCCATCGCCCACTGCTTCAGGATAAATGCCGATTCTGCTGTACGAGTTTTGGCGGCATCGGCAAACGGGGAAATTCTGGCCAAATCGTCAATAATAATGACCGGCGCCTTTCCCGCGGAAGCAGCGATTTTCTCGATGGAGGCGGCAACCCGGTCCAGCTTCATATCCGGCGCACATTCCAGCGTCCACAGCATTTGGCTGATTTGTGCGTACTGCTTGTTAGCTTCACCGACAGCCTGGGGATCGATACGTCCATTTAATATCAGCTGCGGGGCGACGCCTAAAATCCGGGCGATGCCTCTGCACCACAGCTCGAAGCGGGTCAGATCCCATGACGCGAAAATAACCGGTGTCCCATGGCCCGCCATATAATCGGCAAGCTGTTTAAGCAGCATCGTTTTACCGCAGGACAGCTCACCCGCAAGCAAAATAAATCCCGGCTGCAGACCGCCCAGCAACGCTTGATCCAAAGCGGCGATCCCCGTTGGAATTCCGCTGGTCTGCCCGCGATGGCGCTTCATATATTCCTCTACGAATACCGTCACATTCCGGACATCCGGCGCTATCGGCGTGATCATCGCATGCTCAACCGTTTGATGCAGAAGCTGCATAAACGCCTCGAAGGGATTCGCCAGCTTGACAAATAAATCATTGATGTCCTTGACCGATTCCGGCAGGTGCACCGTGTAGATTTCATTAGCTTGTTCCTGCAGCAGATCGCTTATTCTTACACTTTCACGCCGTCCGCTCTCATCGTTGCCCAGGCAAAGAAACACGCGTCTGCCCTTCAGAAGCTCCGCATGCTGTTCTTTGAATCCGAGATGTCCGGGGACACAAACCGCCGGGATATCCACTTGATGCAGGCTCATCACGTCAAAGGGCCCGGTGCACAAAATAATGTCCTCGGTTTCTTCCAGCGCGTCTCCATTGAAAAACACATCGTCCACATTCAACAAAAATTTATATTTGGGCTCACGGTGATCAACCGCACGGCCAATGAGGTCCACCACTTGCTCCCCGCGTATGACCGGAATAATGATGCGGTTCTCGAACATCCCTGCGGGAGCTCCTCCGGCTGAGGCTACAAATCCGATCCGTCCCGGCTCATATCCAAGCCTGAAATGCTCCGCAGTGGACGGGGTAATTCCTCTTTTCTCCAGGTAGTAAAACGCTTCGTCCCGCAGCTGCTTCTGGTAAGTCGTCAGTAGCTGCTCCAAATCGAGCGAGGGCCGAAGCGAATTCATCGGGTCACTTGCTGCCATAGGTTCCTCCGTTCATGAAAAAAGAAGCATCTTGTAAAACAACGTTTACCAAGATGCTTTCCTCATTTCCATCTATAAAATTTATTATCCAAAATATTGGACCAGCTGCTTTATCGCCTCGGCTGTGAAAATCGTTTTGCCGTACTCCTGCAAAACAGCTTCGGTAACAGAAGCGGCTTCCCCGTACTCTGATAAAACGGCAATGACCGTAGCCACGCGCTGCTCCTCCAGCTCAGCAGGCTCCATTTGCAAAAACCAGCGATCCTTATAAGAATACATCGCCCCGCAAATCACGTCCAAGGCATGCAGCGCTTTGGCCGCCTGCACGACGTGCTCGAAATCGCGGAACATGTACGAAATCGTATCGCTCGTTTCGAGCGTCACTTCCATTTCGTAAACTTCTTCATCAGAATCTTCTTCCATATCGCGTGAATCGCCTCGCTGCATTCCTTTTGTTACGATGACCACCATACCTTGAGCCGGCATGGAAAACACTTCCACCGCCAGAGGGCCAGTAACATCAAATCCGAGTTCAGAATAGGCCTGTTCCATCATTTCACTGAACAGCTCATGAACCTTTGGCACTTCGCGCCACATGTCTTCTTTCTGGATGCCGCGTTCGCTCAAATCATCGAATGTAAGGAAAATCCGTATCTTATCCTGGCTTAGGCGTTCAATCTTCATGGACAGGACCTCCCTTGCAACCCTTGTTATATCAGAATATGATCGCGGACCGTAAAACGTGACCCGCTTTCATAGATTGTTAAGCACTGTCTTTTTATTGAAATAGACCGCGCTTTTTTAATGTCTATGTTAGCATTTTTTCATAAAAAATGCACTAGAAAAAACGGTTTTATACGTGTATCCTTATGTATTTGCAGAACGGTTCCCGGCGCAGCCGCCCGAATCGTCAAAAAGCCTGAAGCCGTCAGCTTCAAGGCTTTTTGAATTTGCTGCGTTTAGGCGTTGCGTTTAGGCGTGATAATTTGTCTGAGAATCCGCGCCCCTGCTTTGGGCCAGGATTTCGTCAACCTGCCGCTTCAGCTCAGGATCTCCTTGTATAAACTGCTCCACATCCGCAAGACTCTCAGAAGGCTTCGCTTCCGTTTTCACCTGAAACGGCGCGGTTTTTTTTTCGGCCTGGCGCCTCGGGCGCTTGTCATTCTCGGACCATTTATCGGTCCAGCCTTCCTTGGACATGGCTAAAGAAGATAACATCAGCTTCTTCGGTATGCGCAGGACCGCTACCGCTGCTGCCGCCCCGACAGCCCCACCAAGCAAAAATGTGCTCCACCTCATTGCTCTGGCCTCCTTTGTATTCGAAAGTCCTGTATAGTTTCAGCTGCAAAGCCCGGATACATACCTAAGAAAATCAGGCACTCCTGCCAAGCACTGTGCTTCAAGAAACATCTCTGACACGGAAAAATTATTTTACAATGAACCCAATTGATAAACAGAACAGGGGAGAGAACGAAATGAACCGCTTTATTCTCACAGCTGTGTTTCTGCTTCTTGTTGCTGCCGGCTGCAGCCAGCCGTCTGTACAGCCTCCCGCCTCGCAAGCGACGACTGTGCCTGATGCAGCGCCAAGCCCGGCGGGCGAAGCGGCGGCTCCCGCTTCGACGCCTGCCGCTTCCGCTTCGCCGGACAGTAACGGCAATACTGCAGCAGGAAAGACCGGGCAGCCTATTCCCATAAGCTATAAGATGAACGCCAATTATGATATTGTGCCTCTTGATCCGGCCGGAAATAAAAAGGTCGTGCTGCTTACCTTTGATGACGGCCCCAAAGAGAAGCAGCAAATCGACAAGCTGATCGATACACTTGACAAGCATAAAGCGAAGGCTATTTTCTTCGTCAACGGCTACCGGGTGAAGCAGAATCCGGATCTGCTCAAGCTTATTCATGACCGTGGTCAAATCATAGGCAACCATTCCTGGGACCATATTGAGCTGAAAACGGAGCCGCTTGAAAAAGTCGAAAGGCAAATCGGCGACGTGCAGGCCATCGTCAAGGAGCTTACCGGCAGCGCTCCGGTCTTTTTCAGGCCGCCAAACGGGGCGGGTGGGTCGGACACTGTCCGGTCCGTCGCGGCTTCCCATAAACTGCTGCAAATGAACTGGTCGAACGGCTCGGAGGACTGGGTCAAAAAATATCAAAACCCGGAAGGGCTTACCCAGCGCGTCATGGACCAGCTGCATTCCGGAAGCAACATCCTGATGCATGAGCTGCCGTGGACTGTAGAGGCGCTCGATCATTTACTAACCCTGTTGGAGGAAAAAGGCTACAGCTTTGTGGACCCGAGATCAATTGAAACGCCGCAGTAACCGCGGCTGGCTGAGACGGCCAACAGCACCGCAGGTTGCGACAAGCAAGCTCAATCCCTCACCTCACAGCAGCTTTTAATCATTGCCATGCTTTAAACAAGAGAACGGCCTCCTGCTCACACGCGGGAACAGAGGCCGTTTTTTTTACTCCCTGCCGGGAAGGATGTGGAAATAAAGGATGACACCAATCGTTAGCAGAACAAACGCGGACAGGATCATATATTGAAAATAGCGTGCCCACTTTTCTCCTTCGGGCGGATGTAAGGAACGGCGCGGCGGAAAGCCGTATTCTTGTTCACTGGAGAATTCGGCGGAAAATGTCTCCTTTGGATGCATTCTCTTGTTGGCCTTTCCCCTCATAGACTAATCCCTCCGGTATTTCAAAATGCAGCCCATGACAAAATCGATGAGAAAGTGAGCAAAAATCGGTGTCCATATCGTACCCGTCTGCATATAAATCCATCCTAACCCGTAGCTGATGGAAAAAACAAGCCCTGTCATAAGCCAGTGCTTTAAATACCGCAGATGCAGAGCGGCAAACAGGATACTCGTCCAATACGCCCCCCATGCGTGCTGAATCGCGCCGCGGAACAGAAGCTCCTCACAAATCGACACAATGAGGGACAAAACCGCAATATGCCATAGCGGACGGTTGCCGAACAGCCTTTCATTAATTCCCCCGTCATCAACCGCCTCTTCCGGCGCAAACCGGGACGCAATAAGGTCAACCGCCATCGCAACCGCCGCAAAGCCCGCCCCCCATAACAAAAAGTGGAACGACTCCGGAAACTGCAGCAGATGAAACGGATTTCTCCCCTGAAAAACAAGGACCAGGATGCCGATAATAACAGTAATCAGCTGCGTAAGGTAAACATTGAGGAGAAGCGCCCGATCGGAAAGCTGTTCAACTTGAACTGGGCGGATCTTGATTTTTCGAAAGTCAAATTTTTTCATTCCATATTCCCTTTTCCAGTTGATTGGCCTATACTTATAGCAAAACTTACCGAAAATACTTGAATACTAGCGCACAAAGGAGCTGAAGCAACCTCATGGACAAGCGGTTGTCACTACAAGACTATGTATTTACTCTCACCACTATGTTCTTGCTCGTCTGTGTGGCCGGCGCCTTCTTCCTCGGCTTGCGGGTCGGCACGGATCGAACAGAGGCAAAATGGTCAGAGGTCACGAAAAAATACGAAGCATCGGCAAAAACGCCCGGAGCATACGATCAACAAGTATTGGCCTCCTTTTACGATACCATCTTTTTGCGATACAGTGAATTCCAAAAAAAATGGTTCGAGCAAACGGCCGCCATTGAACGAGGCGGTTCCAAAACCGACCCGTCCGCTTTGCTGAAGGACTTGGCGAAGCTTAGCGAGGACAATTACAGCTTGATTATGAACCGTTCCATTCCCGAGACTTCGCCCTTGCTGGCCGAATCCCAGCAAAATTATTTAAAAAGCCTGAAGCTGTTCTCCGAAACGCTGAAAAAGTACCAATCCCAGGCGAACAGCCTCCAGGCCGGCACGCTTATCACCCAAATGAACGCCGATTCCTATATTGTCGAAGCCAAAAACTTCGGTCTCAAAGGACAGGCTCAATTTTATGAATCCATTGTCAAGTGGAATGAAACTGCCGATCCGGCTCTGGACGGCACGGAGCTGGCCGGATTTATGAACTTGACTGTCGCAGACTGGAGCCAAATGAATATTAATGTGAAAAATAGCTTTTCCGCCAATTGGCTGTCCTCAACCAGGCACTACACCGCCTTTTATCCGCAGGATTTGACCGCCCGCATGGACAACGTGATTCAGAGCGGCCAGGATAAAAAGCAGAATATTGCAGAAGCCGCAGGCCTGGCAGCCATGCTTGTGGAAACCGGAGCCGTCAGGCCGGGAGATTACGCAGCAGTCAAAGACCTGTACGCCGGTGAAACTCTGCCTCAGCTTCCTGTTTTTTCGAAATAAGTCGCGTCTTCCGATGCTTTAGATAGAAAGCCGATCCGTAGCGGATCGGCTTTTTGCATGGGATGCTGTTCATATCCTGCGTCCTGCAGTATCAATCGTACTCGAAGCCATCCACATATGCGGCTACCGCAGCCATGCCGCCGTCCACATTGACCGCACGATCCACGCCCTGCTGCCGCAGCCAGCCGCATACCCTATCGCTGCGAACCCCATGAGCGCAAATAATATAAAGCTGCTTTTCCTCGGGAAGCGTGGTCCATACCCCCGGAATCGTATTCATAGGAACATGCCGCGTGCCAGCCAGATGGTAATAGTCCCATTCGTGCAGCTCTCTTACATCAATAACTGCATCCGCTTCAATCTGCCCGTTCTTCCATAGCTCGGCAAACGCCGCCGGGGCAATAGTTTTGTCTGTCATGTGGCTCGCCTCCCCTTTCACTTATAGCTCAGTCTTCATTGAAGAAAAGAATAACGAATCCTGTGACAATTTTCAAGGCTGTCCATATTCTCGCTGAATTTGCCGGAAACAATGCCAGGAATACATAAACTTTGGGTTGCAGCCTTATACTTACAGGTAAAGGAGGCTCGCCATCATGTCACAGCTTGTTGTCGATGCGTTTATTGAGATTCCAACAGGAAGCCGTAACCAGTACAAGTTCGATGCCCGGCAGGGCTTTTTCCGCTTAGATCAGGTGGTGTACTCCCCGGTGTGCTATCCCGTCGAATACGGGCATGTCAAGAATACACGCGGGCTGGATGGCGATCCCCTGGACGTTCTCGTCTGGACACGCTTTCCGACCTTCCCCGGCTGTGTTATCGCTTCGAAGATTGTCGGCGTGTTAATTATGAGCGATGACAAAGGCCAAAATGAGAAGCTGCTCGGCGTACCGAAGCATGACCCTTGGTTCAGCCGGGTGAACGGCCTGGACGATTTGCCGCAGCATCTATTAAAGGAAATCTCCCATTTTTTCCAGATATACAAGGACCTTGAAAATAAAAAGAACGTCATCGAGGGCTGGGAAGACGTCAGCTTTGCCAAAACAATATACGAAGACAGCATGAAACGCGGCCAGGAGAAAAATTAATCGTTTGTTTATTGACATGGGATTATCTCACATGGTACATTGAAAAAAATTCATATTGTAAGCATTGACGGAGAAGCGTGTCATCCCATGTCTTCAGAGAGCCGGTGGCTGGTGAGAACCGGTGGCTTAAGATACACTATCCACTCCCGAGCTGCTGGCTCCGAACGAAGGCCTCCTTCCAGTAAGACCAGTCGGTTGGAACCGTTACAAGTCCAGGTCGAACAGACCGCATAAGGCCGTCAGCTCTAGCGCTGCGGTAAATTAGGGTGGTACCACGAAGTCAACTCTCGTCCCTTTTATACGCACTTGGCGTATAGGGATGGGAGTTTTTCATTTGCATCTATTGAAGGAGGAAAACAAATGTTTAAAGTGTTAGTATCTGATCCAATCAGCGATATGGGGATTCAGCAGTTGTATGATGCAGCCGATGTAGCCGTCGACAAAAAAACCGGCCTCAGTGAAGATGAGCTGGTTGCGATTATCGGTGAATATGACGCCCTCCTCGTACGCAGCCAAACCAAAGTTACCAAGCGCATCATGGAAGCCGGAAAAAATCTGAAGGTCGTTGGCCGCGCTGGTGTAGGCGTAGACAATATTGATCTTCCGGCAGCGACTCAACGGGGGATCGTCGTTATTAACGCTCCTGACGGCAATACGATTACAACCTGCGAACACACCTTTGCGATGATGATGGCGCTGGCCCGCCATATTCCGCAAGCGTATATGAAAACCGTGAACGGCGATTGGGACCGCAAATCGTTCCTCGGTGTCGAGCTTCGCAACAAAGTATTCGGGGTGCTCGGCATGGGCCGTATCGGCAGCGAGGTTGCACAGCGCGCCAAAGCGTTCGGCATGGAAATTCTCAGCTACGATCCGTTCCTCACTGAAGAACGCGCAGAGAAGCTTGGCGTGAAGCTGGCTACGGTTGACGAAATCGTACGCAACGCGGATTTCATGACGGTTCATACCCCGTTGACACCGGAAACCCGCCACATGATTGGACGGGCTCAATTCGAAGTGATGAAAAAAGGAATGCGCATCATCAACTGCGCACGCGGCGGCATCATCGATGAGTTGGCTTTGGTGGAAGCTATTGATCAAGGAATCGTTGCCGGTGCAGCCTTTGACGTATTTGAAGAAGAGCCGCCTCGTGCCGATCATCCGTTCCTGAAGCATCCCAAAATTATCGTTACCCCGCATCTGGGCGCATCGACTTTTGAAGCTCAGGAGAACGTAGCTATCGACGTATCGGAGGAAGTGCTGCACGTCCTGCGTGCCGAGCCGTTCAAAAACGCGGTAAACATGCCTCCTGTACCGAAGGATGTACTGAACAAGCTGACCCCTTACTTCACCCTGGGCGAGAAGCTCGGACGCTTCGGCGCACAGCTGGCCCAAGGCGGCGTAAAAGAAATTGTGGTTAGCTATTCAGGAGATTTGAGCGAGGTTGACACTGTTCCGCTGACCCGTTATGTGGTCAAAGGCATTCTGGCTCATCACATGGGGGATGACCAAGTCAACATCATCAACTCCATGCACCTGGCAAAACAACGCGAAATCAACATCGTCACCCAAAAGTCTACCGTTTCGGGCGGATTTACAAACCTGGTTACATTGACCCTTCGCACCAAGAACGAAGAAAAAATTGTAGCCGGTACTCTGCTGACCGGTCTTGGCGAACGTGTTGTACAAATCGAGCAATATCCGGTTGACCTCGCTCCAGAAGGCAATCTGCTGCTCGTATCCCATAACGACCGTCCGGGGATTATCGGTAAAGTCGGAACGCTGCTTGGCAATAACGATGTAAACATCGCTACCATGCAGGTTGGCCGTAAAGTAATCGGCGGCTCCGCTATCATGGTTCTTACCGTGGATAAACCGGTTTCCAAAAACGTGCTGGATGAAATGGTGAAGCTGCCAGAGCTTATCAGCGTAAAAGAAATCTTGTTCTAGACAACCAGGGCCTTTAATAAGGAGAAGCGCCATTTTACGGGCGCTTCTCTTTTTTTACTTTGGAAGGATTGTGCCCGATATCGAAACGATGTGGAAGCTCATATAAAAAAGACCGGCTGCACGCAGCATTTTGCCGCGCACAGCCGGTTTTCCATTTTATTCGTGTGTTGGTCCGGTATCAGGTAAGATGATCGAGAAGGTTGTCCCCTTCCCCAGCGCGCTGCCTACCATCGCAGTGCCTTGATGGGAATCGACGATGTTTTTGACAATGGCAAGACCGAGCCCTGTCCCCCCGGTCCCGCGTGTACGGGCCTTATCAGCCTTGTAGAAGCGTTCAAAAATATAAGGCAAATCCTCGGCCGGAATGCCTTGCCCCTGGTCTTCGATCTCCAAGAGAATCGCCGGGCGCTGCTTATGCTGCACCTGCTGGGCCCGAATCGTAATGCTTGCGCCGCCGGGCGTATGCCGGATTGCATTGTCGAGCAGGTTCGTCAGCACCTGCTCCAGACGGTCCTCATCGGCCCGCTGCAACTCAAGCGGCTCCGGCTGCATCTCCAGATGAAGCTGAATTTCCCGCTCCTTGCACAGCGCCGAAAATTTGCGGTACACCCGGCGCACGAGGCCGCTCACATCAACCTCGCGGAAATGAAGCTCCAAATGCCCGGCTTCCATACGCGCCAGATCGAGCAAATCCTTTACAAGCCGGCCCATTCGCAGCGATTCATCGTGAATGACCTGTGCCAGCTCCTGCCGTTCCTCTGGAGAAGCTGCGATATCATCCAAAAGCGCTTCGCTGTAGCCCTGCAGCATGGATAGCGGCGTTCGAAGCTCGTGGGATACATTGGCGACAAAGTCCTTGCGCAGCTTTTCCAGACGGTGCTCTTCGGTTACATCCCGCAGTACCGCAACCGCGCCGCGAACCGCATTATCGGAATACAGAGGGGCCATGACGACCGACCAGACCCCATTATGAACATGAAGCTTGGAATGAAGCTTATTGGGGTTCTCCTCCAGAATCGCCTCATACAGCGGCCGCAGCGGCTCCGGCAGCAGCGGCTCGGATTCAAAGCCTGAAACCGGGTGCTCATCGTCCGCCCATTGGATGGCGCTCCATTCCTGTACAATTTTATTGCCGAGCGGATTGGTCAGTATAATACGGCCCTGCGCGTCAAAGGTAATTACCGCATCGGCCATGCTGCTGAGAATGCTCGATAGGTTTTCTTTTTCATGATTAAGCGCATGCACCGTCTCATCTAACCGCTCTGTCATATGGTTGAAGGTGTTTGCGAGCTGGCCGATTTCATCCAGCGACAGCACGGGGACTCGCGTACTGTAATTGCCGGAAGCAATCTGGTCGGCCGCCTTCTTCATCTGCAGGAGCGGCTGCGTGATACGGCTGGATAAGAAAAAGGCAAAAAAGGTCGTCAGCAGGAAGCCGATAACAATCGCATAAATAAACAATCGCTTGAAATAGGCCTGCGTGTTCTCCAAAGGCGCCTGCTTCTGATAAATAACGACGGCGCCTGCGGCCTTAACCTTGCCCGCCGCCTCTTGCGGAACGGCAACCGCCTGATAAGGCTGGGACTCGCCGCTGACCCGGAACGCCCGCTCCACCGTTCCCCCATCAAATACTTTATCCAGCTGTGCGACCGTGAAGATTTCGGAGGCTTTCAAGCGTGCCAGGCCCCCGGATGCCGGTGAGGACACCGCAGATTCCTGAAGCTCGCTGTCCACCAGAATCATCGCCGCCTGCTGGGCTCCAAGCAGATCGTTCATCGCCTGAAAATAGCGGTCATCATTAAAATGCATTGACAATTGCTTCGAGATGTTCTGGGCCAGCTTCTGCAGCGCCTCGACCTGATCCTTGGAATTGGCGACATTGTTATCAATGAAACGGCCCAGCAGCAGGCTGTTAATAATCAGCACAAGCGCTACCAGGCCAATAATGGTAATCCATAGTTTCAGGACAACATTATTTAAATGCTTCATTTATTTCGGCACCTCAAGCTTGTAGCCGACGCCCCAAACCGTCGTAATCATCGCCGCTGCTTCCGGAGACACCTTGTTCAGCTTCTCCCGGAGCCGTTTTACGTGTGTGTCCACTGTCCGCAAATCCCCGAAAAATTCATAATTCCAAACATCCTTAAGCAAATCCTCACGGGAGAACACTTTATCCGGTGAAACTGCCAAATAGTGAAGAAGCTCATACTCCTTCGGCGTCAGCGCAATTTCGTGGCCGCCCGCGGTTACACGGTGCGCATCATGCTCGATGACCAGATGAGGGAACACAATATTGTTGCTGATGCCTTGATCCTTGGTCAAGTAAGCCGTTACCGAGGAACGGCGCAAA
Organism: Paenibacillus sp. y28; assembly: GCF_037137075.1. Taxonomy (NCBI): domain Bacteria; kingdom Bacillati; phylum Bacillota; class Bacilli; order Caryophanales; family Paenibacillaceae; genus Paenibacillus; species Paenibacillus sp. y28. Next base: position 577,140 of record NZ_JBBBNV010000001.1, read on the forward strand.
ATGGCCTTCACCCGGTAAATCACCTCGCGCGGACTGAACGGCTTCACTACATAATCATCAGCCCCGACCTCGAAGCCCTGCACCCGGTTGGCCTCTTCCCCTTTGGCCGTCAGCATAATAACCGGCGTGGCTTTGACCTGCCGGAGCTTCGCGCACACTTCGATACCGTCCATACCCGGCAGCATGATATCAAGCAATATTAAATCAAAGTCGCTGACAGACGCTTTTTGAAGTGCGATTTCTCCGTCTTCCGCTTCCTCAATGATGTAGCCTTCCTTCTCCAAATACATCCGCAGCAGGCGGCGAATCCGTTCCTCGTCATCCACGACGAGAATATTGGCTTTCAAGTCTGACAAAGCTATCCGCTCCTTTGATCCAATATGAGTAGGTTTCCCCCGTTACACTCCAGCGTAGGAGTGCAAGCCCGCAATAATCAGATTTACCCCGACTAGTGTAAACATCACAATGATAAAACCGATGACCGACAGCCAGGACGAACGCTCGCCCTGCCATCCGCGGGACAGGCGCAGATGCAAATACGCCGTATAGAAGAGCCAAGTGATTAAAGCCCAGACCTCTTTCGGGTCCCAGCCCCAAAATCTCCCCCATGCTTCCTGTGCCCATATCATAGCAAAGATTAACGCGCCGAGCGAGAAAATCGGATAACCGATCGCAATCGCCCGATAGCTGATTTCATCCAGATCCTCCGGATCAAGTCCTTCCATCGCCGGCTGGATAGCCGCGCCGATCGGCTGACGCAGCACAAGGCGAAGCAGCCAGTATAAGAGTAAACCGGTTAACAACGACCATAAAACCGTATTCAATTTGCGGCCCGCATTGACCCCGTTCATCCAGGACGGAGCTTCAAACAAAGGCTGGCTGATACCAAGGAAAGAATCCATGGTGACGACCTGGCTGTTGTACGGCTTTACAATCGGCGGCATGAAGTAGTCCACCGTTTCCGTTTGTACAAACGGAACGCTGTCTGTACCTGTTACGATCTTCTCTTGTGTGAAATGCGCCTCGTAGCCTATGCCTTTAAAGCCAAAAGCCGAAATAACGAAGGCGACAATAAAAAACACGAATAAAATGGTAAATTCCACCCCGCGCTGCTTGCGCCGGTCTTTTACCTCCCTGGAGCCGAATTTAACCGTCCGCATCAAATGCATCATTCCAGCCGCAAACCCGACGGCAAAAAATGCCTCGCCCGTCGCCGCCGTCGTAACGTGTATTTTGAGCCAGTAGCTTTGCAGGGCCGGAATGAGCGGCGTAATGTCCTGCGGAAAGACGGATGCATAAGCGATAATGATAACGCCGACCGGCATGGAGAAAGCGCCCAGCACGGGAACCTTGTAAATCAGATACACAATGATGAACGCGATCATGATCATCATGCCGAGGAACGTCATAAATTCAAACATATTGCTGGTTGGGATATGTCCGGCCGCCACCCAGCGGGTGAAGAAAAATGTCAACTGTCCGATAAGGCCAAGCACCGCCATGCCGAAGCCGATGTTCCCCCACCGTTTGGCATGCCTCTGCGGATCAGCCGTGTTAAACCGTTTTCCGGTAATAGCCACCACGAAAAAAATAAATGAAAAGGTGTATAGAAAAAACGCAGCCAATAAGCTGTCGCTGCTCAACTCCGCCAAGCTCACTTACGTGTCCCCTCCTTTTTCCAGCTGCTTCGCATTTACGGTTTGGCCGGCTTTGCCAAGCGCCCAGGCCACCTCATGCTTTAAGCCGTACCAGTTCTTGTTCGTATGCGCGCCGACAGTTAGCCTTGTCCCGTCAAAGCGCAGCCAAATGCGCCGATGCTGCCAGTACAAGCCCATGATGACGCCAATCATAAAAATAATCGAGCCTGTCCAGATGTAGGGCAGCGCCTTCTCCGTACGGATGTTCAAATAGCTCGTATAGCTTGCAATTTCGACGTCGGTTTGCATTGAATTCACGCTAATATCGAGATTCGTGCCAAGCGACGCATTAATCTCGTCCTGACTGTACTGCTCTTTGTCTGCAGGGCGAGGGAAGTAAATAAAGTTGACGCCTTCCTTCGGAAGATCGGCTCCGGTAATCCGGAAAATGAACGCCGGCGCATTCGGTTCGTTCGTCTTTGTAATCGGCTTGCCCTGATCGTTCAACCCGAAATCCGGGAAATACGCAGCCAGGTCAAGGGTGTACGGCCCAGCCTGATAATGATCGTCCGGATGCTTCATTTTCAGCGTCAGCTGTCCATAGGCTTCGCCGGTTGTTTTATTCTTCACGTAAGGCTTCACGGTCACGAGCTGCGGCGTCTCCGCATAATCGTACTGATACACCTTCAACGCTTTATACTCCAAAGGCTTGTTGACCTGAATGCTGTGACGGTGGACTTCCTGCAGCTCAGGCTCTTGCCCCGGCATGTCACAGTTGGCTACACACTCATAAAGCACGGCCTGCGTTTCATAAATTTTTGGAACTATAGTCCCTTTCTCGCCAAACTGCGTATCCATTTCTTCTTTGGTGTAGAAATCGACCGTGAACTTCTCGTTCTTCAAATAGTAATTTGTGTCTTCAATCCGGGTAGTCTCGCCTTCAAGAAAGCTCCTGTACTGGTCCATTGACCAGCCGGGAATGCTGCGGCTCAGAACAGCGAGCAAAAAAATGATGAGCCCGATATGGTTCACATACGGCCCCCAGCGGCTGAAGCGGTTTTTCTCCACCAGCATCGCCGTTCCATCCTGATGCACGCGGTAGCCTTTTTTCCGGAAGAGCTGCCCCAGCTCCCGCACCCACTGCGCCTGCTGCTCCTCCGTCGTGCCCGGGAAGTCAGCCTGATAGCTGACCTTCTGGCGGACAATGAAGTTCAAGTGCTTGCGGATTTGCTGCTTGCTCAAAGCCCGGTAAAGCGGCAGAACCCGGTCCAGGCTGCAAATAACCAGCGAAGTGCCAATCATGACCAGCAGCAGCATGAACCACCACGAATTATAGGTATCGGACAAGCCGGTTCTGTAGTAAATCTCGCCTAGTGTTCCGTATGTATTCCGATAATACGTTGAGGGATCAATGTTCAAAAATGTACCTTCCTGCGGGTAGATGGTCCCGAGCGACGCGCCGATAAGGGTGATGATAATCAGGTATACGGCGATTTTGACCGAGGAGAAGAAATTCCAAACCTTGTCGATCCAGCTCGGATTGGCCCGCTGACTTCGCCTGGCGACACCGTCATAACGCATCTCCAGCACTTCGGTCCCGTTATCGTCGAGAAGCGGCTTGCCACAGGATTCACATAGCACAGTGCCTACATAGTTTTGATGGCCGCACTCACATTTGGTATTCTGTATTAACATCGTTGCCTTCCTGCCTTTCACTTCCCGATAAGCTTCGTCAGCGTATCCTCAATGAACGACTCCTGCATTTCACCGACGGCAATCTTCATAATCTTGCCTTCCGGTGTGACGAAGAAGCTGGTGGGATACGAGGTAACAGCATATTTGTTGCGGATGGCATACCCGGGATCATACAAAATCGGGAAGCTGAGGCCGTTTTGCTTCACGAAATTTTGAACGTTAACACTGGACTCATTCAAATTGATGCCGACCACTTCAAAGCCCTTGTCCTTCCATTTGCCGTACTGGCGCTCGATTGCGGGCATTTCCCGCACACACGGCTCACACCAAGTCCCCCAGAAATTAATAAGCAGCGCTTTTCCCTTGTAATCGCTTAACTCATGAATTTGACCATCCGTGCCTTGAAGGGAAAATGCGGGCGCTTTCCCGCCCTCACGGGGCTTATCGTTTTCTGCCCATAGACTTTGTGTAATCGTGTACCCGCCAATGACCACGACGACCAGAAGAATTGCGATTTGAATCCATCTTCTATTTTTGCCCATGCTTCATCACCTTCAAACCGTTTACTGTTAAAAACCGGACCTAGCGCCTGTTCAGACCGCTTGTCGCCATCTTCATTATAGGCGAAAAAAACGGCCGTTACTTGCCGTTTTTTTGAATATTATGTGACCGCAAAGCAAGATCGCGAAGCTCGGCAACCTCATCCGGCGTCAGAAAACGGTGCTTGCCCCGAGGCAAGCCGCCGAGCGTCAACTGTCCGAACCGGACCCGCTTCAGCCGTTCAACCGGATAATGCACCGCTTCAAACATCCGGCGTACCTGCCGGTTGCGGCCCTCATAAATCGTTATGGAAATGACAGCGCTGCTGTTGTCCGGACTCACATCATGATAATCCGCTTCAGCCGGAGCCGTCATTCCGTCTTCAAGCTTGACTCCGCTCTGAAGCTTCTCCAGGATACTGCCATGCGGCACCCCTTTAACGGTTGCATGGTACGTCCGCGGGACGTGATGCTTCGGATGCGTCAGCAGATTGGCGAATTCTCCGTCATTGGTCAGCAGCAGCAGCCCTTCGGTCTCATAATCGAGCCGGCCGACCGGATACACACGCTCGGGAATCCCTTTCATATAATCGGTTACCACTTGGCGTCCGCCGGGATCGGTCACGCTGGAAATGACGCCTTTCGGCTTATTGAACAGCACGTACACATGCTTTTCCCGGTTGATCGCTTGTCCATCTACAAGAATGACGTCCGTCTTCGGGTCAACCTTGACGCCAAGCTCCTTGACCGTCTCCCCGTTGACTTGCACCCTTCCTGCAGTAATAATTTCCTCGCACTTGCGCCGGGAGGCTACACCAGCCTGGGCAAGCACCTTTTGTAATCGTTCCATATGCAATTTTCACCTCATGCTAATGATACCGATCCTGATCGGAAATCACAAGCATAGACCATGGAAAAAAACGGCCGGGGCATGTCGAAGAATGAGGGATAACCTGCGAAGGGGAAAATTCCAATGCGGCGGCAAGCCGCTGAATGAGCTTATGGGCGAGAAACAGCTGCTCGTGCAGCGCGGGGGACAGCGCGTCCGTCGGGGCATCGAAATCGCCTTCTATACAAATATGCACATATCCGGGGTCTGTCTGCTCGGCTCCGGGAATGACAATCCCGGTTTGGGTAACAAAAAAATCAAACCCTTTCCCGTTAATGGAAGGGCAGACGGATTGATGAAGAATGACGCCTTGTACGGGCATGCCGCTCACCTCGGGTCCGCTTCCTTGCGATTTTGTACAGCGTATGCCGGGCTAACGGGAAACGTTCTTCCGGCACAACCGCTCACACGAAGACAAGGTAGCAGACCGCGATAGCGGCAATGAATCCGACCAGGTCGGAGAGCAGCCCGACTTTCAGCGCATAACTTGCTTTCCGGATGCCGATAGCGCCGAAATAGACCGTGATGACATACAGCGTCGTATCCGTGCTGCCCTGAATGGTCGATGCCATGCGGCCGATTAAGGAATCGGGCCCGAACTGCTTCATTAAATCCGTCGTGAAGGCCAATGAGCCCGCCCCGGTAATCGGGCGCAGCAGAGCCAGGGGCAGCACTTCACTGGGGATGCCCGCATATTCGCAGAGCGGCTTCAGCCAGCCGATGAACATATCGAGCGCGCCCGAAGCCCGGAATACACTGATGGCTACCATCATGCCGACCAGGCTCGGAATAATTTTGATGGCGGTCTCGAAGCCCCCTTTGGCCCCTTCCACAAACGACTCGTATACAGGCACTTTGCGGTAAGCCGCATACAGCGGAATGAACACGATAAACAGCGGAACCGCCCAGGCGGAAATGATATTAATCAATGAATACAAATCGCCTCATCCTTTCTTGACGGTGCTGGAGGCCCCGGGCGGAATCGGAATCCGCTTGCTGCGCAAACGGTACCAGCGGTCGATCAAAATGGCGGCTGTCGTTGAAATTGCTGTCGCCATAAGCGTCGTGCCTACAATTTCAACCGGATTACTAGAATTAAAATTCATCCGAATCGCGATCAGCGTTGTCGGAATAATCGTGATGCTTGCTGTATTAATAGCCAGAAGGGTGCACATGGCAGGACTCGCCGTATCCTTATTCGGATTCAGCTTCTGCAGCTCCTCCATTGCTTTGATGCCCAGCGGCGTCGCGGCATTGCCGAGCCCCAGCATGTTGGCGCTCATGTTGGACATAATGTATCCCATAGCAGGGTGATTGCGGGGCACACTCGGGAACAAATAGCGGACCGCCGGGTACAAAAGCCTTGCGAGCTTGCTCAGCAGACCGGCATCTTCGGCAATCCGCATAATGCCGAGCCAGAATACGAGCACGCTAATCAAACCGAAGCAAACCGTAACCCCTGTCTTGGCGCCCTCAAACGCGGCTTCCGTCACCGTATCAACCTCGCCCTTCCAAGCGGCGACCACAAAGCCGGATACGATAAAAAACAGCCAAATCCAGTTAACCATGCTCCAGCCTCCTTTTGCCGGGTCTAGGTTTGGTCCCGGCCGAGCGGATTGTAGATTACTGTAAAGAGCACCCGCAGCACCTGCTCCACGACTCCGGCATACCGTTCGCGCCACGTCTGTGCGCTCTGCGAGGCTTGAAAGCTGAATACGCTGCGCGGCTTCCATTGCATTCGCCAGCTTCCCGGCTCTGCCAGCGGTACCGTGCCGATTTGCACTCCGTCCAGCTCCAGCTCAAGCAGGCCGCGCTCCTCAAGCCTGTAGGCGGGACTGCCGGGCGGGGTAAGCAGAATTCGGCGGGTAATCTTCTCCTGTTCCCCGGGCAACAGCGGATAAGCAAATCCGCGCACGGCAGCCAGCTTCGGCGGTTGGCCCGGAGAAGCATGAGTATCAGCCGGCTCCAGGAGCTGCGCATATGCAGTCCGGTCAACAAGAACGGAATCCCCTTTTTGAATCATCTCGGTGCGCTGGAAGGTTTGGAAGCCATAATCAAGCAGTTGGCTGTGATCAAGCCAATCGTCAGGATCGCCAAGTGTAACGACAGCCAGCTCTCTACCGTCACGGGCGGCCGAGGAAACCAGGCATCTGCCCGCCGTTTTGGTGTAGCCTGTTTTTACCCCATTGGCTCCGTCGTACAGGGACAGCATTTTATTTTTGTTTTTCCATACGTGGTCCCACTGACCGCCCGGATTCGGAACGCGCTTTTCCTTTGTTTTCACAATATCCAGAAAGACCGGATTTTTCAGGGCATACGCTGTCAGAAGCGCCATATCCTCCGCCGTAGACAAGTGGCCGTCCTGGTCGAGACCGTGCGGATTTTGAAATTCACTGTTTTTCATTCCTATGAACTGTGCCTTCTGATTCATAAGCACTGCAAAGCCTTCAACAGAGCCACCCACATGCTCTGCAATCGCCGTCGCCGCGTCATTGCCGGAACGAAGCATGAGCCCGAACAGCAGATTCTGGAGGCTCATCTCCTCATCCACCTTCAAATAAATCGAGGAGCCTTCCTTTCCGGCGGCATTCCGGCTGACCTTGACCATATCAGACAGCTTGCCCTGCTCAATGGCGACGATAGCTGTCATAATCTTGGTCAGACTGGCAATCCGCATCGGCTGCTTACTGTTCTTCGCGTACAGAATCCGGCCCGATTCCACATCGATTAGTGCCGCAGACTGAGCGCTAATCCGGGGCGGCGTTCCGGGTCCAGCCTCAGGCGGCTCCTTCTGCTTCGCCTTGGCCGAAGGCTTCTCCGCTGCCGCAGGCGCGGAATTCGGCTCACTGCCCGGGGCTGCAGCGCCGGCAGCAGGAGAAAGCACCGACGTAAAGGCAAGAAGCACAGCTAGCATGATGAATACAAACGGTGATACGCACTTGTTCATATGGTCCCCCATCCTTGTCCGTGATGGCTCATGTCACTATGTATATGCTAAAATGGAGCGCGTATGAGCCCTTGTCCGAAATGACCCTGCAAAAAATCATCAAATGAAACAGAATTGCAAGACAGCAAAAAAATGGCTGCCGGAGGGCAGCCATTTTTGCTACGATGGCCATTACATCGTAATTGTTGCTTCATCGGCATGAATGGTGGTGGTCGCCGTTTTCGTCCCCGCTAATTCTCCGCCGCTTTTACTCCGGAACATGGCTTGAATTCTGTCCGCCATGTATGGCGCAGAGTCGATGATACGTTCAAGGAGATGCGTTTGATTGTCCAGCGGCACCACTTTGACCCCTTGCTTGCCTACGACCAAAAAGGCAATTGGCGTAATGGAAACCCCGCCCCCGCTGCCGCCACCGAAGGGTAACGCCACCTTGGCATTAAGGCCCGTGTCCAAATGGTGTGAACGATGGGAATCCGCTTCCTGATCTGTTGAAAAATCACTGCCGCCCGCGGCAAAGCCGAAGGAAACCTTGGAAATCGGCATAATCACACTGCCATCCGGGGTTTCAACCGCGTCTCCCACAATGGTGTTTACATCAACCATGGCTTTAATATTTTCCATGGATGTTTTCATTAGCCCTTGAATCGGATGCTCGGTCATAAGCTGTTCCTCCCTTAGAAGCGTACTGAAACGCCAATGTAGTTCACTATTTAGATTGTCCTAAGCCGGGAGGGAGTATGTGCGTTTTGCAGACCGCGTTTTTATTCCTGCCCGGCCCGCTTTGCCTCCTCCCGGGCCATACGGAATACGAAGGCTACCGTGGTCCCCTTGTTTTCTGCGCTCATCATATAAATGCTGCCCTCGTAGCGCTGAACCAGCTGCTTCGCTATGGATAATCCCAGCCCGCTGCCGCCGCGCTCCCGGCTTCTTGCTTTATCAACCCGATAGAAGCGGTCAAATACATAAGGAAGATCTTCTTCAGGAATGCCGATGCCGGTATCCTTGACCTCCACTTGAACCTTATTTTCATCCTCCAGCACCCGCCCGTTTACAAAAACAACCTTGTCCTGAGCAGAATATTTCACCGCATTGTCCAGTAAAATCAGCAATATCTGCTTCAAATGATTGGCAGCAATGCAAACCTCGACATCGGTCAAAGCATCCAAATCCAGCTTAAATTCAAACTTATGATGCAAAAATGCGAATTGTTCGACCGTCTGCTCCACAATCGGGCGCAGCAGCTCCGGCTTCATATTCTGCGGATCATGCTCGGATTCCGCGCGAGTCAGCTGCAGCAGCTCATCCACAATCGTTTTAAGCCGGTGAATTTCATGAAGAGAAGCCGTTAATGACTGCTCCAATATAGCCGGGTCCCGCTTGCCCCAGCGATGAAGCAAAGATAAGTGGCCCTGAATGATGGATAGCGGGGTCCTCAGCTCATGGGATGCGTTCTCCACAAACTGCTTTTGGCTTACAAAAGAAGCCTCAAGCTGTGTCATCATGTCATTAAATAAATTCGCCAGATGCGAGAGTTCATCCCGCTCGCCCGCAACTGCGACCCGCTCATGCAGCCCTTTTTGTTTGACGTTCTTAATCGTTTCCGCCAGCGCCTGAAGCGGCTTCAGCAGCTGATTTGTAATTACGAAGCCCCCCGCCAGGCTGAGCACGATAGCTACCATTCCCCCGGCCGTCATCATCAAGACAATAATTCCATTCAGCTCATCGAACGCTTCAAGACTATGAACGATTTCGAGCGTCCCCTGATAATGGGATGTTATTAACGGACTCCGGGCAACCATAATATGCTCGTCCTCATACCAGGTGCTGTAAAGCTGCATTCCGCTGCTTACCTCCGGGTGAATACAGTTCTCCGGCAAATCGTTGGATACGGTAAGAATCGGGTTACCCTGAGAATCCAAAATTCGGATAAGCTGTGATTTCTGAATAAATTGGGCCAAAAAATTATGGCTGCGCCGAATTCCGGCCTCATCCAGCTCCTCGTTTTTATCTTGAAAGTATTGCAGCAGCTCTACAACATCCTTGCGCATTCCGGTCTCTTCCTGCTTCATGATCCATTGATGGATCACCATATACTGAATGAAGGTGCAGATTGTATACAGCACGATGAGCATAAGAGCCGACCAAAGCACCAGTCTCCATTTAATGCGGAGCTTGGGAAGCAGCCCGAATCCAAATCTGTACCCCACCCGTTCACAACCCCATTTCAGGTGCTTTCTTTAATGCTGTAGCCGACCCCCCGGTACGTATGAATCAGCGGAACCTTGAACGGGTAGTCTATTTTTTTGCGCAAATACCGGATGTACACATCCACAACGTTCGTATCTCCTACAAAATCGAATCCCCATACTTGATTGATGATCGTTTCCCGGCTCAGCACTTCATTGCGATGCTCCATGAGATGAACCAGCAAATCGAATTCCTTGGGCGTCAAATCAATGAGCTTGCCGCCGCGCAAAACCTGGCGCGACAGCAAATCTACACGCAAATCCGCAACGTTCAGCACCGTAGGCCCCGGTTCTTCCTGTACCGGAATCCCGCTATTGCGCTGCTTGGCCCGCAGGCAGACGCGAATCCGGGCAAGCACCTCTTCGATCTCAAACGGCTTCGTAATATAGTCATTGGCCCCGGAATCGAGGCCGCTCACCTTGTCCGGGGTAGCATCACGCGCTGTAAGAAGAATCACCGGGATGAAGCGGTTGGCCTGTCTGATTCTTCTCAGTACCTCCAGTCCGTTGAGCTCCGGCAGCATAATATCCAGAAGCACCAAATCCCAGCGGCCGGACAAGAACAGGTCCAAGCCCTCACGGCCGGTGCTGGCCACCTGAGCTTCATACCCTTCGTGTGTGAGCTCCAGCTGCAATATTTTTGCAATTTGATCCTCATCTTCAATAACCAGTATGCTTGCCTTCTTCACCGGGCTGCCCTCCAAATGTGTCGTGCTTATAGAATCAGCCTCGCGACTCGAAACTATGCGATAACGGCAAGCAGATGGAGGGACCCTTCATTTCTTCCGATGCTCCGAACCAGGCAGGCTTAAAGCGCCCGGCCGGTCTCAGCCTCTACCGTTTCAAGCCCCGCTTCCATGCACAAAAGCCCCGGTTTCCCGGGACTTGATTTTGTTCATCGTGATTTTATTTTATTGTTTCTGAGTCTGCTACAGCACGCGGCGCGCTGTCGTATAGTGCTTGCTCCAGAACGAAGAATTGATGTTCGAAATCGTAACTCCCGGGCTCCCGTAAGTGTTCAGCATTTTGCCGTTGCCGATATAAATGCCTACATGATGAATCGGGGAGTAGAAGAACACCAGATCTCCCGGTTTCAGATTGCTTCGGGACACGTATTTGCCCACTTTGGACTGGGCCTTGGATGAACGCGGCAGGTTAATGCCATACTGCTTGTACACATATTGTGTAAAAGACGAGCAATCAAACGAAGAAGTGCTGCCTGTCTTTGCTCCAAATTGATAACGAACCCCCAAAAATCTTTTGCCGTAGCTAATGATATTGCTGGCTTTGGACATTGTGGAAACCGAAGTGGCTTCAGCAACATCAAAATCAACGGAACCGCTTTCTTCCGCAGCTAACGCAGCCAATTCAGCCTCTTCTTCTGCTGTATAGGCAACAGGGCCCCGATCGTAATCGTCTTGTACCGAGTAGGACGGTGCTTCCGTTGCAGCTTGGGCTGTGGAAGCTGTCCATCCTAATGTTGCGGGTACCAGCAATGATGCGCTCAGGACCGTTCCTGCGATTGTTTTAACGAAGCGGTGTTTTCTCGTGATGTACATGAGTTCCTCCTTCTAGCTCATCAAAATCTAGGTGTTAATCACCTAAATCCACTATATCACAGGACAATATACCATGATTTGCTAGAAACCGGGGAACCTTAAGCCTGACAAGGCTTTGCCTGTTTTGATTAAAATTTCCTAAGATTTCTCTCAGGGAAATTTCATTGACTTTCGTATAATGTTCCGTTATAAGGATCGCTTGCCATGGCATTCCTTCGAATGTAAATTTTTCTCTGCTTATTCGGGTCCAAGCCGGATCTGTTTTTCATAAGAAAAACATAGAAAAACCAGCCGGCGCCTACCTGCTGCGCACGCTGGTTCGAGGTATTTTTCAATCGTACTGCTGTTATTCCTTGTAAAAAATCACCCGCTGGATTGGCCACAGCCTCTAGTCCGATTTCTACGCTCTCCATCTTATTTTTTATCCTAAAATGAGGGATCGCCTTCGTTTCCCGATTAAAATCCAGCCTATACACGGCGGCCGGACCAGGCCGGCCATCCTGCCGGTTACCGCGCGTTGAGATCCGCTGCCGGATGACGGTGTCTTTTACGAAAACGAAGCCAAAACAAAAACGAAGCAAGCACCAAGTACCCGAAGCGCATAGTCAAGGCAACATCGCCTTCCGTGGAAAAATGCAGACGGTTATAGTCCGGCTGAACATCCAGCTTGGGAATCGTTGAAAGCCGGATGTACCGGGACAAAAAGCCCAGCAGAGAGCTTTTCATTGCCCATACCGCTCCTGTGCTTATGGCTGTGCCCACTGTGTCCCCAAGGCCAATCCGGGTCGACCAGGAGCACGATGTGCAGTGAATATGCTTCAGTGTGCGTGTAAACCACTCCGAAAAGCCCACAAATTGCTTCAGAAAAAGCTGTGCCTTGTCGTAGTAGTCCTTTATTTTTTCCAAGGTCACCTGCTCATGCCTTTCGGAGCCTTGGCTGAGCGCGAATGCCTGGTTCGCCTTTTTGCGTTCCACTAAAATCCCTTGTGACCAGCCCTCAAAACGAATGACGGGAATTTCTGTTTTGTATCGGATGAGTCCCATCAATGCCTTCACCTGAACCACCACATGGTCATTGGTTTGCCGGCGCCGATAATATATGCGGGACTCCACATTGCTCTCCAGCACAATCCACAGCAGTAGTGCTACTCCGCCTGCAATGACCCACCAAACATACATCATACTCCCTCCCCCCGTCTGCGCCGAAGCTAATCAGGCAAGCGGTTGACGCCGGCTTGCTGGTACACTATCCGGCGATGCCCCGCAGCCGGTTCCTCTCATCGGCAGCAGGACCGATTTGGCCGCCAAGCGCTGCCTGCTCCGAGGGCACTTCGATGGCTATGTATTCTATCCGGCAGCCCGCCCGCTGCTTCGAAACGGGTTCAGACCCGGTATCAGGCCGAAAACCCGAGTAACGCCTGACCATGGAGGCAGCCTTTCTTCCCGCAAAGCAGCAAAAAACTCCAAAGCCGGCTGTGCGCCTGTCAATGGAGTTTAGTATGCCCAAACTTGTTTGTTTTTTGCTATACATCTTCAATCGACAGCTGTTTGGCATCCAGCTTCTCGAATAGCAGACGTGTTTCTTCTTCCAAATCGTCCAGAGATTCAAAGCCTTGCGCCGCCGGCAGACTCTCCAGACCCGATAAGCCGAAATAATCCAGGAACGCCTTGGTCGTGCCGTACAAAATAGGACGGCCGACCGCTTCCGCCCGTCCTTTTTCCTCGATTAAATCCTTGGCGGTAAGCGTCTGAAGCGCCCGCTCCGACTTGACGCCCCGGATTTCTTCAATATCAATTCTGGTAATCGGCTGCTTGTAGGCAATAATAGCCAGGGTCTCCAACGCAGCCTGCGACAAAGAGGACCTGCCGGGAGAAAATGCAAGCCGTTCAAAAAACGGTGCATGCTCCGGCAGTGTGGCAAGCTGATAAGTACCGGCGATCTCGACAATTTGAAGGCCGCGTGCTGAATTTGCATACTCCTGCTGTAAGTCGCGGACAAGCTCTGTTACCAGCAGCGGTTCCTGCTGAACGACCTCGGCCATTTGCCGGGCGTCCAGCCCTTCGTCACCGGCAACAAACAGTAAGCCCTCAATGACGGATTTCAGTTCCCGGTATTCCATGGTGTTCCCGATCCTCTCTAGCCGTAATGACAATATCCCCAAACAACTCATGCTGATAGCAGCTGATTTCTTTCACCTTCATCAGCTCCAGCAAGGCCATAAACGTAACGACAATGTCGTCACGGGTCGTGTTCTCATCGAACAGCTTCAGAAAAAGCAGTGTGCCGCCCTTCTCATCCAGCAGATCCACCAGCTGTCGCATCCGGTCCCTGACTGAGATTTCGTCGCGTTGAATACGCGCGACTGAATTGCGGCTCTGGGCGCGCTTCATCGCTTTTTGAAAAGCTATCACCAAATCGGCAAGCCGAAGCCCGCGTACCGGGTTGTCCTCCAGTTCAGGGATGAACGCTGACAAATCCTCCGGTTCGCGGGTGTAAATGAGGCTGCGCTCCACTTCTTTCTCCCGCAGCTCTTCGGCAATGCTTTTAAATTTGCGGTATTCGATCAGCTTCTGAACCAGCTCGGCCCTCGGGTCGAGGTCCTCATCCTCGTAGTCGCCCATATCCAGCTCAATAATCGGCGGCTTGGGCAAGAGCATCTTGCTCTTGATGGACAGCAATGTCGCCGCCATAACCAGAAATTCGCTCGTAATCTCCAGCTCCAGCTCCTGCATCGTCCCCAAATACTCCATATATTGATCCGTTATGGTGCTGACCGGAATATCGTAAATATCCACTTCGTTCTTCTCAATTAAATGAAGCAGCAAATCCAGGGGGCCCTCAAACGTATCCAGTTTATATAATACCTTGGTCAAGCCTGGCGCCCTCCTGTTCTTAATTTATTTGGCTACAGCTGTTTGCTCAGGTTCACCATTTCAATAGCGGTTACGGCAGCTTCCCAGCCTTTGTTCCCCGCTTTCGTGCCGGCACGCTCTACGGCCTGCTCGATGGAATCTACGGTCAATACGCCAAAGATCGTCGGCACGCCGGTTTTCAGTCCAATCGCCGCAACACCTTTGGCCGCTTCGTTGCACACATAGTCAAAATGCGGGGTCGATCCGCGGATAACCGCTCCAAGTGTGATCACCGCATCATATTTGCCGCTCTCCGCCATTTTTTGAGCGATGAACGGAATTTCAAATGCACCCGGAACCCAAGCAACCGCAATCTCTTCTTCCTGCACACCATGGCGCTTCAAGGCGTCCAATGCGCCTCCGAGCAGCTTCGTGGAAATAAATTCATTAAACCGACCAACAACGATGCCGTATCTGAGATTGTTCGAAATTAAATGGCCTTCAAATATAGTGATGTTCGACATAGGATAGCTACCTTCCTTCTTTTTATTAAAATTTAGTTGAAAAAGCGCCTTACTCCAGGTTCAGCATATGGCCGAGCTTCAGCTTCTTGGCGCGTAAATAATTCGAATTGCCGTCTTTAAGCTCCATTTGCAGCGGCACCCGCTCGGTCACCTTCAGCCCGTAGCCGTCCAGAGCAACGATTTTGCGCGGGTTGTTGGTAAGCAGCCGGATTTGGCGTACACCCACATCCCTCAAAATTTGGGCCCCGATGCCATAATCGCGCAAATCGGGAGCAAAGCCAAGCTTCAGGTTGGCGTCAACCGTGTCCAGCCCCTGGTCCTGCAGCACGTACGCTTTGAGCTTGTTAATCAGGCCGATGCCCCGGCCTTCCTGACGCAAATAAACGAGCACGCCGCTGCCTGCCTCATTAATCTGCTGAAGTGCAGCAGCCAGCTGCTGTCCGCAGTCGCAGCGTTCGGAATGAAACACGTCCCCGGTCAGGCATTCCGAGTGCATCCGCACGAGTGCCGGCGTGTCCGGGTCGATGGTTCCTTTTACAAGCGCCACGTGCTCCTTCTGATCGACCTCATTGCTATATGCAATGACCTGGAACGTCCCGAAGTCGGTCGGAAGCGAAGCTTCAACCTCCCGCTTCACCAGCATTTCTTTCTCATTCCGGTAACGGATTAGCTCTTGAATCGTAATCAGCTTCAGGCTATGCTTACCGGCGATTTCGGCAAGGTCCGGCACGCGTGCCATCGTCCCGTCTTCCTTGATCACCTCGCAGATGACAGCAGCCGGGTACGAGCCGCACATTCTCGCAAGATCTACGGCCGCTTCCGTATGGCCCGCCCTGCGAAGAACGCCGCCTTTTTTGGCAATCAGCGGAAAAATATGCCCCGGACGCCGGAAATCCTCAGGCTTCGTCTCCCCATGAATCAGGGCGTACACGGTTTGGGAGCGCTCATGGGCGGATATGCCTGTAGTTGTGGCGTTGTAGTCTACGGAGACGGTAAACGCTGTTCCGTGATAATCCGTGTTATGGGCGACCATGGGCGGCAAATCCAGCTCATGTGCCCGCTCCTCCGTAATCGGCACGCAGACGAGACCGCGGCCTTCCTTAATCATGAAGTTAATGGCCTCCGGGGTAGCCTGATCCGCCAGAACGATAAAGTCGCCTTCATTCTCCCGATCCTCATCGTCTACCACGATGATGACCTTGCCCTGCTTCAAATCCTCCAGAGCCGCCTCGATGCTGTCGAATCGAATAGATGCTTCCATATGGTTCTCCTCCTTTTCACTGCACACCGTCACATAAAACCATTATCCGCCAGAAACTGGGCGCTCAGTCCTCCGTTCGGACGGCCTGCGCCCTTTTCCTGCTCCATATGCTCGACGAGCGGGCCTCCTGCGCCGAAAGCAAGCAGCCGCTCGACATATTTACCGAGTACATCACATTCTATATTGACCGAATCCCCCGCTTCACGTTGCAGAAGCACCGTCTCCACCAGCGTATGGGGAATCACCGAAACGGTAAAATGCTGCGTTCCCGCCTCCACCACGGTCAGGCTGATTCCGTCAAGCGTTATCGAGCCGCGGGGGACAACATATTTCATCACCTGGCGGTCCTCCGGTTCAATCCGGAACACAACCGCATTCTCTTCGCGGCTTCGGTTCAGAATGCGTCCAACGGTATCCACGTGGCCCTGCACATGATGACCGCCGAAGCGCCGGCCCATCGTCATGGCCCGCTCCAGGTTTACCCGGCTCCCGGGGGACAGCTCCCGCAGTGTCGTTTGCCGGAATGTCTCCGGCATGACATCCACGGAGAATTGCTGGCGGTCAAATTCAATGACCGTCAGGCAAACCCCATTGACTGCAATACTGTCCCCCAGTTGAACATCCTCAAGTATTTTGCGTGCCTCCAGCGTCAGAATCAACGACTGGCCTCGACGGTGCACCCGCCGCAGCGTACCGATTTCTTCAATTAGTCCGGTAAACATGCGCCCTCACTCCTCTTCGCTTTCGCTTGCTTCAGCCTCCGGCTCAGGGTAACGGGGATAACCGCTAATGCACACATCATCGCCGAACCGGGCTACGTCAACGCGGTCAAGCTCCAAAGCGTCAGCCATCAGCTCCGCCCCGCCCAAAGTGAAGTTGGAGGGAGCCTGCAGCCCGCCGATAATTTTCGGGGCATAAAACAACAGGATTTTGTCAATGAGCCGTGCCTCGAGCATCGCCCCGTTCAGACGTCCCCCGCCCTCCAGGAGTATCGATCCGATTTCCCTCTCGCCCAGCAGCTTCATGGCCAGCTTCAGATCAACCTGAGGCCCATCCCCGCACTTCAGCACTTCCACACCATGCGCGTTGAGCCTCATAATCTGCTCAATGGACGCCTGCTTCGTCGTAAGAAGCAGCGTCTTGGCCGTCGTATCCTGAACGACCCTGGAGTCCAGCGGCAGGCGCAGCCTGGAATCGACAATGACGCGCAGCGGATGCTGGCCCTCAGCCGGTGTTCTCGTAGTCAATTGCGGGTCATCCGCCAATATCGTATCGACTCCGACCATAATCGCTTGATGCTGATGGCGCAGCGTATGTACGTAGGCGCGGGAGGCTTCACCGGTAATCCATTTGCTGTCCCCTGTCCGGGACGCAATCTTGCCATCAAGCGTGCAGGCCGTTTTGAGTGTTACAAACGGCATGTTATTTTGAATAAATTTGAAGAACCGTTCGTTGAGGCGCAGCGCCTCCTGCTCCAGCACCCCAACCTTCACTTCAATTCCGTTGCTGCGTAAACGGGCAATTCCCTTTCCGGCTACCTGCGGATTAGGATCGGTGCAAGCCACAACCACCCGGGCGACCTTCTCCACAATCAAACGGTCACTGCACGGCGGCGTACGCCCATGATGGCTGCATGGCTCCAGAGTGACATAAGCTGTGCTGCCCTGCGCCTCTTGCCCCGCCATTTGCAGGGCGTTAATTTCCGCATGATGGGACCCGCGCTGCAAATGCGCGCCCATGCCGATAATTTTGCCGTTCTTGACAAGCACGCAGCCTACTACCGGATTAATCCCGGTTTGGCCGGTGCACGCTTCCGCCATTTGCAGCGCCAGCCGCATATAAAATTCATCGTTCAAAACTTCCGGATGAATAGCCCTTCCCCTCCTCCTACAGTTATCCTGCAGATCCCGCACGACTGATATCAGGTATCTTCCTATGGCTTCTTCAGACAGCTTCTTCCCAAACCTAAAAAAGCCCGCTTTGCATCGCAAAGGGGCGTGGGATATGCGCAAAATAAGTCGCTGTATTCACAAGATGGCTGAAGCTAACAACCGGTTGAGGCTGCTCTTCAGCCGTCCATAAATAGACGGTCCTTCCGCCTTGTAATTCAAATAAAAACACACCAAACAAGCTTCGCCTGTCCGGGAGCTCCCATTTTCTTGCAAAGGCAGTCCGTTCGCGACCCGCGTCCCTTCTCCCATCCAGACTATACTGTCGGTCCCGGATTCGCACCAGGTCGGCCTCACGGCATGCGCCTTCATTACGAAAGCTCATGCTGTTCGGTTCACGGACTCATTCCTCCCCTATCCGGGAGAAAAACACCGCCGGTCGGGAATTACACCCGGCCCCGAAGTTACGCAAAACAAATATGAAGTTTCTAGTTCTGGTTACATGCATAATAACACCAATAAAAAAATAAAGCAAGACAGCTTCACCGCATGAATCAACAAAAACCGTCATTTTAAACCTTTCACGTCAAGGTTGCTTACACCAAAAATTCCGACATGATACGATCGATGTCAAAAGGACCGGTCCAGCTGCTTCTGGGCAGGGAATTTCCGCACGCCCAGTCGATAAACGTTTATACTCCCGTGTATATCTCCTGTTATATAAATGCTAATGTCCCCCGCCCCCTATACAAGCTAATACCTACCAGCATAGTCAAGACCGGAAAATATTTCAATTGTTTCTTAAAGACT
This sequence comes from Paenibacillus sp. y28, assembly GCF_037137075.1. Classification (NCBI taxonomy): domain Bacteria; kingdom Bacillati; phylum Bacillota; class Bacilli; order Caryophanales; family Paenibacillaceae; genus Paenibacillus; species Paenibacillus sp. y28. The sequence continues at coordinate 595,989 of NZ_JBBBNV010000001.1, forward strand.
AGGCTTTAGGGAACACAAAAAAGCAGCCCGCATGAAATGCAGACTGCTCTTTTTGTTATAAAACCGTGTTGGGTAATTAAACCTCCACGACTTCAACCTTCTCCATACGGTCACGGCCTTGGAAGGCATCCACATGCTCCATACCTTTGGACACTTTGCCAAAAACGGTATGAACGCCGTCCAGATGCGGCTGCGGCTGGTAAGCGATGTAGAACTGGCTGCCGCCAGTGTTGCGGCCGGCATGCGCCATGGCCAGCGACCCGCGCTCATGCTTGTTCGGGTTGATTTCGCAGTTGATTTGGTAGCCTGGACCGCCCATGCCAGTACCGTTCGGGCAGCCGCCTTGCGCTACGAAGCCCGGAATGACGCGATGGAATACGAGTCCATTATAGAAACCGCTGTTAGCCAGCTTTTCAAAGTTTGCCACTGTGTTAGGAGCATCTTGATCAAACAGATCGATAACAACCTCTCCACCGTTAGCCAATGTAATTTTTGCTTGTTTTGCCACGATAATCACTCCTTCGAATATGCTTTTATCCGGAAAACGGATTAGTTGGATACAGCTTGCTTCGTCAAACGCTCCGGAATGACGTCATTGCCGGCAACATCTTGGTACGATTCACGTTTTACCACGAGATCTGCCTGGCCGTCCTTAACGAACACCACAGCTGGCTTACGCAGACGGTTGTAGTTGCTTGCCATCGCGTAGTTGTAAGCGCCTGTGCAAGAAACCGCCAGCACATCGCCGCTTTGTACCTTCGGCAGATTCAAATCCCAGATAAGCATGTCGCCGCTCTCGCAGCATTTGCCCGCAACCGATACGACTTCCTCATTTGCCTCATTCGCACGGTTAGCGAGGATTGCTTCATACTTGGATTCATACAAGGCCGGACGAGGGTTATCTGTCATGCCGCCGTCTACAGCGACGTATTTACGCACGCCAGGAATTTCTTTGGATGTACCGACCGTGTACAAGGTCGTACCGGCATCCCCTACGATGCTGCGGCCCGGCTCAACCCAGATCTCAGGCGTCGGGTAGCTGTAGTTGTCGAAGTTATCCTTGATGGCGTCTGTGATCGCTTGTACATACTGTGCAACCGGAAGCGGAGTATCTCCATCTACATAGCGGATGCCGAAGCCGCCGCCCAGATTGATGACCTGGAAGGTCACATTCAGCTCGTCGCGCACTTTGGCTGCGAATTTGGATACTTTGTCAGCCGCCATGCGGAAGCCTTCAACCTCGAAAATTTGCGACCCGATGTGGGAGTGAACGCCCAGCAGCTGCAGGTTCGGACGCTTGGAAGCCTCTTCAACCGCTTTGTAAGCCGAGCCGTTGCCCAGGTCAAAGCCGAATTTGGAATCGGTTTGGCCTGTGGAAATGTACTCGTGCGTATGAGCTTCAACCCCAGGCGTAATGCGGAGCAAAATTTTGACCTGTTGGCCTTTTTCTCCAGCAATGTGGTTCAGCATATCCAGCTCAACGAAGTTATCCACAACGAAGCAGCCGATTTTGGCATCAATTGCCATTTCGATTTCTTCTACGGTTTTATTGTTGCCGTGGAAGTGAATGCGATCCACCGGGAATCCGGCCTGCAATGCAGTATACAGCTCGCCGTCGGAAACAATGTCCAGCGACATGCCTTCCTGCTCGGCAACGCGGCACATCGCCTGCACGCAGAACGCCTTGGAAGCGTAGGCTACCTGGAACTTCAAGCCGGACGCCTTGAATGCGTCCACATATTCTTTGCAGCGCTGGCGAATCAACGCTTCATCAAAAACATAAAGCGGCGTGCCGAACTGCTCCACCAGCTGAGTGGAATCGCAGCCGCCGATTGTCAAATGGCCTTTATCGTTAATTTTGCTTGTCCCATGCAAATACATCGGTTTGTCTCCTCTTCATCACGAAAATTTCACTTTCTCGACCTATGGCTGTAATTGTTCTCGCCATACAATAACAATAACTTATCATAGCCTCGCCGAAAAGCCAATGGATTTCTGGCGACTTTTTTTGCACTTTTTTACAGCTATGCACCAAAAGCGATAGCCGTTAAACGTCCGAAACCGAACAATTAGCCGTTATTCGGCCGGGTACGGACACGACACCCTGCTCCAGGAGACATGAAGAGCAGGCGCAGCCGGGACATCGCCCTTTCCCGCACCGCGCGCAGCTCCCAGCGCGCGGTGTTTCGCTGCATGCCGGCGGTCGGCCGACCACATTCGCATGTTCAATTGCTTTTTCGCGGCTGGCGGGTGCTGTCGTAGGCTTTGGTAATGCTCGGCCGTTCAATGTCCCATTGGACCGGCTTGCGGATAATAAGCGATATCAAGCCTTTCAAGTGGAATGGAATGAATGGCCACAAAAACGGAGAGTTGTAAGAGCGCTGCAGAGCAAGCATGATTACCCACAGCGTAGCGCCGATGATAAGGCCCGGCACCTTGAATGCGGCGGCAAGGACAAGCAGCGCCAGCCGTACGATGCGGTTGGCCAGACCCAGCTCATAGCTCGGCGTCGCAAACATTCCGATCGAGGCTACGGCCATATACAGAATGACCTCATTGACGAACAAGCCCGTTTTAACTGCAATATCCCCAATCAGAATCGCCGCGACCAGCCCCATCGCCACCGCTATCGGCTGCGGCGTATGAACAGCAGCCATCCGCATCATGTCCACGCCGATTTCCACAATGACAAATTGCAGCAGGAGCGGAAGCTTCCCTTCCTCCTGCGGGCCGAGAAACTCCAGTCCGGCGGGCTTTAACTCCGGATTCATCACCATGAGAAACCAGAGCGGCAGCAGAAAAAGCGACGCCCAAATCCCGATATACCTCACCCAGCGCAGGTAGGTACCGATAAATGGAGTATGACGATACTCCTCCGCATGCTGGCAGTGATGGAAAAAGGTCGCCGGCAAAATAATGGCCGTCGGCGATGTATCGACCATCAAAACCACGTGACCCTCCAGCATATGCGCAGCTACGACATCCGGTCGCTCCGAGTAGCGCACGAGCGGGTACGGATTCCAATTTTTCCCCAAAATAATTTCTTCCAGCTGCTTGTCAGCAAGGGGGATTCCGTCTATCGTTACGCCCTTGACCTTGTCTCTTACCGACTCCACCAGATCCATATCGGCGATGTCGTTCACATAGGCGATGCATACATTTGTTTTGCTCCGCTTACCGACCTCGACCAGCTCGAATTTCATCCGGGGGTCCTTCAGTCTGCGGCGTATGAGCATAATATTGGTCAGCAGTGTCTCCACGAACCCGTCCTTGGCGCCGCGTACGACCCGCTCCGTATCCGGCTCGGTGATCGAACGAATCGGATACGTGCGAACATCCAGCGTGATTGCCGTATCCTCGTTCTCTACGAATAGCGCGGCATTGCCGACAAGCACCCGGGATATTACGTCATTCATAGACGAAGCCTTGGATACCTGAATATGGGGAATATATTGTTCTATCATCGTTTGCACCGGTTGATGCCTCAGCGCCCCGTCAGCCAAATAACTGAGCCTCATAATAATGTCAGTCAGGATGTCGTCCTTCACCATACCGTTAACATAGACAAATGCGCTCGGCTTTCCTGCGAACACCATCTCGTGCTTTACGATATCGAAGCTGGTGCCAAGACCGATTTGCTCTTCCAGCACCCGCTTCAGCTCGGGAAGCGTCTTCGGGATCGCCTGCTGCTCCTTGTAGCGCTTCTCCTCCGGGCTCAGCGTCTGATCGGTCGCGCTGTCAGCCTTCTCCTTCTCCCCGGCCTGTCCGGCCTGTCCGGCCAAAACGCCATCCGGCGGCATTTCACCGTCAGGCGGATGATTATGATGAAAACCGTCTGTTGTACTCATGCCGTTCACCTCTCAAGGTCTAGTTTCATTACAGCTCGCCAAACACATACCATTCAAACAACGACCCGACAACCTTACCGAGCGCCATCGCCATCAGCAGCCAGCCAATCCAGCCGCCCAAATGCAGCCTTTTGGCCATAATCGGCAGCACATTGAGCACCTCGGTCAGCGCTCCGGCGAGCATACCGGTAAACATTCCGGTGAGCAATCCGAAAAAGCATGTCACCAGCACCGGCAGACGCCACTTCCAATCCAGGAAATCAGCTGCTGTCCAGTACAAGGTGCCGACAATAATAGCACTTTCAAACCAGGAAACCTGCTTGAAGCCCTTCGTCATTTGGGCCAGTCTCGGGATGATATCCAGCACCACGAGAAAAGCAACCAGACCGCCGCCGACAGCAACGCCTCCCGCGATGCCGATGAACGCCAAGACCGCGTTTTGCAGCAAAGCCGTCATCATGACGGCTTCTCGCCTTCCTGGGCGGACGGATTAGACTTCTCGTACTCGCAGGTGACCACATAGTGGTTCAAATTTTCCTGGTACATGAACATCTCCACCTCCAGCGGGCTCGGTTCTTCGCTGATTTTCTTCTGAAACAGCTGGTTAAAGAAAATCACCATGCCTCCCCCAAGCCCAATGGAGTAAGGAATTTGCAGCCAGAGCAAATGCTTGGGCTCCTGACCGGTTACAAGCTCATGAAGCCGGACATGAACCTCTCTCATGCTCACATCCGCATGGAAATTCATAATTGCCAGACCGCTGCCGACAAACAGCAGCAGCCAGACCAATACCATAAGCGGCATATTGGGCTTGGCTGGCGTGGTTTTAATTTCAATCAGGGTATGCGGCTCACCATAATGCTCAATTTGCAGCTCCGGAAAGCGGCGCTTCACCTGCTCCACGATTCGCATCATATCAATGAGAATCATCGGACCGTCCTGTTCCTTGGGCTCATAAATAAACAGCGACGACAAGGCCGGCTCCAGCTCCGGATCGACAATCAGCTGGGCTATCCGGCCAAGCAGCACCGGCTTGCCCTGCTCCAGCAGCACCCGGCGGCGAAGCCGCAAATACAGGACAGGGGGAAAACGGGACGTCATCCCTCTCACTCCCTTCCGTGAAGTTGGTTATGTTTAGTATGGATGGATTGATTTTTTAAATTCCCGGAACGAAAAGAAAAGCAGCAATACAAAGCACAATCCGTACAAGCACGCGCAGATGCTGCCATAATACCCGCGCGACTGCCCGATAAAGCTTGGAATCGCTATTGCCGCAGCACAGCCCAGCAGCGCAAGCCACGTCAGCTTGCCGCCCTTCAGGCCTTCCTGACGGCCCGCTGCGCTAGGTTTATTTTTGCGAAAAAACAGAACAACAAACAGAACGCCCAAATAAATAATCTGAATCGTAAAGGTGATCGGGACCAGCCCGAAATCAATGAACATGATGACCTGACTGACATTTTTAAACGAAAGCAGCGTAACGATCGTCACCAGTCCACCGGTCAGCACGTTAAACATTTTGTAGCTTTTATCCTTCGTAAACGAACCGAGGCCCACCAGAATCGAGAGATACAAAATCGTATATTTTAAAAACAAATTCGGCAGCCACAAGGACATAATGAACAAATCGACACGGTCCAGAAAGTCCGTAATATGAATTTGCTGCACCAGTATCCAGCCGAGGTAAATAATTTTGGAGGCTGTATTTTCTCCAATCGTAGCCACAACAAGCAGCGTCCAAATGGTCAAGATGAAGCTGGACACGACAATTCCGCATTTCATTGAGACATATAGCCCCTTTGGCTGCTTCACATTATTCAGGAAAGCGCCGAAAGCAATGATGTCCCCGAACGCGCCCGCTCCGAGCACGCCGCCCTTCAGGGGCAGCATGGCCCCATGAGAAAAAACCGGCTTGATGTTGCTCAGCTCGATCTCATTGGACAGCATCCAGGGGATAAACAAAAACAAAATAAAAAAAACAGGGAAAAACAGCGCACCCGTTCTGGCCAGCTCCTCAATGGACCCGTTGCCGAAAAAAATGAGCAGTCCCACCGTCAGCAGCAAAATAAATTCGACGGGCGTGCGCAGCAGGATGGAGGAGTTAAAGTAATCCGCATACATCCGCAGGTTTACAACCAGGTCGTAGAAGAGATACACAATCAGGAGCAGATTCAGGAATCCCCCCAGCCATTTGCCGCAAGCCTGCTTCGCGATTTCGAAAATATTTTCCCCCGGCATCCGCCGCATCAGCGTATACAGCGCAAAAGTAATCAAAAAGCCGTAAGGCACCGGCAAAAAAAAGGCCAGCCACGCATCCTGACGGGAGATCTCGGTTAAGGCCATCGGAATGCTAAGCATATTCGAAATCGAGAGCAGAGAACAGACCAGGATCATGATATGGTAGTTCCCGATATAGATGTTTTTATGCTGCATCCTCATCTACCCCTTCAGTATCCCGTTCATTAAGGGAACCAGTTGATTGACAACCCAGTCGGTGGGAAAGGTCAATGCTTGCTTATAGGCATACATCATGTAAAGGGTGACGTTAGCGAGCGCCAGAACAATAAACAGCACCTTGCTGCTGGGGATTTTCAGGGTCCGCCAATACACACCGACCGTACTGAACAAAATGACAAAAAAAACGATGATAAAGCTGGTTCTCATACGCCTTTTTCTCCTGCGGTCAAATTTTCCCGGGTCATGCCGACACGGTATACGTTCACATCGACAGCCACCTGAATAGCGCAATTACTATAGAGTTCATCCCACCGCTGCTTCCACCCGCCCATCCACTGCTGTGGATACGTTATGGCTAACGTCTGGCCCAGGCCGATGACATCGCTTTTTTTCGATTTTAGCAGGTCCAGGGTTTGCTCCAGATTCGCGGTCATCTTTTGCGCCAGAGCATCCTCCACCTCGGTGATGCTGTCAAATGTATTCCCATTACTTATATCCTCATAAATGTTTCCTTCCGCATGTACCTTCACTTCAAACCGGATGCGGTCCCCTTCCATGACGGGCTTGATTTGCGATGTCGCATGACTGATGTCGATTGAGAAAACCCCCTGCTCCGTGGCGCACGTTTCCGTATAGCTCTTGAAAGGGCTCCTCAGCAGTCGCACACTAAGCGCCTGCTCGTTCTGCAGTAAGCCAACTTGAACCCCGTTCTTGGTTATAGCGAAGCCTGTAGCCCGAATCTCTTCGGATTTGTCCTTCTCCGTCTTTAGCTTGATGATTTCCAGATACGGGAATAAAATATCCTTCCCTACCTGATTGATTTCCGAAACCACGTCCTTAACAGATGCTTTCAGGGTCGACTCCGAAATGAGCAGCTCCCTGATCTGCTCCGTCGCAAACCGTTCCAGCTTAATATCCGCACTTAAAAAATCGTGCGCCTTTCCTTTGGTGACCGCCATCAACGTCGTCAGCCGGTTCTCCGGAATGCGGGTCACGCTATCCATCAGCGGCTCAATGCCTTCCTTCACCACCTCTTCACTCAGCAGCATGACACGGCGGTGAGCAAAAAAAAGATTGCGTGACAGTCCCAGCTGCAGCTTCATGATTGCTTCACGCGGTGTTTTGGCCACCTCGGACTTCACGGTGTAGGGGTTTTTCCCTCCGCTCCCGCCTCCCCCGCCCGAAGTGCCGCCCATGTTCCCCGGCAAGGGGATCAAAATACTGACCCGGTACCCGTCTTCCTCCTTGTCAATGGCCGTACCGAGCACAAAGGCCACGTCATTGATTTCCCGGCGGTCCCAGCAGCCGGTAAGCAGCAGGCCGATCAGCAGCACCAAGACAGCTTGTTTAATCCGAATTGGAATTATTCCGGGTTCCATTCTCGGCAGCATCTCCATTCTGACCCAATTTCTCTGTTTGCTGTCCCAGCCTATCGGCATCAGCAGCGTCCATAAAAGCCGGCCTGGTTTTCATTTGCCACCAGGGAGCGCGAATAGCAACATCCTTGAAGTCTGTCACGGACAGCGGAGCGACAGGAGACAAGTACGAAACACCGAATGAACGAAGCCGGGCCATATGGCCGATAATGAGCATGACCCCGATGACAATGCCGAGCAGCCCGACCAAGGAGGCGGCCAGCATCAGCGGAAAGCGCAGCAGACGGACCGAAATGGCGGCGTTGTAGCGCGGCAGGGTAAAGGACGCTATCCCTGTAATGGAGACGACAATGACCATGGCCGCCGATACGATGCCGGCTTGAACCGCCGCCTGCCCTACTACCAGCGCGCCCAATATACTGACCGCTTGCCCGACTGTCTTCGGCAGCCGAATGCCTGCCTCGCGAAGCGCCTCAAACGCAAGCTCCATAATCATCGCTTCTACCACGGCCGGAAAGGGTATCGGCTCCCGGGAAGCGGCAATGCTCAGGAGCAGGTTCGTCGGAATCATTTCCTGATGATAGGTGGATAAAGCGATATAAATCGCCGGTGTAAGCAGGGCCAGAAACAGGCAGAGCAGACGCAGAAATCTCAGAAACGTACCGAGATAAAATCGTTCGTAATAATCCTCACTGGCCTGAAGCCACTGCCAGAACACAATTGGAGCCAGCATGACAAACGGGGTTCCGTCTACCAGGATGGCGACCCGGCCTTCCAGCAGGGAAGCGGCAACCGTGTCGGGACGCTCCGTAATCTGCAGCTGCGGAAATGGCGAATAACCGTTGTCCTGGATGAGTTCTTCTATATAACCGCTCTCCAGGACACCGTCGATTTTAATTTGTTCAATGCGGGCAACGACCTCGTCAATGAGCTTCGGATCAGCCAGCCCCTGTATATACGTAACAACTAAACTCGTATTCGTCTCCCGGCCGACAATGAGCGGCTTCATTTTCAAACGCGGAGATTTAATTTTTTGACGGATGAGCGCCGTGTTGGTCCGCAAATGCTCCGTGAAGCCTTCACGCGGCCCGCGGATGACCGATTCGGTTTCCGGCTCCGAAACTCCGCGGTGCTCCGCTCCCCTTAGACCAAGTGATGCCGCCACCCGGTTGCCCTCTACAAGAAGCCCCGTATCTCCCGACAGCACATTCATAAACAAATCGCCGAAATTGTCCAGTGTCGCCATTTGTGTGACGGGCAGCGTATTTTTTTGGAGCTGTTCAATAAAATGCTCTCCGCCCTCTAGAATCATTAGCGCTTTCATCGCCATATCCACAGCGTCCGTTTTGGCAATACCGTCAATGTAAAACATGATTGCCGCCGGACCATCTTCAATGTGAAATTCCCGCAGCACCATATCAGAGCAATCCTTATAAATAGCCATTAACAGCCGCCTGTTCTCTTCCAGTGAAGAAGAAATCGGCGTGGATTTGTAGTCTTCAATGACCAGACGGTCAAACAAGCTGTTCCGGTCCTGCTTGCGCTCCGGATCTCTCTTCCTGTTCCTGGAATCCATGCTTCTCACCGCCCTGCAGCTGATGGCTATAGAATTACCAGATCAGCCATAAATATGCGCGGACGGCGAGGTGGAGCGGGCGTGCCCTGCTTGCGCCGAAGGCCATCGTTCCACTTCCTTCACTAGCTGGGCGTACGCAAAAAAAGACCAGATGCTCATTGAGCGATCTGGTCCTTGATCGATTGCAAAATTTTCTTTTCCAGCCGGGACACCTGCACCTGGGAAATCCCCAGCCGACCGGCCACCTCCGACTGTGTCTGGTCCCGATAATACCGCAGATAAACAATCAGCCGTTCCCGCTCGGATAGAGCGCTAATCGCCTCGTTTAAGGCGAGCTTATCAAACCAGCGGTCCTGCGATTCATCCGCGATCTGATCCATCAGTGTAATCGGGTCTCCTTCATTCTCGAAAACCGTTTCGTGTATCGAGGTGGGAGGCTTGTTTGCTTCCTGAGCAAAGACGACCTCCTCCGGGGTCAGACCCAGCTCCTCCGCCACTTCCTTAATGGTCGGCAAACGGCCGATGCGCTTGGACAGCTCGTCCTTCGTCTTCCTGACTTTATTCGCTAGCTCCTTGAGTGAACGACTGACCTTGACCGTACCGTCATCACGTAAAAAACGCTGAATCTCGCCGATGATCATCGGCACCGCATACGTGGAAAACTTTACATCATAGGATAAATCAAATTTATCCACCGATTTGAGCAGCCCAATGCAGCCAATTTGGAATAAATCCTCCGGCTCATAGCCTCTACCCAAAAAACGCTGCACGACAGACCATACGAGACGGATATTGCAGTGTACCAAGGTTTCTCTGGCCACTGTGTCTCCGGCTTGGCTCATCGCGATTAAACGTTTCACTTCCTGGTCGTCAAGATAGTTGTGAGAGGCATGCTTCAAGTCCACGTCCATAGCTCCAACCCCTAGTTCACTAGCGCTTTTTTAGATTCGATTCGCTTCACCATTCTCACTGTTGTGCCTTGTCCGGGTGCGGTTACGATTTCCAGCTCATCCATGAAGTTTTCCATAATGGTAAAGCCCATTCCCGACCGCTCCAGCTCAGGCTTGGATGTGAACAGCGGCTGGCGGGCTTCCTCCACATCTTCAATCCCGCTCCCGAAGTCCTCAATGGACAAGAGAATGACATCCCCCTCGATCCGGGCCTCGATCCGGATAATCCCGTCCTCGCGGTTGTTATACCCGTGAATAATCGCATTGGTCACCGCTTCGGAGACAACCGTTTTCAGATCGGTCAGCTCATCCAGCGTCGGGTCCAGCTGAGAGATAAAAGCAGCGACGGCAACACGAGCAAACGACTCATTTTCCGACTTGCTGGCAAATTGCAGGCTCATATGGTTGGTATACATTATGATACGACCTCCAGACTGGACAAGGCCTCATGCTCATTGTCCTGGAAGTGAAGTATCTTAAAGAGCCCGGACATTTCAAACAAACGGTACACTGCGGGACTGACATCACAGACAACCATTTTGCCGCCCCGGCTTGTGATTTGCTTGTAACGGCCCAGCACAACGCCAATCCCGGAGCTGTCCATGAAGGTCAGCTCCTTCATGCTAAGTACAATGTGAGTCACATTCCCTTTTAGAATCTCCCGCTCCAGCTGTGCTTTGACGGTATCGGCCGTATGATGGTCAAGCTCTCCCTTTAAGCGGACAATCAGGGTTTTACGGTGATGCTCCATCTCGATCTGCAAACTCATGAACATGCTCACTCCTTTGGGCCGGGCTTTGGCGAAGCCAAGCCGATTCAGTGCAGAATCAGAATGTGATTCGCATGTTCAATCATTTCTACAATCCAGGAGCCAGTTCCTGCCAGCTGACAAAACTAGAAGCGTTCCGCTAAAAGAAGTGGCTGTCCGACAAACGTGTCGGAATCCGGCAGACCTGCGCGTTGTTTAATCGAGCAGCATCAGCTTTTTGCCGGTCCGCTTGAACAGGGTCCACCAGCCTGCCTTTTCCACCTTCACCGGCGATTCGATAGCAAACTCGGCAATGGTCTGCTCTCCCTTAAACACAACCAGCTTTCCGACCTGCTGTCCGGCCTCAATCGGCGCTTTGAGCTTCGGATCCAGCTGCAGCTCATGACGGATCTGATCCGTCGGCTCGCCTTTACGCAGGAGAACGCTGTAATGCCGTGACGCAACAAGCGGAACCAGCGCCTGCTCACCCTTTTCGACCTCCAGCGTGCCAATCGCATCGCCGGACTTCACAATCGGGTAATTCGTATACTGGGAGAAGGCGTAATCAAACATATGTGTGACTTCGTTATTGCGGGTTTTTGTATCCGGCTCTCCCATGACCACCGCGATAATCCGGAAATTGTCGCGCTTAGCGGTTGCTGACAGGCAATATTTAGCTTCGCTGGTATAGCCTGTTTTGAGCCCGTCCGCCCCGCTGTAGAAACGGACCAGCTTATTCGTGTTTACAAGCCAGAACGGCTTCGCGGACTCTTTGCGCAAGTAATCCTGATACTGGCCCGTAAACTTTGTAACCTCCTCGTGCTTTAGCAGCTCGCGGCTCATGGCGGCAATATCGGCCGCCGAGGTGTAATGATTGTCCGCAGGCAGGCCGTTGACGTTCGCGAAATGTGTGTTCTTCAGCCCGAGCTGCTTCGCTTTTTCATTCATCATGTCCACGAAGCCCTGCTCTGTCCCGGCAATCTTCTCCGCCATCGCTACGGAAGCGTCATTTCCAGAGGCCATGGCAATGCCCTTCAGCATTTCTTCGACCGTCATTTCCTCGCCCGGCTCCAGAAAAATTTGCGATCCTCCCATAGAGGCGGCATGTTCGCTTGTACTGACCTTATCGCCCATTTTAAGCTTGCCGTCATCCAGAGCCTCCATAATGAGCAGCATCGTCATCACCTTTGTAATACTGGCGGGCGGCAGCTTCTCATTGCTGCTTTTCTCATAAATGACTGTACCGGTATCAGCATCAATCAAAATTGCTGACTTGGCGTTTGGCGCGAGATCCGGCGCCTGCGCTTTGCTTTCCTCTTTGGCTGCCATAACCGTCAGCGGCCAACTACTCAGCATTCCCAAACAAATGAACACGATCCATGCTTTTTTGAACACGATGCTTACCCCTCCTGATAGTGGTCTTCGGCGTGCATGCAGATGCTTTCTAGTTTGGACGTAATGATGGGAATTTATTCCTCCAGTCAAAAAGCCCCTGAATGTTCAGAGATAAGCTCTGAACATTCAGGGGCTTTCGGTTATAGGCTAGCTTCGAAGCTTGTTTTTACTTCTCCTGCGCCTGGGCCAAAATCAGACCCTTTTCACGCCATCCTTCGTTACAATGGCATAGATTAGCGGCGGAGCAGAGGCAGGCTCCGGAGCAATCGTCACCGCGGCAAGCAGACGTTCGCGGATTCGTTCCAGCACACTGCTGTCGGTCAGGCTCGTATGCAGCTCGGCGATCGGCTGTCCGGCTTCGACCACGTCTCCGATTTTGGCGAGCAGGACAATTCCGGCACCGAGATCAATGGCTGACTGCTTCGTTTCTCGCCCGGCACCGAGCATCATGGCACAGATACCGATTTCTTCCGCCTCCAGCCGGTGGACGAATCCGCTTGCCGGAGCGGTCACGGTGAAGCTGTGGCCTGCGGACGGCAGCAGGCCCGGCTGATCAATGAACGACGGCGTTCCGCCCTGGGCGGCAACAAATTCCTTGAATTTTTTCAAGGCATAGCCGTTTTCAATGAGACGCTGCAGCTCCTCATAGCCCTCCTCGACAGTTAAAGCCGCCTGTCCGAGCACAAGCATATGAGCTCCCAGCAGCAGGCACAGCTCGGTCAAATCGGCAGGACCCTGTCCGCGCAAGGTATCCATGGCCTCTCGGATCTCCAGCGCATTGCCGATGGCCCGGCCAAGCGGCTGCTCCATTCCGGTAATAACAGCTACGGTTTCCCGGCCAACCTCCGTTCCGATATCGACCATGGCTTGCGCAAGCCGAATCGCATCCTCGATTGTTTTCATGAAGGCGCCGCTGCCGATTTTCACATCCAGTACAATGGCATCCGCACCGGAAGCAATCTTCTTGCTCATGACAGAGCTGGCAATGAGCGGGATTGAATTCACAGTCGCCGTCACATCCCGCAGGGCATACAGCTGCTTGTCCGCAGGCGTAATGTTGCCGGACTGGCTGATCACAGCCACGCCATGCTTGTTCACCAAATCAATAAAGTCTTCCCGATTCTGCTCCACCTGAAAGCCGGTAATCGACTCCAGCTTATCGATCGTGCCCCCGGTATGGCCGAGCCCGCGACCCGACATTTTGGCCACAGGAACCCCGGCGGCGGCTACAAGAGGGGCAAGGATCAGTGTCGTCGTATCTCCCACGCCGCCGGTGCTGTGCTTATCCACTTTCACTCCCCGAATCGATCCGAGATCCATCTGGTCGCCCGATCGGGCCATCGCCAGCGTCAGCTCAGCGGTCTCGCGGGCTGTCATTCCTTGAAAAAACACAGCCATCGACCATGCAGCGATTTGATAATCCGGGATGCGGCCTTCCGCGTAGCCCTGAATCAGAAAGCTGATTTCCTCAGCGGTCAGCTCCCCGCCATCCCGTTTTTTTTGAATAAGATCCACGGTCCGCATGTCCGTTCACTCCCCATTATAACTACAGGCCGCGTACTGGCCCCCGCACTTATTGCAATCGATCCAATATAATATTGTTGCCCCTTACAGAAGCCTTTAGACCCAGAGCAGACAATTTTACGTAAATCTGGTCCGAAACATAGCCTGCAATGCCCGCTTCGTACGGCTGATTGTTCGCAAAGCTGATGATTTTGCCCGGTCCAAGATTTACCGTCAGGTATTGCCCGTCATTGCTGACATATTTCTCAAATACCATAACCGGCAAATACTGGTCTCCGTTCTCCTGGACAACCAGGTACACCTTGGTCGAATTCAAGGCCAGATCGCTGGATTTCACAGCCAAAGGCTTGTCCGCATTCGTTCCACCGGTACCCGTTGCGCCTTTGTTCGGCTTCGTTAATTTCACCTGCTTCGCCGCATCGTCATAGCCTACCTCATAGCCGAATATTTCCCCTGCCGCCCGGACCGGAAAATAGCTGTCGCCTTCAATGACGATAACATCCTTCGGCGATGCCTTGCCGTCAATGACTAACGATAAGGTACCATCCACCGCTTTGCCGATAATTTGCCGGGCATCATCCGCAAAAGCCGTTACTGAGCAGGTTAACAGCACTCCAGTCAAAACACCCGCGACATATTTCTTCATCACTGCCACATCCCTCTCCCAATTGTTGTATAAACTCATTATACATTGGCATTTCCTTCCTTAGCAAATGGTGCAAAACCTTGTCGAAAGAAGGAGGCTTGGCGGTTATGGGATCGGGAATGCGGCAAACGGAGTGATGCTATTGAATATGGGAAAATCCGCGGGAGCCATTGACGGCAAAAGCGGCCGCACTCCGCCGATAGCATCTATTGGCAGGCTGCAGCCGCTGGTTGCATGGACAAAAGCAGCAAAGACGGTTTTGAAATGTAAAACCAGTTTCTCCGCGCAGGCCCCGCGTCTTGGAAGCCCTGCGCCGCTACACGGCCGCTTCTTGCACAAACAACCGGATAAGCTGCGTAAACTTCGGCTTCGTTCGGTTGGCCACAGCAACCACCTGCTCGTGAGTGAGCGGCTCAAGCTCCTCGCCGATTGCCATATCGGTTATGCAGGAGATGCCCAGCACACGCAGTCCCGCATGACGGGCGGCAATCACCTCTGGAACAGTGGACATGCCTACTGCATCGCCGCCCAGCTCAGCCAGCATCGTCAGCTCCGCTGGAGTCATGTACGCCGGACCGCTGATCCCGCAGTAAACTCCCGCCACAAGCCGAAGCGCTTCTCCGTCTTCCCCCTGAATCCGGCCCGCCAGCGTTCGGGCAAGCGAGCGGTATTCCGGATCATAGGCGGTGGACATATCGGGGAAACGAACGCCCAGATCGGCGTCGTTGCGTCCGATAAGGGGATTGTCGCCCGTCATATTCAAATGATCCTCGATAAGCATCAGATCCCCCGGCTGGAAGGAACGGTTCATGCCTCCGGCGGCGTTCGTAATCACAAGTACACGTACACCCAGCCGGCGCAGCACGTACACCGGAAGCACAACCTGGCGCATGCTGTAGCCCTCGTAATAATGAAACCGGCCCTGCATGACGGCCACCGGACGTCCCTCCAGCCGGCCGATGACCAGCTGTCCCGCATGTCCTTCCACGGTGGACACCGGAAAGCCCGGTATGTCCCCATAGGCAATCTGGACTCCCTCTTCAACCTGATCAGCCAGCTCCCCCAGGCCGGATCCAAGAATCAGCCCCCACTCCGGAAGCGCTGCGCCCGCAGCGGTTATACGGGATTGGATGTATTCCGCAGCCTGTTTTACTGCGCCAAGCAGTTCGGATTGCAGATTCATTGTCATCGTCTTCTCCATGCCTCCTACAGTTTGGCCAGGATGCCATGAATGAGCCCGGCGAATTGCTTGCGTACACGACGAGCCGTTTCCATTACTTCATCATGGGACAGCGGCTGAGGGAGTATGCCTGCCGCCATGTTGGTGATGCAGGAGATGCCCAGCACCTCCAGACCGCTATGCCTTGCCGCAATGACCTCCGGAACAGTAGACATCCCGACGCTGTCCGCCCCCAGCTTGCGCAGCATGCGAATCTCGGCCGGCGTCTCGTAGGACGGGCCAAGCAGTCCCGCGTACACGCCCTGACGGAGCGAAACCCCCTGCTCCTCTGCCGATTCGATTGCCACCGACCGCAGCCTGCTGCTGTACGCTTCGGACAAATCAGGAAAGCGCACGCCAACCTCGGAATCGTTAGGACCAATAAGCGGATTCCGGTACATCAAATTGAGGTGATCGGTAATCAGCATCAAGTCTCCGGCCTCGAACTGTTCATTCACGCCTCCGGCGGCGTTCGTAATCAGCACGGTATGAATCCCGAGCGCTTTCATCACCTGGATCGGAAACGCAACCTGCTGTGCCGAGTAGCCCTCATACAGATGGAAGCGGCCCTTCATCAGCAATACCTTTTTCCCCTGCAGCTCGCCGACTATCAGTTCTCCCGCATGTCCCTCCACAGTGGAGACCGGAAAATGCGGAATTTCCTCGTAATGTATCACCGTAACATTCTGCACCGATTCCGCAAGCACGCCAAGGCCCGATCCGAGAATAAGCCCGATTTGGGGCATGAACGGGATTTCCTCTTCAATAAATTGCTTCGCCTGGTTAATTCGGTCCGTCAAACTCAGTTCCTGTCGTATCATTCGGCTTCCTCCCCAATCTCGGCATCCTTACTTAATTGTCAAGCTCATTCAAAAAGCTCGTGCCATATTCCGCCTGCAGCCCGAAATTATGAGCGACCGTCGCCCCCGCATCGGCAAAGGTATCACGAATGCCAAGAGAACGCCCGCTCTTCATCGAAGGGCTCCAGGCCAGCAGCGGGACATATTCACGCGTATGATCCGTTCCGCTATGATACGGGTCATTGCCGTGATCAGCGGTCAATAGCAGCAAATCATCGCTGCGCATCGACTCCATCAGCTCAGGCAGCCAGGCATCGAATTGCTCCAGCGCCTGACCGTACCCTTGCGGATCGCGGCGGTGCCCGTACAAGGAATCGAAGTCAACCAAATTTGTAAAAAGCAATCCGCGGAAGTCCTCTGCCAAGGCCGCCTTCGTCTTCGCCATTCCGTCTGCATTAGATGTGGTGGACATGGCGCGGGTAACCCCTTCGCCGGAATAAATGTCATTGATTTTGCCCACTGCAATGATATCCAGCCCCGCGTCCTTCAATTGGTTCATCACCGTTGGCGCCGGGGGCTTCACTGCGTAATCGTGACGATTCGGTGTGCGCTCGAAGGCTCCCGGCTCTCCGGTATACGGCCTTGCAATAACGCGGCCCACCGCATACGGCGCTTCCAGGGTCAGCTCACGGGCGATTTGACACCCGCGGTACAGCTCCTCCAGCGGGATTTTCTGCTCGTGGGCGGCGATTTGGAACACACTGTCCGCTGACGTATATACAATCCATGCCCCAGTCCGAAGCTGCTCTTCGCCGAGCTCAACCAATATTTCCGTACCGGAGGCCGGCTTATTGCCAATGACCGGACGGCCTGTCGCCTCCGTAAACCTTTGAAGCAGCTCCTCCGGGAACCCGTCCGGGAACGTCTGAAACGGGATATCCACCCGCAGCCCCATCAGCTCCCAATGCCCGGTCATCGTATCCTTGCCGACCGAGGTTTCCACCATCTTGCCATAGCCGCCCAAAGGCTCCTCTACAGCATCAATTCCGGTCAAGGGCGCAATATGCCCGAGACCAAGCCGGGCCAGGTTCGGCAGCTTCAGCCCCCGGCGGGCGGCAATATGGCCGAGGGTATGCGCCCCTTCATCTCCGAACCGTGGCGCGTCGGGAAGCTCGCCAATGCCCACGCTGTCCAGCACGATAAAAATAATTCTGCGGTAACTCACCGGTTCCCCTCCTTGTACATTGCAAGCACGTTTGGCTGCTTCTGGATGATGAGGCATCCAAGGTTTAACATTTTCAGATCATGCAGTTATTATCGCATAAGCCGCTGTAACGGGGCAACCGGAGCAGAGAGCATGTTTCCCTAGCTACACCGGAAGCCCGGGGCTTACGACCTCGAAGCCATGAAGAAAAGGCACCCCTTCGAAAAATTGCACCAGGCAAACCATCAGGCTGTACCCATGCTTTTTCTAAGAGGTGCGCTTTACGACGGATTGTACGCTGCACGCGGTTCGAATTCCAGCGATGAATTGGCTGCGGCAGTCCGGCTGCGAACTATGGAATTTAAAACCGCCGGTGAACTTGTCCCGTTACTTTTGCTTCGCCCGCGGATGGGCCAGCTCGTAAACATCCTTCAACCTTTTTTTCGTGACCGTGGCATACACCTGTGTGGTGGTGATGTCGGCATGGCCAAGCATCTCCTGCACGGCGCGCAAATCAGCGCCATTCTCCAGCAGGTGCGAAGCGAAGGAATGACGAAGGGTGTGCGGTGTAATGTCCGCATCTACTCCGGCGGCCTGCGCGTACTTTTTCAGCAGCTTCCAGAAGCCCTGACGGGTCATCCGGGTGCCGAGCTGACTGATGAACAGCGCCGGCTCAGCTAGTGTATCCTGCCTTACCAGCGCCGCGCGAGCGCCGCCTATATACTGGCGGAGCCACTCCACGGCAATTCCGCCAAGCGGAATAATACGTTCCTTGCCGCCACTCCCGACACAGCGTACAAAGCTCATATCCAGATTAATGCTGTCCACATTCAAATCGACCAGCTCCGACACACGAATGCCGCTTGCATACAGCAGCTCCAGCATCGTCTTGTCACGGACACCCGCTTCCGTATCCGTCTGCGGCGCTTCCAGCAGCTTCTCCACGTCAGTCAGGCTGATTACCTTCGGCAGCTTGCGGTCGATTCGCGGAGCTTCCATATGTACGGACGGATCGTGGTCCACCAGCCGTTCCCGCAGCAAATATTTATATAAGGCCCGAATCGCGGCCAAGGATCGTGAAATCGTCGCCGCCGTTTTCCGGCTTTGCTTCAGCTGCAGAAGGAATGCCGTCAAATGCAGCTTCCGGCTGTCCCCCCACCCGGACAGCTCGTAGCTGTCCCTCAAAAAATGCATGTACTGCCTTACATCCCGCTCATACGATTGAAGCGTATTTGCTGCCAAGCCCCGTTCGTGAGACAAGCTGTTTATCCAATCCTGAATGGCCTGTTCCAACCTGCGCCGCTCCCCTTACGCCTGTCCACGGCAAAAGCAAGGCTTCCGTTCACCTGCCCGCCGGGACACCATGTCATGTCAGTTTCTCTAAATAAACATTCCACAAGACCGTACAAAACTCCTGCCCGAAGGAGGGTTACGTATAACCGGCTCCCTTCCGCAGGCTATTCCCCGATCCAGTAAAATAAAATGAGCCGGTCCAGCACCGTCTCTGGACGTGCGGGCTCCCCGTCCGGCTCGAAGGCTTTTACCGCCCGTCCGCTCGGTTCTTTATACCGCTGCATCGGCTCAACCCACGAGGAGACAAATTGAAACAGATGATATAGCAGAAAGGACAGCAGCAGCAGCATAAAAACAAACTTCCCTCTCATCCACCATTTGCGCACACTGAATATCATTGGTTTTGCCCCTTTGCCGAAGTTTTGCCCTCCTTTTATCGTATGCCTGCGGTCCAAGCCGTATGAACCCGGAGGCGTCAGCTTAAATGCTCGTAGCGGACCTTGTCTCCCTCCAACAGCTTCATCAGGGGGGTGTAGGAATAACCGAGCGCTTCGGCTACGGCGGGATGCGTCATTTGCCCTTTGTAGGTGTTGACGCCGAGCCGCAGCGGCTCATTGTCCGTTACCGCTTGCTTGAAGCCCTTCGCCGCCAGCTCCAGGGCGTAGCTAATCGTCACATTCGTCAAAGCCAGCGTCGAGGTCCGGGGTACCGCGCCCGGCATATTCGCGACCGCGTAATGAAGGACGCCATGCTTTTCATAGACAGGATTGCTGTGGGTCGTTACCCGGTCCACCGTCTCGATGGTTCCGCCTTGATCGACCGCGACATCGACGATAACGGCCCCTTTTTTCATCGTCTGCACCATAGCATCGGTCACCAGCTTTGGCGCCCTGGCCCCCGGGATAAGGACCGCCCCAATAAGCAAATCCGCCTTCTGGACAGCGCAGGCAATGTTATACGGATTCGACATTAATGTCCGTACCCGGCCGCCAAAAATATCATCCAAATACCGCATCCGGTCCAAGCTGCGATCGAGAATCACCACGCTGGCGCCGAGCCCGAGGGCCATCTTGGCCGCGTTCGTGCCGACGATCCCCCCGCCCAAAATCACAACATCCGCCGGAGGCACGCCAGGAACGCCGCCCAGCAATATCCCCCGTCCCCCGTTCATTTTTTCCAAAAATTGCGCGCCGACCTGAACCGACATTCGGCCCGCCACCTCACTCATCGGCGTAAGCAGCGGCAATCCTCCGCCCGCAAGCTGAATCGTTTCGTAAGCAATTGCCGTCACCTGCTTCTCCAGCAGCGCAGCCCCCAGTCCGCCCGCAGCGGCCAGGTGTAAATAGGTGAACAGCACCTGGTTCGGCCGGAAACGGTCATATTCCTCCGGCAGCGGCTCCTTGACCTTCATAATCATGCCGGCCTGCTCCCATACCTCGTCAGCGGTCGGCAGCACTACAGCGCCTTCCTGCTCGTAATCGCCGTCACTGAAGCCGCTGCCTTCACCGGCTCCCCGCTCCACAACAACAGCATGTCCCGCCATTCGGAGCATCCCGGCTCCCGCAGGTGTAAGAGCGACGCGGTACTCATTATTTTTGATCTCCTTCGGAACACCAATGATCATCGATTGCGCTGTCATGGCATCTCCCTCCTTAGCCGTGATTTGTTTCCACTTTCTAGTGTGCCGAACTGTCATCATTTTATTTATGATTATTGTGGCCGAGTTGCTCCTGGCAGCAGGGCGGTATCCATGCCGGAAACGAAACAAATCCGCAAATAAACGCAGGTACATCCCGGTTTTAAATAAAAAACGCTTGATTTCTGCATGAGGCAGCATCAAGCGTTTTTATCCGAATCCGGTTCTTTCTCTGCTTTTTGTTTGTCGTTACAGCGGTGGCAAACTCCCATGAAATCCAGCCGGTGATCGTGCACCTTGAAGTTAAATTCCTGCTCCAGCCGTTCTTCCAGCGGTGTCAGCCAGTCCTCCATAATTTCATCCACGGCTCCGCACTGCACACAAATCAAGTGGTGGTGATGGTGACGGTTGCTTTCATTCCGCAAATCGTAGCGCGCCACACCGTCGCCAAAATTCATCTTCTCTACGACATGAAGCTCGCTCAAAAGCTCTAAAGTCCGATATACAGTAGCCAGACCGATCTCCGGAGCCTTATCCTTTACTAGCATAAACACATCTTCCGCAGATAAATGGTCTTCCTCATTTTCAAGCAAGACTCGAACGGTCGCTTCACGCTGCGGCGTCAGCTTGTAGCCCTGGGACTGCAGCTGCTGTTTTATTTTTTCAATGCGCGATTCCATTCGGCTCCTCCTCCGACTTGCACCTTCAACTCATGTAACTATTATAGAAGGAGTTGGCGAAAGAAGTCAACGCTTCCCTACAGGAACACCCATTAATTGTAAGCGACTGTCCTTTTTCGTGGAGATTGTGTTACAGAAATGAAGCCGCTTCATCCAGCACGCTAATCAGCATGGAGCTAACCCGCTGCATCATCAGGGGCGATGCATAGACCTCGAACAGAGCGACCCCGGCCAGCAGAATGCCGAGCGAAGCTACTACCGAGGTATACTGGACGAGCTGCTGCATCACAGACCCGGAGCGATCCCCGGATAACAGGCGGTGCCGATACAAAAAAATAGTAAACGACATCCCCATGACGCTGGTGATAACGATGGCCGGCAGCAGCACAATATTTTGCGGGGCAACGGAAACAAGAGCGAACAGCAGCCCCTTCCACGACAGCTCGCCCGCCAAATAAGCAATCGTAAAGCCAAGCAGAACCCCCTTCAGGAAATCGAGCACCCAGATGAAGGGCAGCCCGATGACAGACAATCCGAGCAGCCAGATCAGCAGCATCCACTTCATATGCTGGCTGTATACGTCCCAAAAGGAAAGGGTATTCCCCATCGTGCCATTTTGATGAATATAGTGGAAATAGCTGCTCAAAAACCGCGACATGTCCTGCTTCTGCTCCGGCGATAAAGCTCCGACCAGGAGCGCTCCGAATACGACGCCCATCGTCAGCAGGACACAAACAAATAAAAACAGTGCCAAATGCTCCTTCACATACGTCCGTACTCCCGGGCTCATGCTCGTCCCCCCAAACCTTGTCCTCTTCTTACCCTATGTCGGGAGGACGGATAGTATGACCCCGGGATGATGGTCGTCGGGTAACCTTGCCGTACACGCCTCCGCCTCCGCCTTCGAGCGACAGCTGGCCTTGTCTGGCCAAATCTATCGAACCGGCAATGGCGGCTCCTGCAATTTCCTCCAGCTCTTCGCGGGTGGCCTGATGAAGGATGTTCATTTCGGTCCCGAATCGGCAGAGCAGCTTGTTCATCAGCTTGGGGCCGACACCGGGGATAAATTCCAGCGGAACCTGGAAAATATACGGCGGACGCTGCGCCCCGATCAGCGGCTCCTCACGGTCTGCAATATCCAGGATGCGGTCCATGACCCCCCGCACGATTCCGGTATGGCCGCATAACGGACAGCGGCGGGCATCCTGCTCCCGGCTGATCAATAGAGACTGGCAGGATGCACAATAAGTATGGTGATACTTGCCAAGCCGGGGATTCAGCCCGTAATTGGCGCTAATCCCCCGTCCCTGCTCCCCGCGGAGCGCCATCGCAATTTCATGGAACGACGGTTCAGCAAGCCGCATCCGGTTGTATTCCCGGCCAAGCTTCGGCAGCGAATGCGCATCGGAATTCGTGACAAACAGAATCGGGTCCAGCTCGGAGATGAAGCTGGCCATTGCGGTGTCCGCGCTTAGCCCCAGCTCGACCGCATCGACCAACGCAGGGTCGAACAAGTGAGCCAGCCGGGAAGAGCCGCTGCCGTAAACACTTTTGTATGGCGTAAAAATATGTGCCGGAATGAACAAGCCCCCCCGGCGTTTCACTTCCTCCTGCAGCGCGCGTCCAAGCACATACAGGCGCTGGGAGCTGAGTGTCACGTTTTTCATGTGCCTGGACATCCAACTAGAGAAATCCCGCATCGCCTGCAGGTCCGGCAAAAACGCCAAAATGTGTACGGCGCCGGCGCCCGGGTCCTTGATTTCAATCTCGCTGCCCAGCAAAACCGTTGTCCGCCCGAAGCGGATTCCGCCACCGGGCAGCTCCTGCATTTCACCTGCGGCAACATAGCGCTCCATCTCCTCCAGCACCGGCGGGGAATGGCAGTCAATGATGCCGATGACATCCAGGCCCTTATGCTGCGATGCTTCCTTGGCGATGTTATAGAACGTCAAATCGCGGCTTCCGCTGATTTTGACCGGCTGTCCGGCTTCCGTACGCCCGATGTGTACATGCAGATCAACATAAACCTCTTGAAGTGCCATCAGCCGCCGATTTGACCGGTCAGACGGTACAGCTGCCAGGCATACACCGCCATAATGGTCTTGGCATCGCTAATCCGTTGTTCCCTAATCAACTGCTGCGCCTGTTCGAGTGTAATCAGCTCGCAGGTCAGAAATTCATCCTCATCGGGACGAGCCTGGCCTTGTGTCAAATTTTCCGCCAAGTACAAATGCACAATTTCATCGGCAAAGCCCGGCGATGTATAAAAGGACGAAATGTGCTTCCACTCCCCGCCATGGTAGCCTGTTTCCTCCTCCAGCTCGCGCCGGGCCGCAGTCTCAAGCGCTTCCCCCTGATCCAGCTTGCCCGCCGGAATTTCAATCTGGCTGCGCTCCAGCGGCTTGCGGTACTGCTCCACCACAAGCATCTTGTCCTCAACTAGCGCCAGCACGGCGACAGCGCCAGGATGCTTGACAATTTCCCTTGACGCAGTTTCGCCGCTAGGCAGCTGGACTTGATCAACCTGCAGCGAAATTATTTTCCCCTTAAAAATCGGTTCCGAGCTGATTGTAATTTCCTCAAATTTATTCATGCGGCTTCCTCTTTTCTGTAATCTATGATTCTATCTTCTTCCAGCCGTTCATACGCTTGTATTATATCAGACCTTGAGCCTGGAGGGATTCTATGAAAACCGTTATGTCGCCCCGCCAATTGTGCATGTCCGGCAAAGCCAGGGATATTCGCCAGCAGCTCGCGCGCTGGTTTCTGGAAGAGCAGGCGCCTGAATTGCCGTTAAGCGCATTTCTTGACAAACGCAGCATGTTCCCTGCCGCTTCCTGCCGGAAATCAACATGCCGCAAAACAGCGGATAAATAAACCGGTTCGTCTCGTCTGCATTTTCCGGTAGTAAAAAAGGAACACGGGTCCCACTCCTCCCGTATTCCCTTATATTCAAGCACCTGAGAGCAGCTTGTACGCGATTAGCGCTTCAGCCCCGTTGTCTCCTGTACGATAGCGACGACCAGCTCCGCCGTTTTTACCAGCTCGCTAATGGGCATTTGCTCCTTCGTCGTATGAATATGCTCGTAGCCTACAGCGAGATTTACGGTCGGAACCCCCATCCCGTTGAACACGTTGGCGTCGCTGCCGCCGCCGGTATGGAACGTTTTGGAGGGACGGCCGATGCGCTCGATGGCTTTCATTGCCAGCTGCACCACTTCATCTTTTTCCGTGTACTTAAAAGCGGGATAAATAATATCGCTGTCAAAGCTGTAGCCGGCCCCGGCTTCTTGTGCGGCGAGCTGGCACGCTTCCTTCATCGCCGCGATTTGCTTCTCCAGCTTCTCCTGCACGAGGCTGCGGGCTTCCGCATGAAGCTCCACCTTGTCGCACACGATATTCGTCGCTCCGCCTCCGGCAAAGCTGCCGATATTGGCGGTCGTCTCAAAATCGATACGTCCCAGCGACATGCGGGATACGGCCTTGCTGGCCACTTGAATTGCACTGATTCCATCCTCGGGATTTACACCGGCATGAGCCGATTTGCCGCGGAAGACGATATGAATCCGGGCCTGTGTCGGGGCCGCCACCGCGATTTCGCCGACTTTGCCGTTCGAGTCCAGCGCGTAGCCAAGCTCTGCTTGCAGCAGCTTCGGGTCCAGCGATTGTGCTCCGTGAAGCCCTGCTTCCTCGCCTACAGTAATAATAAACTGCACCTGCCCGTGGGGCAGCTTGTTCTCCTGAATGACCCGAATGGCCTCCAGCATCGCAGCGATGCCAGCCTTGTCGTCGCTTCCAAGAATCGTCGTCCCGTCACTGCGGATGTAGCCGTCCGCATCAACCTGGGGCTTAATCCCTTTGCCTGGTGTTACTGTATCCATATGGGACGTGAAATAGATAGGCGGGCACTCGGCGCCGTCCGCCTTCCAGGTTACAATAAGGTTGCCTGCGCCGTGTCCGGTTTGGGCGGTTGTATCGTCCTCGACCACATCAAGGCCCAGCTCGCCAAACTTGCGTTTCAAAACGTCGCAAATCTCCCGTTCCTGCCTCGTCTCGCTGTCCACCTTCACAAGCTCGATAAATTCTTCGACCAGTCGCGATTGCTGAATCATTTCTGTTTCCTCCCAGCCACAAAATGCGATACAATAGAGCTTAGCTAGTCCTCAGCCTGCGGCTGCCATCGGCAGCGTACCAAAGGAGCGATTTCCTTGTTTCAAAAAAAAATAGTCAAAATCATGGTGTACGTCATGCTGGTTTGTATGATTTCCTCGGTAGTGTTGTACACCGCCGGCATGTTTATGCAATAACAGGCACGCCGGCCAGGCTATGCCTGCCCTCGTATCCCCAGTCCGATGCCGCGGGTTCATCCCCGGTGGCATCGGCGGGAATAATCAATCCTCTTCTGCCGCTTTCTTTCCCCGTATTTCTAGTACAGCTTCGTTTCCGGCCCGTAGCTTTCCAGGTTTTCTTTTACCCGCTGCAGGAAACTTCCGCAAATGACCCCGTCCAAAATCCGATGATCCAGCGACAGGCACAAATTAACCATGGATCGCACAGCAATCATATCCTGAATGACGACAGGCTTCTTGACGATAGATTCGAAGGTCATATTGGCCGCCTGCGGGTACACAATAATCGGATAAGATAAAATCGATCCGAAAGAACCGGTATTGTTGACGGTAAACGTGCCGCCCTGAATGTCGTTGAGTGACAGTCTTCCGGCCCGGGCTTTTTTGGTCAGCTCATCAATTTCATGCGCCAGTCCGGCGATGTTTTTTTGGTCCGCCTGCTTGATGACCGGATTTAATACCGAATCTTCGGTGCCGACGAGCAGGGAAATGTTAATGTCCCGCTTCACAATAATTTTGTCCGTGGCCCATACGGAGTTCATAATCGGATAATCCTTGATCGCATTGACGACCGCCTTCATCACAAAAGCAAGATACGTCAGATTAATGCCTTCTTTGCGGATAAACTCATCCTTCAGCTTGTTGCGCAGCAGCACCAGATTCGTAACATCAACCTCAATCATCGTCCATGCGTGCGGGATTTCCGTGGCGCTTTGGCGGGTGTTGCGGGCAATCGTGCTGCGGATTGGCGTCACATCGATAATATATTCCCCGCGGCCCGGCACTTCTTGGCCCTCCACCTCGATGCTCGGGATGCGGACGCTCTCCGACAAATGCAGCCCGGTGGTACGAACGGACACCTTCGGCCCTTCCGCGGCCTGCACCACTGCTTCCGGGATTTGTCCAGCCTGCCTGCCTGCCGCAGCTCCCTGCGGATTCGCTGTGCCAGCTGCGGCGGCGCTGCCAAGCCGGGCCGCTCCGCTCTCTACAGCCAGCAGCACATCCTTGCGTGTGATGCGGCCGCCAAGCCCGCTCCCGTTCACCTGATTCAAATCGATGCCGTGCTCGGCTGCCAGACTTTGAACCGCCGGGGAAAACCGAGCGCGCATCGGCTGGTCAGCTGTCGCCTGCACGTTCAGAACCGCGGATCTGTCTTGCCCGCCTTTTGCGGCGGCAGGAGCCACCTTTTCGAGACTTGCAGCGGCATTCCCCTCGTTCCCGCTGTCCGGGGCTGCTCCTGTTCCGGCATTTGTATTCCCGCCTGCTGCAGAACCGCTTACCGGCTCTTCGATCAAGCACATCGGCGCTCCGACATCTGCCGTTTCTCCATCTCCGACCAAAATTTTGAGCAGGCGCCCCTCAATGGGCGATGGCATCTCTACATTCACTTTATCCGTAATAAGCTCGCACAATACCTCATACTGCTCAACATCGTCACCAGGTTGCTTCATCCAGCGGCTGACAGTTGCGGAGACAAGGCTTTCCGCCAAATGTGGCACCGTGACCTCCGTAATCCGCACATTGTTCTCCGACATTCCGGTTCCTCCCAAGACGAAACGGCTCGCTCTCCCCTCAGGGCTGCGGTGCCGTTTCTTCGAAATTTAATCTAATATAAGGCCAGCTCGCGCATTGCCTGCATAATTTTGTCCGTGTTCAACAGGAAAAACTTCTCATACGACGGGCTCATGCCTACAGCCGGCACGTCCGCTCCGCAGAGTCTGCGAATCGGGGCGTCCAAATCATATAGCATTTCCTCCGCAATAATAGCGGATACCTCGGCACCAACCCCGCCGGTTTTGTTATCCTCATGAATAATAAGCACCTTGCCGGTTTTGGCTGCGGCTTCCAGGATCGCTTCCTTGTCCAGCGGCTGCAGGGAACGCAAATCCAGCACATGGCTGCTGATGCCCTCCTTCGCCAGCTCTTCTGCGGCCTGCAAAGCGTAATTGACCGTAACCCCGTACGAAATGACGGTTACGTCCGTTCCTTCCCGCTTGACGTCCGCCTTGCCGATAGGCACAACGTAATCTTCCTCCGGCACTTCGCCGGTAATGGAAAGATAACATTTTTTATGCTCAAAAAACAGCACCGGATCTGCATCTCGAATCGCCGCCTTGATGAGTCCCTTCGCGTCGTAAGCGTTGGAAGGAGCGACAATCTTCAAGCCGGGCGTGCCAAAAAACACGGACTCCGGGCACTGGGAATGGTAAATCGCGCCGCCTCCGGCTGCGCCGTATGGCACGCGGACCACAATCGGGCACGTCCAGTCGTTGTTGGAGCGGTAGCGGATTTTGGCCGCCTCGCTGATAATCTGGTTCGTTGCCGGGAAAATAAAATCCGCAAACTGCATTTCCGCAATCGGCCTCATTCCGTACATCGCTGCTCCAATGGCTACACCGGCAATGGCCGATTCCGCCAGCGGCGTATCGAGCACGCGGGCTTCCCCGAACAGGTCACGCAGGCCTTTGGTGGCGTTCAATACGCCGCCCTTTCCGACATCCTCGCCCAGAACGAATACATTGTCGTCTCGCTGCATTTCCTCCTGCATACCGGAACGGATTGCCTCCAAATAGGTAATCACCGCCATAGCCTACACCTCCTCCGAATCGTCTGCGTACACATGACGCAGCGTATGCTCCGGGTCGGGGTACGGGGCATTGTCCGCAAAAACAGTCGCTTCATGAATTTCCTGCTTCAACGCGGCCAGTAGCTCCCGATCCTGCTCTTCGCTCCAGAAGCCGCGCTCCATCATATAGGCCTTCAGCTTCGGTATTCCGTCCAAACTCCGGTGATGATCCACTTCTTCCTTCGAGCGGTAGACCAAATCGTTATCGGACGTGGAGTGCGGGGACACCCGGTACATCATGGCCTCAATCAATGTCGGCCCTTCCCCCCGCATCGCCCGTTCATGGGCTTCCTTCACCACGCGGTATACCTCAAACACATCGTTGCCGTCCACACGGACGCCAGGGAATCCATAGCCAATCGCCCGATCCGCGATTCTCGCTTCGCCAATCTGCTTGCTAACCGGAACCGAAATCGCATACTGGTTATTCTGGCAAAAGAAAATAACCGGCAGCTTATGAACACCGGCAAAGTTGCAGCCCTCATGGAAATCCCCCTGATTGCTGGAGCCTTCGCCAAAATCAACATAGGTGACAAAAGGGTCCCCTTTCATCTTCGATGCCAGCGCAAAGCCGACAGCGTGCGGAACCTGTGTAGTAACCGGACTTGAACCGGTAACAATATTTAAACGGCGGTGGCTGAAATGCCCCGGCATTTGCCGTCCCGCGCTGTTCGGGTCATCCGCCTTGGCGAATACGGACAGCATCAGTTCCTTCGCCGTCATGCCGACCGACAGTACAAATGCATAATCCCGATAATAAGGGCAGTAATAATCTTTTTCCCGGTTCATTGCAAAAGCGGCTGCTACCTGTGCCGTTTCCTGCCCGATGCCGGAGACGTGAAACGCAATCTTCCCTGCGCGCTGCAGCACAAAGCTGCGCTCGTCGAATTGACGCGCAAGCTGCATCTTGGAATACATCTCAAGCACCTGTTCTTCAGTCAAGCCGAGCTGCTGATGCACCGAAAGTTGGCCGATGGACATAAACAGTCCTCCTTTTTTTATACAGGATGCGCAATGCGCATACACCCCGTATTCCTTTGCACCCCATAACAAAATTATTACCTGGTACTAAGACTTAACATTATGATCCTATTATAAATCGTTTTGCCCCTGAACACAATTCGGAAAGCCGCAGCGAAGCCTTTTTTTAGGTTTCCTCTGCGGCTGCCCATATAGCATACGATGTTCTTGTTTTGTGAAGCTACTTTTGTGAAGCTACATCCCCATGGCTTGGCCGTCAACCGCAAGCATCGCCTCTGCCAAAATTTCAGAGAGCGCCGGATGAGGATGAACGGTGTGGGCTACCTCCCAAGGGGTCGCGTTCAGCACCTGCGCAAGCGCCGCCTCGGAAATATAATCCGTCACATGCGGCCCAATCATATGCACGCCAAGCAAATCCCCGGACGCGCGATCCGCAACAACCTTCACGAAGCCGTCGGTTTCCCCGTACACGAGCGCTTTTCCGATATAACGGAAGCTGAATTTCCCGACCTTCACATCAAAGCCCTTCTCGCGGGCTTCCGC
The DNA here is from genome assembly GCF_037137075.1 of Paenibacillus sp. y28. Classification (NCBI taxonomy): domain Bacteria; kingdom Bacillati; phylum Bacillota; class Bacilli; order Caryophanales; family Paenibacillaceae; genus Paenibacillus; species Paenibacillus sp. y28. The sequence goes on from NZ_JBBBNV010000001.1 coordinate 625,840, forward strand.
TTCCGTCCAGCCGACGGAGGCGATTTCCGGACGGGTATAAATGCAGCGCGGCACAAGATGGCTTTTCATCGGCTCTGGCTTAAGCCCCGCCATATGCTCGACGGCCAGAATGCCTTCATGGCTTGCCACATGCGCCAGCTGCAGTCCGCCAATCACATCTCCGACCGCATAAATATGCGACTCGGAGGTTTGATAATTCGCATTTACCTTTACAAAGCCGCGTTCGACTTTAATATCCGTGCTTTCCACACCGATGTTTTTGAGATTCGCCTCACGGCCGACAGACAACAGCAGCTTCTCTGCTGCCAGCTCGACCTGCGTCCCCTTATGCTCCACGACCGCACGTACGCCTGCCGCTCCTGCTTGTACGGATTCCGTCTGTAATCTGGCTCCGGTCAACACGCGGATTCCGCGCTTTTTGAACAAGGCTTCCAGCTCGCGGGATACATCGGCATCCTCCGTAGGAACAAGGCGGCCTTCATTTTCGATCACTGTCACCTCCACGCCGAAATCATTCAGCATGGATGCCCATTCCACCCCGATTACGCCGCCGCCCACAATCAGAATGGAGCGCGGAAGCTCGTCCAGCTGCAAGGCGTCATCACTGGTCAAAATAAACGTTCCATCCGCTTCAAGGCCCGGCAGAACCCGGGGACGGGAGCCGGTTGCCACAAGCAGGAACTTCGGAACGATGGTCTCCAGCTCGCCGTCGGCAAACTCCACCGCCACCGAACCGCTCCGCGGCGAAAAAATAGACGGTCCGATAATCCGCCCGTAGCCGTGAACGACATCAATTTTATTTTTGCGCATCAGCGCCTGAACGCCAAGATGCAGTTGATCCACGATTTTCGTTTTCCGGTCCTGGACACGGCCGAAATCAAGTCCCAGCCCGCCTGTAGTAATGCCGTAAGCCTCGCTGTCCTTCATTTGCGAGAATAGCTCCGCACTGCGCAGCAGGGATTTGCTCGGGATACAGCCGCGATGGAGGCAGGTTCCGCCCAGCTTATCCTTCTCCACAAGCGCTACCGTCATGCCAAGCTGCGCGGCGCGAATGGCGGCCATATAACCGCCCATGCCTCCGCCCAAAATGGCCAAATCAACCGTTTTACTCATCTATTCTTCGTTCCTTTCGCTTCAAATAATCATCGCTGCTCAGCACGCATCGTTTTCTCCTCATTGTACTTTGTTTTCCTTGTGAAAAATAGCCTTTTTTCCGAATTGCCTGTATGATAAGAAAAGATCATTCATTTGTGAAAGGACGTTCGCAGCAGCATGTATTTAAAACTTCAGCGGTTTATCGCCATTCTGATTCTCGTGATTCCCGGTATTGTGGCAACCTACGGTTTTTTAGGGATGAAGGACGCCATTTTCTCCCTGGTTGGCGGCGCCGGAATGCTGTGGGGGAAATTTATCATCGGCTTTATTTTATTCGTCATCGGCGTCGCCTTTATCGGAGGCTGGATTTTTTTCCGCGACCGCAAAAACAATTATGTCGCCCCCCGCTTCCGGGACAAGTCCAAACGCCGCCGCCGTCCGCAAAGCTAAACGGAATCGGAGGATGTATGGCTCTGATTGACCCTATTTGAATCCAAGCTAAGCCTTTGACGGAAGAGGTCAAGGCGGCCGAAATATGTCTGGATACGGTCCAATGCAGCCCCTGATTTCACCGTCCATGGATGCTTGCTGTTTCCGTTCTTTCCCAAGCCATCTGGAAAAATCGTACGTTCTCCTGAGCGCATTACATTCCCGGTATCCATCCATACTATCCGATGTAGTTGTCCTACTACCATCATCGTAAGGAGGAACCGACATGTCGAAGCAGCAGGGCCATGCCGTCAAGAACACCAAAACCCGCACCTCGGACCGCAGCGGCAAAAGCGGAAACAACCACTAACCATCGGAGGCGGGACGAATGACCAAGGACTTGACGAGCAATTATGATTGTGCCAGCGCCGGAGATGATTTGCATGAGCTGAAGCAGCAGCTTGCATCACTGGAGCAGCGGGAGGACAGGAGTGCGGAGCTGGAGAACGAACGCAACCGGCTTCGAAATCAAATTTCGTTCATTATGAACAAATGCGACATTCGGTAGCCATCCCGACAGCCATAGCTTGAAAAATCGGACATCCTCCTTGGACGAACAAAACGTCGGGGGGATGTTTTTTTATAGATGAACAGCCCCTACCCTCACAACAAGCAGTCTCTAGAAAAAGACAGCAATGCCATCACCAGTTCCACTTTGTACCAAAAGATCCATAAAATTATATCTAAAAATGTGAACTTTGTAACATTTTGCTATATTTTCATTGTGCAAACATTTTCTCCGTGATAGCATGGGAAAGCATTCCAATTCATACTTCAGGAGGAAATTGTTTTATGTTTTTACGAATCACTGCAATTTTACTTAGTTTAGCCATAATGATGCAGGGGCAAGCGCTGGCTGCAGCACCGGCTCAAACGTACAACTGGATCAAAGGAGGCAAATCCGTTAAGCTGGGCAATATCGCCACACTGGATTTGGGACCCGACTTTCTTTTCTTAAATGATACGGATACGAAAAAAATGCTCAAGGAGACGAACAACTCGGTTTACGGCAATGAGCTTGGCAGCGTCTATCCCGCCGATGAGAACCAGGATTGGGTCGTTTACTTCGAATATGACGATTCCGGGCATATCAAGGACGCGGAGAAGGAAAAAATCGACGCCAAGGCCATCCTCAAAAGCTATAAGGAAGGTACGGAGGAGCATAACAAGACGCTTTCCGAAGCGGATCAAATCCACGTGGTCGGCTGGGACGTTGAGCCGTTCTATGACAGCCAGACCCATAACCTGTCCTGGTCCATGCTCGCCGAATATTCCGACAAGACCAAGCTGATTAACTATAATGTGCGTCTCTTGACACGGACCGGCTACGTCTCGGTTATCCTGGCTTCCGATCCGGATCATCTGAACGAGGACAAGCAAATTCTCATTTCCAAAATTTTGCCGAAATTCGCGCCTGTCGAAGGCCAGCGTTATCAGGACTATGATGCAAGCAAGGACAAAACCTCGGAGTACGGTCTCTCCGCTCTCATTTTGGGCGGCGCAGGACTGGCCGTCGCCAAAAAAGCCGGCCTGCTCGCATTGGCGGCGGTCTTCCTCAAAAAAGGCTGGATCGTCATCCTCGCCCTGATTGGCATCATTTTCGGCGGAGTGAAGCGTCTGATGGGACGCAAAAACAAAGCTGCGCCGCAGCAAACCCCGGCAGAACCGCCGCAGGACCCGCAGCAGCCGTCGGTTTGACCTGATTCGAACAGGACGATTCAGAAAAAGCTCTGAACCAACGGACACCCTCTTAAACTAGACGGTGTCCGTTATTTTTCTATAATCGACCCAGACGCACCTGCTTGTCTATGACAATCTGCACATATGAGCCGACACCGCATAGGCAGCAAAGCCGCAGCAGCATGACCCGGGCTTGTCCGTATAGCTTCAGGCCGGTTATTCGACCCAATGACGATTACTGTTCCTCACTGACTGCAACCCGCTTCTGAATCGTCTCGAAATGAACCGGAGTATAGTCCCATGGCTCGACACTTACATTCACGTATTGATTCCCGGCGTAATGCTGCCCATGAATGTGGCCATGAATATTCACATAGGGCATATGTTTGTTCATATATAAAGGCTCGTGAGAGAGCAAATAAAACCCGCTGTAAATCAGCGGATACTCGCTCACCTCGTCAAATCCGGCCTCCAGCCACCACGTCCGGGAACGGCCGCGGTCATGGTTGCCCATAATGAGATGCTTATACCCGTTCAATCGGATCACAATCGCCTTCGTCTTCTCCAGATTCAAGAACGAAAAATCCCCCAAATGAAAAACCTTGTCCTCCGGGCCTACTACGGCGTTCCATTTCGCGATCATTGCCTCCGTCATTTGCTCTACATCGGCAAACGGCCTGGATTCAAAGTCAATGATGTGCTTATGACCGAAATGATGATCCGAAATCACATAAACATTTTGCATGCTGCCCGCTCCTTTGTCCATGAAACCATGATGATTCCCGCTCCCCTACTGGCTAGCTGGTCCGAAAGCGCCCGACTTTACCTTGCCTGGAAAACATCCAGCGCTCTCCGTAACGCGCTTCAATCAGAAGACTTGCGGCACTACAGCCGAAGCAGCGCTCTCCGCTCGGCCTGCGGCTTGCAGATGTCACAAACTCCGATTACACGGCCACCCTCATTGGCGTAAAAAGATAACCGTTTCGCTTTCTTTTTACAAAAAGAGCAGCGATTTACTCCGGCCTGTCCGGATACCTTGCGACGGGCCTTCAGCTGAACCACCTTGCCTGTCGCAGCCTGTCGGTTCTGGATTCTCCGGCGGAACCAAACCGCAAGGAAGACAACTGCCAGCACTGCCGCCGCCGTAATCAACAGCTTCATGAGCCCACCTTCCTTTCCCTTGCATGTTCATCCAGCTTTTTTTGCTTGCTCCAAGCACGGTTAGCGACCATTATGCGGCGCCGCACTGCGCGACAAACGAACACTTACTGCGCTTGTAGCAGGACTCATTCTGACAACCTCCGAACCGCATGCTTATATTTGCTCAACCGCTCATAGTCCTGTTCCGTCGGATTAGGTATACGGTCCAAATTCATATTATCCTCCAGATCCAACCGCTTGACGGCTGCCGCAAGCTTGTTTGGCCGAATTCTTTGCAGGAATGCTTCGTAAGCTTCTTCGGGCCTTCGGGTAAGACAGTCCAGTGCCGCAATAATGTGCTCATGAAAGCCTGCTTGACGCAGCTCCTCCAGTGAACAGTCCGAATCTTCCACCACATCGTGCAGTACCGCCACAATCCGCGTGTCAGTGTCGCCAGCCTGAAGCATGACCCGCAAAGGATGCAAAATATAGGGCTGACCGCCTTTGTCCAGCTGGCCTTCATGGGATTTCGCCGCAATCATAATCGCCTCGGTTAAAGTAGACATCGTTTACACACCATCCTCCCCAAACAAAGCTTTGCCGGCTCATGCCCTGTTGACGGGCTTACAGCTTGTTCTTCATGGTTCCCTAGCTGCTGCACTTCGGGTAATACTTGAATTTTACCATAGCGATGGCAGCGTGAACCAATTTTTTTCCAAATTCATAATAGCGGGGCCGCCTGATACAACAAACACCCCTCCGGCATAGGCCGTCCGGGTAAACCAATACAAAAAAACCTCAATCTCCATTGAAGAAAATTGAGGTCTTTTTCTTAAGTTCATTCGCCGCATTAATGAGCGAAAAAGTTTATCAATAAAAAATATGATAATCCGCTTGTTTTTAAGCAAGCTAACTTATTCGGTTTAACAACGGCATTTGTCATTTACCAGATCACCAATCGTTTACATTGGCTGGAGACCGCTCTCAACCCGAAATCCTTGCTGCACCTTTACTATTCCCTTCCTCAGCTAACCTTATGCTCGATCCGCAGCTTATCCGCCACCATCGCGATGAACTCGCTATTGGTCGGCTTCGCTTTGCTGATGTTTACGGTATATCCAAACAGGTGGGAGATAGAATCAATATTGCCGCGGGTCCATGCAACTTCAATGGCGTGGCGGATGGCTCGTTCCACCCGGGATGGGGTTGTTTTGTATTTAGTGGCGATAGCGGGATATAGCGTTTTCGTAATGGCGCCTAGAATTTCGATGTTGTTATAGACCATCGTAATCGCTTCTCGCAAATATTGATAGCCCTTAATATGAGCCGGAACACCAATCTCATGAATAATACTGGTAATGTTCGCATCCAAATTTTTACCTTTGGTCATCGGAATGACATTGGGCTTGCTCATTGGAATCGAAGAGGTTAGCACCTGATTGGACACCAGTTGACGAATTCGGTTCGTCAGCGCTTCCATATCAAACGGCTTCAGGATGTAATACGCGGCGCCAAGCTGAACTGCTTTTTGCGTAATGTTCTCTTGACCGAAGGCGGTTAACATAATAATTTTGGGCTGAGGCGTCAGATTCATTTCTCTCAGCTTCTCAAGAACACCGAGTCCGTCCAGATGAGGCATAATAATATCCAGGATAAGCACGTCCGGAACTTTACGGCTTTCTTCTATAAAGCGAAGCACTTCATTACCGTTATACGCAACACCTGTGACTGTCATATCATCCTGTTCCGAAATATATTCGGACAACAGGTTTGTAAATTCCCGGTTATCATCTGCTAACAGCACTTCGATTTTTTGCAACGTAAATCCTCCTTATTAAACCAAATATTGGATTGGTGTTTGTCTACATAGCAATTCGACATCTGTATTGGATTTCCTTCTGTCGAAAATTATTTTTCTTTATTTTTTTTTCGAGATACGATATAATTGATAATTTGTTACAAAATAAACAGGGTTTCAGCAAAATTCTACATGTCATCGGAGACGATTTCGACATCCTTTCATCCGAAAGAAAGCTTCCTACATCAAATGCTGCAGCGAAGCTTTGAGCTGCTATTGCCGCCTTGTTCGTCAGTTTAGCTTAAGAAAAATGAATTGGAATATAGAAAATACCCCCTTCTAAAAAGGGAGTATTCTGCAACTCATGATGCTTGCTCGATTTGTTCTCCACCGTTCTGCCGAAGTACAATTCCTGCATCCTGCAGCATCCACTCAATAAAACAGCCGTAGCCGCTGGTCGGGTCATTTACAAAAACATGTGTTACCGCCCCAATGAGCTTGCCATTTTGAATAATGGGACTGCCGCTCATGCCTTGTACGATACCGCCGGTTTTCTCCAGCAGCTTCGGATCCGTTACTTTAATAACCATTCCTTTGGTTGCCGGATACTGCTGCTTGTTTACCTTCACAACCTCGATAGAAAATTGCTCCACCTTTTGACCATTGACTACCGTATAAATTTGGGCCGGGCCTTCCTGTACCTCTTCCGCAAAAGCGATTCGGACCGGCGTCTTGGTTAAGCTATGATCAGGGGGATTGAATAATTTACCGAAAATGCCGAACGGCGTATTACGTTCAATGCTTCCCAACACCTTGCTTTCGTTGAAAAACTGTGCCCGCTTCTCGCCAGGCTCACCGTTTTGACTTTTGGCGATGGAAGTCACATTAGAATGCACAATTTCACCACTGCCAACAACGATCGGTGTTTGAGTGTCCATATCGGTAATAATATGTCCAAGCGCCCCGTAAACGCCCTGATCCGGGACATAAAACGTCAATGTGCCTACACCTGCTGCAGAATCACGAATGTACAAACCGAGCCGGTATGATTTATCGGCCTCGTCAAAAACAGGGCTTATCGGCAGCATGATTTGTTCATTGCCGCGCTGAATCGTAAGCTCAAGCGATTGCTTCTTTTCCCCGGCCTCATTGACATATACGGCTACCTTGCTTACATCAGAGACCGGCTCACCGTTAATTTTGACGATGAGGTCCCCGAGTTGAATCTTGGCGTCTTCACCGGGAGATGCTTTTTTCTGATTTCTCAGTTCAACCAAATGATGTCCGACAACCATAACTCCGGCAGATTTCATTTTGACGCCAATGGTTTGCCCTCCGGGAATGACCTTCAAGTCTGGAATGACACTGACCTTTACCGTTTTAAACGGAATTTTGCCGAATAGCTTCAACTGCATTTGTGCCTCTCCGGCATGAGAGGATTGCAATGAAATGGGCTTTTCCAAATCGACGCGGAATGATTGACGACTTGCGCCGTTCACCTTTACGATATCCGGATTCGTGACTGTAAGCTGTGCATGAACCGGAACATCGAGTCGAAGCTGTTTATCCTGCCCTGCGAACAAGCGCAGCTCACTAGGAAAGGATGCGAAATTTTGAAAAGGCGTGGAGAAGCTGATGATACAAACGAAGAGGACGAGCAGTAAGCCTAGAAGTCTTTTCTTATGGCCTGCTTCCATTTGAGTCACGCTCCCTTTTCAGCTTAGCCTGACAATGTTTTCTCGCAAGCTGGTACCTTTAAATTAACCGCACCCCATTTGTTTTATTACTGTAAAAGCGCTCCTAAGCGCAAATATTTTTGCTTTTCATGCATGATCGCTTCCATGCTTTCCAATGCTTCAGCTTGCGGCCAATTCCTGCTTTTTTTGCGATGCCAGCTGCAGCATTTCTTCCGCATGATGAAGTGTCGTCGACGTAACCTCTACCCCGCCGAGCATTCGCGCAAGCTCTTCTACGCGTACCGTTTCCTGCAAATGCTCCACGCGAGTAAAGGTCCGCTCCCCGTCAACCGCCTTGCGTATTTCAAAATGAACATCGGCCATACACGCAACCTGAGGCAAATGGGTGATGGAGAATACCTGCACATGACGGGACAAATGGGAGAGCTTCACTGCAATGGCCTGTGCAGCCCGGCCGCTTACGCCTGTATCCACCTCATCAAAGACAAGGACCGGTATACGGTCAATCCGCGCAAATATCGATTTCATCCCCAGCATAATCCGCGACAGTTCACCGCCGGATGCAATCTTATGCAGCGGACGCAGCGGCTCGCCCGGGTTCGGAGAAATAAGAAATTCAACCTGATCCAGGCCATCCCGGGTGAATTTGTCTCCGGTCGATTCCATTTGCACGTAGAAACGGGTCCGCTCCATGTGCAGCCCTTTCAGCTCCTGCTCAATAAGCTGTGCCAATTGGTCCGCCGCGGCTCGTCTGAGCTGCGAAAGCTGCCCGCCCAGATCCTTCAAAAGCAGCTGCTGACGTTCAGCCTCCGCCTGCATTTCGCGAAGCGTTTCATCGCTGTTTTCAATTAAAGATAATTCATTCTCAATCTTATGTAAGTAGTCCAGCATATCCTGTACCGAATCCCCGTACTTGCGGCGCAGACCGGAGATTAAATCTAAGCGCCGCTCAATAAATTCGAGCCGGCCTGGATTAAATTCAATGCTGTCCCGATAGTCCCGAAGCTGGAACGCGGCATCCTCGAGCTGATAATAGGCCGACTGCATTTGTTCCAACAAAGGCTGAAGTGCATTCTTATCGTGAGCCGTAATCTCCTCGATTTTGGCTATCGCTTTCGCAATGGCGCTGATCCCTTTGGAATTGCCGTACAGCTGCTCATAGGCATCCGCACTATTTTGGAACATTTTTTCGGCATTTCCTAGCTTGCGCTTTTCTTCCAAAAGTAATTCATCTTCACCCGCTTTTAATTCGGCATTTTTCAGCTCTTCGATCTGAAAGCGGTACAAATCCGCCATTTGCAGCGCTTGCTTGCTTTTGTCTTCCAGCGCTCTCATCTCGCGGCGAAGCGCCATAAACCGGTCATATGCCGCTTGATACCTGGCTTTAACAGCGCTAATGCTGCCTTCACCAAAAGCATCGAGCCACTGCAAATGACGATCCACCTTAAGCAGAGACTGATGCTCATGCTGGCCATGAATATTAACCAGGCACTCCCCGACATCCCGCAAGGAAGCCAGATTCACCAGCTGCCCGTTAATGCGGCTGGTGCTTTTTCCCTGGGCGGTGATCTCCCGGCGAATAATAATAATTCCATCCTCGCATACGAACCCGAGCTTCTCCATCACCGCCCATACCGGGTGTTCCTTGGGGAGCTCGAACATCGCTTCCATTTCCGCTTTCTCGCAGCCGTACCGCACCAGCTCCGCAGAGCCGCGAGCACCGGCGATTAAGCTTAGCGCATCAATGATAATCGATTTCCCGGCGCCGGTCTCTCCGGTCAATACATGGAACCCTTTATTGCAGTGGAGCTGCGTGTTTTCTACAACCGCTAAATTCCGAATCGTCAGTTCTGCTAGCATCGCTTCCCCCTCTTTTCCCCTGGACGAAATCAGGACAACATCGATAAAAACTGTTGAACGGTTTGACCGCTTTGTTCCTTCGTTCGGCATATAATTAAAATGGTGTCATCCCCGCAAATCGTCCCCATAATCTCCGGCCATTCCAAGCTGTCAATCAGGGAGCCGATCGCATTAGCCGTTCCCGGGAGACACTTCATGACGACCAAGTTTTCGGTAAAATCAATATGTATAAAGTTATCATTTAAGCTTCGTTTCAGCTTTTGCAGCGGGTTAAAGCGCTGATCCGCCGGCAGGGAGTATTTATAACGCCCGTCGTCAAGCGGCACCTTCACCAAATGCAGCTCCTTAATATCCCGGGATACCGTTGCCTGGGTTACATGGAAGCCTGCACTGCGCAGCGCATCCACCAGCTCATCCTGTGTTTCAATTTCCCCCGTAGAAATAATTTGTCTGATTTTCATATGACGATGGCCTTTCATAAGCTCCTCCTATCAATTTCGAACTCAATTACATGAAGACTGTCCTCATCCGGGTCGATATATACGATACCCCGGGCCTCAGGAAACAGCAGTGCGTACATCAGCAGCCGATCCCGTATCGACTTCGCGTTCCATTCCATGACCTGGCTGGGCCGCGCAATGCGAACAACATAATACTGCCCGTTACGGGTTGCAAAAGCATCTACAATAATTCCGGCTGGCGGTAATTCCACTTCATCTACCGATACGGACACGGGCCATTTGATTTTGCCGCCGGTCACTTCGAAGCCATACTCCTCGAGCATCGCCGCCAGTTCCTCGCTGACATTCTCCAGGTTTCCTTCTGGCAACGAAACCCCAAGCCGATTCGATGTGAAGTAACGCCATAACCAGACTACAATTCCTGCTGTCAGCACCACGATGACAAACACGACAATCCATCCGTCGCCTTGATGCATGTCATCACCTCGCTACCTATTTCGCGATGACGGGCAAAATTCCTTCTTTTATGGGAACATTTATTTGCATTTTTGTTGAATAGGGCACTTTTACTCATCATTAATTTCTATATATAGTAATTATTAGCATCTACCTATTGATTTCTGTACTCCTCCAAATGGGATAGATTACGAATTTCAGGCTGATCAAATTTTTTGTAGCGTCATATGAAAAAACTCATCAACCTGAGATCAGGTCGATGAGTTCGGATGATGGGCAGCGCGCGCCTCCGCAACAACGCGTTCCGCTTCAGCCTGCCACACAGCCTCGTCCACTGCTTGAACGGGCTCCTGTGAATCAGGAAGGCGCAGACACACGAGAAATTCGATGTTGCCTTCACCGCCGGTAATCGGCGAGTATGTCAAGCCCTCGACTTGAAAGCCCGTATTTTGGGCAAAGCTCAAAATCATGTGGATGACTTCACGATGAACGGCAGCATCACGAACAACGCCCGTTTTGCCGACCTTCTCTCGCCCTGCCTCGAATTGGGGCTTGATCAGCGCCACAACCCGGCCTCCCGGCTGCAATATCGCAGCTAAGGGAGGAAGAATCAGCTTCAGGGAAATAAAGGACACATCGATGCTGGCAAAGGTCGGAAGCGGTCCATTTAGCTGTTCCGGCTTCATATACCGGAAGTTGGTGCGTTCCATAACCGTAACCCGCGGGTCTTTGCGCAGGGACCAATCCAATTGATTGTAGCCGACATCAACTGCATAAACATGACTGGCCCCATTCTGAAGCGCACAATCCGTAAAGCCGCCTGTGGACGAGCCAATATCGATCATAACCGCATCATTCAAATCCAGCCCGAATTGCTTCAAGGCCTTCTCCAGTTTCAAGCCTCCGCGGCTTACATAGGGATGAAGCGCTCCTTTTACGGTCAATTCAACTGTACGAGGCAGCTTCGTCCCGGCTTTTTCGATTTTCTCTCCATCCGCAAAAACAAGGCCAGCCATAATGGCGGCCTGTGCTTTTTCCCTGCTCTCGAACAGCTTCTGTTCTACCAGAAGCACGTCGATCCGGTCTTTTTTATCCGATGCATTCAAAGGTACGTTCTCCTTGCTGCTTCATAGTAGCGCCTATCCGGGCTATGCCCGTTGACGCTGGATTTTGGGCATCATTGCTTTGATTTCGTGAACAATCTGCTCCACGGTCAGCCCAATTTCAGCCCGCTGCTCCTTTACAGAGCCATGCTCGACGAAAACATCCGGTACACCGAGCGGCTTGACATGCAGGTCCGAAATATCGCGTTCAGCGTAAAATTCAAGCACACTGCTTCCAAATCCGCCTAAAAGCGAGCCTTCCTCCAGCGTCAAAATGTTCCGTCTCTCTTTAGCAAGCTGCATCAGCATTGCCTCATCCAGCGGCTTGATGAATCGGGCATTGATCACAAGCACATTCATGCCGTCCTTCTTCAAAATATCGGCTGCCTCTTCCGCAAGCTGAACCATCGGGCCGATCGCCAAAATCGCTGCGCCATCCCCTTCTCTGACAACATCCCAAGTCCCGATTGGCAGCGGCTGCAAGGCTTCATCAAGCTTCACCCCTACACCGTTCATACGCGGATAACGCACGGCAATCGGTCCATCATTGTATTCCATAGCCGTTTTGAGCATATGGCGCAATTCGTTCTCATCCTTCGGCATCATCAGCACCAGATTGGGCACATGGCGGAGGAATGCGATATCATAGACGCCCTGGTGCGTCTCGCCATCCGCACCCACGAATCCGGCGCGGTCAATGGCAAAGGCTACATTCAGATTTTGACGGCAAATATCGTGTACCACTTGATCGTAAGCCCGCTGCAGGAAGGTCGAATATACAGCAAACACCGGCTTGATGCCTTCCATGGCGAGCGCAGCACAGAGCGTTGCCGCATGCTGCTCGGCGATCCCTACGTCAATCATGCGATCAGGAAAAGCTGCCGCAAATTTAAGCAGCCCTGATCCCCCTGGCATCGCCGGGGTCACCGCAACAATCCGGGAATCCTGCTCTGCCAGCTCGATAAGCGTATTCCCGAATACCTCCGTATACATCGGCGGTCCCACCGCTTTTAAAACCTGTCCGGATTCTATTTTGTACGGGCTGATTCCGTGCCACGTATGCGAGTCCGCCTCAGCCGGCGAGTAGCCTTTCCCCTTGCGGGTAATGACATGGACAAGCACCGGACCGTCTACATTGTCAGCCTGCTTCAGAGCTTCCAGCAAAGCGGACAAATTATGGCCGTCAATCGGACCCAAATACGTCAGGCCGAATTCTTCAAACAGCATGCCGGAAACGAGCATGTACTTTAAGCTGTCTTTGACACGTTCCGCGGTTTTGGCCAGTGTGCCGCCAATTGCCGGGATTTTGCGCAGCAGGCCTTCCAGCTCTTCCTTGGCCTTCACATAATGACGATCCGACCGGATTCTGCCCAAATAGTTATGAAGCGCCCCGACATTGGGAGCGATGGACATTTCATTGTCATTCAAGATGACCATCATTTTACGCTTCTCGTGGCCGATATGGTTTAATGCCTCCAATGCCATACCGCCTGTGAGCGCGCCGTCACCGATAATGGCTACGACGCGGTTCGTTTCCTGCTTCAGATCACGGGCAAGCGCCATTCCCATTGCTGCGGAAAGCGACGTGCTGCTGTGTCCCGCTTCCCAGACATCGTGATCGCTCTCCGAGCGTTTAATAAATCCGCACAGTCCTTTGTACTTCCGCAGCGTATCGAAGCGATCCTTGCGGCCTGTCAATATTTTATGTACATACGACTGATGGCCGACGTCGAAAATAAACTTGTCCCGTGGGCTGTCAAATAAGTAATGAATTGCAAGAGTTAGTTCAACAACGCCCAGATTCGGAGCCAGGTGGCCTCCGGTTGCGGACAAATTTTCAATTAAAAAATCACGAATTTGCTGTGCCAGCGTTTCCAATTCGGAAATGGTCAGCGGCTTCAAATCTTCAGGCTGATTAATGCGATCAAGGAGCACGCTTGAACCCCCTTTTCCGTTATTTTTGTTATTGAAATGCGATTGTATGCTTCAATGAAAACGACCCGGCATGCCGTTGCTCTGCTAAACGCTCCTGAGCAGCATAGCGGGCCGTACATGATCTGAAATTAACCACCGTCATGCGCGCGCTTCACCACGTGCAGACTACCTCAATGATTCTTATGGGCTTATAACGCCTTGCCAATCATTATATCACATGCAGATGAAAACGCTCAATGGTCGACAAGCCGCTTGGTTTGGGCGTTTTCATCTGATATGATCGCCGAATGTTATTATTATAGCATCCTCAACTGCAATAAGCAGTTATAAAACAGTCTTAAGCGTCTGATAATGAAGTGACGGGATTAATGATCCCGGCGCATCAAAAACTCGGCAATTTGCAGTAATCGCTCCGGATAAGGCAAGTCGGCCTCAAGCAGCGCCTTCTGGGCTTCCGCGGTCAATTCTTTTACCTTGTCCTGAGATGCTTCTATCCCTATGAAATACGGATAAGTGACCTTTTGGTTTCCTTCATCGCTATGCACAGGCTTACCGAGCTTCGATTCGTCCCCGATCACATCCAGAATATCGTCCTGAATTTGAAAGGCGAGTCCAAGCGCAGTTCCAAACCGTTCAAGCGCAGCAAGGGTTGGGTCGCCTGCGCCCGCGATACGCGCACCGGCTTTTAACGAAAACACAATCAGGTCGCTCGTTTTGTGAAGGTGAATAAATTCAAGCTCATGAATGCTTGTTAAGCCCTGCTCCCCTTCCATATCCGCCACCTGACCGCCGACCATTCCTCTGGCGCCTGCCAGCTCAGCCAAATCGGCAACCACGGCAAGTACCCGTTCCGCTGGAACACCATGCTGAAGGGAAGCCTGAACAATGCTGTAGAACGCGTGTGTCAGCAAGCCGTCTCCGGCAAGTATCGCCATGGCTTCGCCAAAAACCTTATGATTGGTCGGTTTCCCTCTCCGAAAATCATCATTATCCATCGCGGGAAGATCATCGTGGATGAGGGAATATGTATGAATCATCTCAATCGCACAGGCTGCAGGCATCGCCGCCTCCAAACGTCCTCCCAATGCTTCCGCCGCAGCCAGCACCAAAATAGGACGAAGCCGTTTCCCTCCAGCATGAAGGGAGTAATCCATCGCTTCACGCAGCCTGGCAGGCACATTCCAGCTTGCAGGAACTGCTTGCCGCAGCGCCTGCTCCACTTCAGAAGCCTGATGTTTCAAGTATTGTTCGATCGATAATTGCTGAAGCATCGAAGTTACTCCTATCTATCGCTAGTATAATCATTGTACGCACTGAAATTATTCTGCGGGTGTAAACGGCTTGCGGGTTAAACCGCCGTTCTCTTCGATTAGCACTTCAATTTTTCGTTCCACCTGATCCAGCTTTTGTCCGCACAGCATAGAGAGCTTCATTCCTTCCTGGAACAGCTCAATCGCTTGCTCCAGCGGCACGTCTCCGCTTTCCAGATTGGCCACAATATGCTCCAGCTTGTCCATCGCCTGCTCAAAGCTCAGCTCAGCCGCTTCCTTGGGAACTTCCTTATTCGTTTCCTTGCTCATCTTCGTTCTCCTCCATAGACCAGACATGGCAATCCAGCCGTCCGTCCGCGAGCCTAATCTTGACAATATCGCCAAGCTGCACTTGTTTGGTCGATTTTATTAGCTGCTTTTGCTTTTCGTCATAGATAAGACTATACCCGCGGGACATGACCTTCAATGGACTAAGCGCATCCAGCTGCTTCAGCGCCATCGCATAACGCTGACCATAGTCCTTATGTGTCCTGCTTATTGCTTGTAACAGGCGCCGCTGAAGTGCGCCGCGCCGCTCATAGGCAAGCTCCAGCTTGGCAGCCGGGCTTGCCGCTGAAACACGCTGCTCCAGCAGCATCCGCTGCTGGCGGGAAGCCGCTGTCAGGGCGCGCATCCGGTAAACCAGCTGCTCCTGCAGACGGTCCAGACGCTCAGCAGGCTGCAGCAGCTGCTTTTGCGGCTGAGTCAAATACGGAGAGCGCCGCACCCGGGCAAGACGCTCCCTGCCGGCCTGCAGCTGGCGGGTCAGCCCGTTCTTGAGCCGCTGGCTATATTGCTGCAGCTGCTGCTTCAGCTCCAGATGGTGAGGAACGGCAAGCTCGGCCGCAGCAGTCGGCGTCGGCGCCCGCAAATCGGCTACGAAATCCGCAATGGTGAAATCTGTCTCGTGACCGACCGCAGATATGACGGGAAGCTGTGAACGGTGAATTGCCCGGGCTACGATTTCTTCGTTAAACGCCCACAGCTCCTCCAAGGAGCCGCCGCCTCGGCCCACAATCAGTACGTCAACCTCCGCTCGGCTGTTCATCGCTTCAATCGCCTTTGCGATCGAAGCTGCAGCTTGTGTTCCTTGAACTAGAACAGGGAACAAGAGCACCTGTACCGTCGGCATGCGCCGCTGCAGCGTCGTAATAATATCACGAACCGCCGCTCCGGTAGGGGAAGTAATAACACCTATCGCTTGCGGGATAGGCGGCAGCGGCTTTTTCCGTTCGGCCCGAAACAGCCCCTCCTCCTCCAAGCGCCGTTTCAGCTGCTCGAAGGCAAGGAAAAGGCTCCCAATTCCGTCCGGCTGCATCTGTGTCAAATACAATTGATACTGCCCGTCCCGCTCGTAAATCGACAAGCTGCCCCGGGCCAGCACCTTCATGCCCTCCTTGGGCATAAAAGCAAGCCTCGCATTATGCGAGGCGAACATGATGCATTTCATTCGGCTGGCTTCATCCTTAAGCGTGAAGTACATGTGGCCGCTGGAATGCCGGGTGAAATTGGAGATTTCCCCCCGCACCCAGACGTCCTGGAGCACTTGATCGCCTTCCAGCTTCATTTTAATGTAACGGGTTAATTCTTTTATCGATAAAATTGCATCCGGATTCCGGCTCATTGGGCACTACCCCTTAGGCCTTTACAGCAGCTTGATGAAGACGGCGGGCGGCTTCGAGCGTATTTTGCAGCAGCATCGTAATGGTCATCGGGCCGACAACACCCGGTACCGGAGTAATGACGCCGGCCGCTTCCTTCACATCGTCGAAATCCACATCCCCGCACAGCTTGCCGTTCTCGTCCCGATTCATTCCGACGTCAATAACAACCGCTCCCGGCTTAACAAAGCTGCGCTTAACGAATTTGGCCTTTCCGATCGCAACGACCAAAATATCCGCTTCCCGTGTAATTTCTTCCATATTGGCTGTTCTGGAATGACACACCGTTACTGTAGCATGTTCGCGAAGCAGCAGCAGCGCCATCGGTTTTCCGACGATATTGCTGCGTCCGATGACAACAGCCTTTTTGCCGGCTACACTGACGCCTGTCCGGCGCAAGATCTCCATAACCCCTGAAGGCGTACAAGGCAAGAAGCCGTCGTCTCCAATCATGAGGTTACCGACATTGATCGGGTGGAAGCAGTCGACGTCCTTATCCGCACGGATGGCATCGATAACCGCTTTCTCTTCAATATGCTTCGGCAGCGGAAGCTGCACGAGAATCCCGTGAATGTTGTCTGCGGCATTAAGCTGAGCAACCAGCTTAAGCAGCTCTTCCTGGGTCGTTTCTCCCGGCAAGCGGTGCACTTCGGAATAAATTCCGACCTCCTCGCACGACTTGGCCTTATTGCGAACATATACAGCCGATGCCTGATCATCTCCAACAAGAACGACAGCCAGTCCTGGCTTGACTCCTTGTCCGGTAAGCTCGCGGACTTCCTCTGCGATTTGGGCCCGTACGGACGGAATTAACTCTTTCCCGTTAATGATTTGTGCTGTCACCCTAAACGCCCCCTTGCGTCTTCTCTTTGATTTGATCCAGTTCCTTCAGCATTTTGCCAAGAACCCCGTTGACGAACTTGCCCGATTCTTCTGTTCCAAAATGCTTGGACAGCTCAATCGCCTCGTTTACCACAACCTTCGGCGGCACATCCTCACGGTAAATAAGCTCATAGGCAGCCAAACGGAGCACCTGCCGATCTACGCGGGACAAGCGATCCATTTTCCAGCCTTTTAAATATTGCGCCAGCGTATCGTCAATGTCCGCTTTACGCACCATTACACCTTCGACCAATTCCTGCACATACTGCTCCGAGATCGTGCTGCCGGCCACTTCCAGACCCGCTTCATTATCATGCTGCGCCTCTTCAATGGTGATGGCAATGGCTGCGCGCGCCCCCACTTCATTCATTTCCATTTGGTACAGGCTTTGCAGCGCCAGTTCCCTTGCCAGTCTGCGTTTCATGCTTATTTTTGCCCCCAGTTAAATTGTTCTTTGTAAACCGTCATCCACTGTGCCGCAGTCATAGAACTGCTGTTAAAGGCAAAAAGAGGACGCGCTCAGCGCCTCTCCTCCTTCAGCATTAGCGGAACATTCCCCACCGCTCGGACAGCCATCTGGCCGCGTCCTCCCAGGTAGGCAGACGCTGTCCCCGATCAACCCGCTTGCCGGCCTCATAACCGATGGCAAGCAGCGCCGCTACGATCAGCATATCCCAAAAACCGCTAATTAAATATATGAGCCCAAAAAACAGACCGCCGGCAACGCCAATACATTTGCCCCGATGGTGCTCCCACAATTCCTTCCACACTGGCAACACCTCTATTCCACCCTGCTCTTAAAGGTATTCGTCTGCAAAATATTCGCAACAAACACCGCTACGCCAGCTACCGGTATGCCTGTAATTTCTTCTACATGCAATTTAACGTTCCGCTGCACCTCTTCCGTTAAGTCCGGAATAGAGCTTTCCCCGTCAACTACGGCTCGAATCACAATATCAAGTCCGGAATCCGTTACATTGACGCGGGTTTTCAAATCCTTGACACCACGTACACGCCCGGCTGCTTTCAGCGCCAGATTCTCCACAGTCTCCAGCGAAATGCGGATGTCTCCGTAGTCTGTACGCTGATCAATCGACGGCGCTTGGCTGCGCCCGCGTCGTACAGTAATATAGAACATCCGCAAGCTGAGCAGCAGCATAACAACGGAAACAATAATCGTCGGATACGCGACAGACGGTTCAAGGTAAACTTTATCGAGCGCAAGAGATGAGGTCTCTTTCGGAATAATCGCAGAGGAGAGAAGCAGCACAGCAACTGAGATGACGCCTATAATAATGCTGTAAACAAATAACAGCAGCCTGTCCAACACTTTTGCCAACGTCAGGTCTCCTTCCACATCGTAGAGAAGCCCCCAGTACCGCTCAAGGCGGCAGGGGGTCTCGGGTTTATTCGTTATTTTACTCGATTTACCGGTGCTTCTTCTTCTTCAACCGGCTTCTCCGCCGCCTTGATATGAACATCATGCACATGAACATTCACTTCAACGACATGAAGGCCTGTCATAGATTCAATCGCGTTCTTGACGTTCTGCTGGATGCCGGAAGCAACCTCCGGAATCTTGGAGCCGAACTCAATAATAATGGAGACATCAACCGCAGCCTCGCGCTGGCCGACGTCAACCTTAACGCCTTTGGATAAATTTTTAAGTCCAAGCAATTCGGAAATCCCGCCTGCGAAGCCGCCGCTCATTCCAGCCACGCCCGGTACCTCTACAGTCGCCAAACCGGCAATAATTTCGATTACTTCAGGCGCAATTTGAATACTGCCCATTTCAGTTCTCACAAAATCAGGTGCCAATGTATTCATTGGGTCAAACACCTCCCTAATTTGTAGCCCGTCTCGTACTCATTACTATACCATTTCAATTAAAATATGACAAATATGTGTCCGCTATCCGTCTAAAATGGGATGAAATTCATACAAGAATGACGGGAATTTTTATCCTTCTACCATTATATCATGTTCTTCAAGAAACTTGATATCAAAATCGCCCTGATGGAACCGTACATTGTCCATCAGCTTCAAATGGAACGGGATGGTGGTATGCACGCCCTCTACTGCAAATTCACTAAGCGCCCGTTTCATGCGTGCGACAGCCTCTTCCCGGGTAGGCGCCCACACGATAAGCTTGGCGATCATGGAATCATAGTGAGGCGGAATGCTATAGCCCTGATAGGCGGCGCTGTCTACGCGCACACCCAGACCGCCTGGCGGCAAATAAAATTTGATTTGACCGGCGGAAGGCATAAAGTTCCGGCTTGGATCCTCCGCATTAATCCGGCATTCGATAGCCCAGCCATCGATAACGACGTCCTCCTGGGTGAATGAAAGCGGATTGCCTTCCGCAACGCGTATCATTTCCTTGATCAGGTCAACACCGGTTACCATCTCGGTTACCGGATGCTCCACCTGAATCCGCGTATTCATTTCCATAAAATAAAATTTCCCGTCCGGCCCAAGCAGAAACTCCAGTGTCCCGGCGCCGGAATAGTTCACGGCCTTCGCGGCACGAACAGCCGCCTCCCCCATCTCTTTGCGCACTTCCGGGGAAAGGATCGGGCAAGGCGCTTCCTCAACCAGCTTCTGGCGGCGGCGCTGTATCGAGCAGTCCCGCTCTCCGAGGTGGACAGCATTGCCATGCTTGTCCGCAATGATCTGGATTTCTACGTGCTTCATGCCGGTAAGGAATTTCTCCAGATAGACGCCAGCATTGCCGAACGCCTTCTCCGCTTCCTGCTGTGCGGCTGTAATCATATCGACCAGCTGTTCTTCGTTCTCAGCGATGCGGATGCCCTTGCCGCCTCCGCCCGCGGTCGCTTTAATGACCACAGGATAACCGATTTCCCGTCCGAGACGGATGGCTTCGTCCAAATCCTCTATCAGTCCGTCGGAGCCGGGAATGACAGGAACGCCCGCTTCCTTCATCGTCTGCTTGGCTACCGATTTGTCACCCATTTTGCTGATCGCCTCCGGCGACGGGCCAATAAAGGTAATGTTGCAGCTTTCGCATATTTCCGCAAAGTCAGCGTTCTCGGCGAGGAAGCCGTAGCCGGGATGAATCGCGTCCGCCTCCGTCAAGGTGGCGACACTCATCAGATTGGTGAAGTTCAGATAGCTGTCCTTCGAGAGTGCCGGACCGATACAGTACGCTTCATCAGCAAGCCGTACATGCAGCGCATCGCGATCCGCTTCGGAATAAACAGCCACCGAATAAATCCCCAGCTCGCGGCAGGCGCGAATTATGCGCACGGCGATTTCGCCGCGGTTGGCGATTAATACCTTATGAAACTTCATTGATTCTTCTTCCTCCCGTGCACACTACTCCGGCTTGACCAGGAACAGCGGCTGTCCGTATTCGACCAGTTGGCCGTTCTCCACTAAAATGTCCACAATCTCGCCCTTCACTTCGGCTTCCAGCGGATTCATCAGCTTCATTGCCTCTACGATGCAAACCACAGATTTTTCATGAACACGGTCCCCGGCCTGGACAAACGAGGCAGCTCCCGGAGATGGGGCGCTGTAGAACGTGCCGACCATAGGCGAAACGATTTTATGTAAGTTATCGTGTGCGGCAGCCTGCGGCTGAGCCGGCTCGCCAGCTCCCTCTGCAGTTACTTGAACGGCTTGTCCTGCCGGAATCGCCGTATGGGCCTGGGTAACCACAGGCGCATAAGCTTGCGGAGCTGCAGAAACAACAACAGATTCGGTTTTATTCGGTTTGCGAATCGACAGACGGGAGCCTTCATTCTCAATCTCCAGCTCCTGTACGGAGGTCTGATCCACAAGCTTAATCAGTTCCTTGATTTCACTCAACTTGAACATGCACTCACTCCTACGTTTTGGATAACCGCGACGTTGTTATTATAACATAAACGAAAGAAATGGAAAGAGTCCAGTTCCCCGGACCCTTTCCCACAGCTGCAGCCTCGATTAATTTACGTATTTCACGACAATTTTTTCAGGCCCGACGCCCATTTCCTTCATCACCTGATCTACAATGCTCACCGCCTGGCTTTTCTCCAGCTTCGCCGCCTGTACAACAACATTCCATTTGCCGTCTTCCTCCGACACGACCGCCTGGGCGAATTCCTGGGACAGGGTGCCCTCCAGATTATCGATTTTCTCCTGCATATCTTGAAGCTTCTGCAGCTCGGTCATCGCCTTATCCCGATCAATAGCCTGCTTGGTGTCAGTAATCAGCTTATACAAATTCTCGTACTTTTTATCCCATTCGTCGCTCCGCTTCATTTGAATCTGCGCGATATAATCGCCGCCTGTTTTGGCTGCGCTCTCCAGCTGCTTCAGCACCTGCGCATCCTTGGCTGATACGCCCTGGGAGCCGGAAGACGCCGCTGCACCGGTTGAGGCCGTGCCTGCCTTGCTCGCCGCACTGCCGGAAGCGCCGCTGCCCGTTCCGGTTGATGTGGAGGAGGCGTCTGTTTTGGCCGTGCTCTGAGTGCCTGCCGCCTGCTGCGAAGCTCCGGCTGCGCCGGTCGCCTTGCCTGCTTGCTCTGTGCCTGCTGCCGTCTGACCTGACGGGGCGCCCGGGGAATCCAGCTTTATCTCGTTTACTGTGACACTCTTGCCGTTCTGCGCGATATCGAAGTTTTTGACGTCGTCGGTAAATAAGTAATACGCCGAGAGAACCACCATCAGACTTAGCATGGATACGAGCCAAATCGTTTGCCGTTTGTTGTTCATTGCGCTTCCTCCTCAACATCCTTGGAATTTTCAACATGGTTTGTTGTTCGCCACATTTTTAGAGCGGCCCGGCTTCTCGGGAAGAAGCCATTTATTGTTTCCGCGGCAGCACCGAAACGCGGTGCGTCGGGACGTCGAGCCCGCGGGAGACCGCTTCGACGACCATCTTTTTCACAGTCAAATTCTCAGCCCCGACAGCTACGATAACAATGCCTCTGATTTTCGGCTGGATGCGCTTGACAATGACCGGCTGCTGTCCGCCCGATCCCTGCACCGTGACAACATCCTGGGTACGGCTCATATCCGTCACGGTTCGTTTGGTGCCGTTGTTATCATTCTCGTTCGTTACTTGCTGTGTATCCCGCGTGTTTTGCTGAACGACGATCTCCTCGCTGGTATCCAGAGTAATCAGCACCTCAACATCCCCGACCCCGACGATTTTTTGTAAAATTTCTTTTATTTTCAGCTGATAGACCGCCTCGGCATCTTTGAACTCCTGCGGCTGGCTTCCGCTCGCGCCGCCCGAGAAGGCCGGCTGCTCGGGATACGGGGGAGAAGCGCGGCTGTCCCCAAGGATGCTGAAATCCTGCTTGCTCCAGAATGAATTCATCAGCATCAGCGCCACTCCAATGAGGCCCAGCAGGAGCAGCCAGCGCAGGGTCGAGACCCGCTTTCCCCCGCCCGGTCCGCCGCCAAACCATTGTTCCATCCGTTTCCACCAATTTTGCATCGTCTCACCTCACCTGCTTCAGCTCTGCCTCATAGAGCAGCTTAATTTGATCCGGGCGGACCGGCCAGCCCGCGGCAATGCTTTGCCGCAGCTTCTCCTTGCTTTCGTTCTGCATTGCGGCGGCAGCAGGCTTCGACCTGCTCGATGCCTCACTCTGCACCTGCCTTGCTCCCGCATTCACCGGAGCGACAGGCGGTACAGGCGTGACAGGCTGCACCTGCGCCGCCCGGCTGCTCTCCTCTCTTGCTGTGCCAGATCGGTTATCTATGTCATAAAGGACGACCTGCACTTCAGCTACGCGCGGCTGTCCGTTTTTATCCAGCTCCGTTGTTACCTGAACCTGCTTAACACCCGGGTGTTCCGTCTCCAGGCCTTGTTGGATCGCTGTGGCCAGCTCCGTTTCCAGCAGCTTGCGGGCCTGCTCTCCGTTCCGCGCCTTCAGCTGTTCCGATTTGTCCAGAATGTCGGCAAGCTGCGTTTCTTTGAGCCCCATCCCTTCTTCCGTCCGTCCCGCTTGATCGATTTGCTGCATCGCCACGGCGATTTTCTGTTCGTCCCATTCCTGGCGAAATAAAGTCAGAACCGGAGTCAGCAGCGTCATCAGCAGAAGCAGGCCAAGCACCGTCCGTACATACCGCTGCATCTGATTCGTTGGCAGAAGCAGGTCGGCAAACCCCGCCAGCAAAAGCATTAAAATCAACTGCTTCAGCCATGCGCCAATCCATTCCATCATGGCTTCACCCTCCCCGGCCTCAACGCATCATCAGCGCCACATTTCCAGCCGCAATGAGCATCGTAATCGCCAGGAAAAACATAAGCCCCACAACGGCGAGCGCGGCAAACACATAAATCAGATTTTTCCCAATCACTTCCAGGCATCCGACGATAGGGCTTGTACCGAGGGGCTGCAGCACTGCAGCGGACAAATTATAAATCACCGCCAAGGTTAATATTTTGATCGCAGGAAAGGCGCAGAGGAAAATCAGAATCACTACGCCGGCCACACCGACCGCATTTTTGATCAATAGCGATGCGCCGATTACCGTGTCGGTCGCATCGGAGAACATCCGCCCGACAACCGGAACGAAATTGCTCGTCACGTATTTGGCAGTACGCAAGGTAACGCCGTCCGTTACCGCGCCGCCCGCCCCCTGTACAGTCAGCACACCGAGAAAAACGGTAACCAGCACCCCAAGTATTCCAACACTTACCGTCCGCATGAAATTCGCCAGCTGTGTCACCTTATACCGGTCGCTGAAGCTGCTGACAATGTGCAGCACGCCCGACAGAAACAAGAGCGGAAATACAACGACATAAATCAGTGTGCCGACCGCGTGAATCATAAACACAAACAACGGATGAAGCACGGCGACTGTCTGCAGGCTGCCCATCGAGGCCAGCATCGTGAGCAGCAGCGGCACCATCGCCATCATGAAATGAATCATGCCGGAAATGGCTGTTTTGGCGTATCCGATTGCAATACTGAAGCTGTTGACAGCAATAATCATTAAGACAAGATAGGCGATGGCATAGCCGATTTTGCTCACGGCATTTTTCTCAAAAGCGCTTTGCAGCGTTTCGAGCAGCATGCTGAATACAGTAAGAATAACAATCGACGCCAGCAGCTTGCCGCTAACCAGAATCTCATGCAGAAAGTAGTTTATAAATCCCCTAAGCAGCGAGCTGATGCTGAAGCCGTCTCCGCCGGGAACCAGCATATCCGTAAACGACGGTGTCCTGTTATCGGGGAAATAGCCCTTGTACTGCTGCATCAGCTTGTTCCAGTACTCCTCCACCTGGGCCGTATCCATCGACTGCGTCTGCTCCTTCACAAGCGGCTCGACGGCGCCCCCCTCAAATTGATTCTGGCTCGGTGCAGATGGCGCCATCGCCTCCGTTTGCCCTTGCCATAAACCGAACCAGAAGCAGAGCAGCATCAGCAGCACGAAGCTCAGCATCGGCCGCTCCTGCCGCATCGGCTTCCATGGAATAACGGGCGGGCTTTTGCCTCGCTGCATCACGCTCACCTCTCAAACGGGCAATAATTGAATTACTGTTTCAATAATGATGCTGATAATCGGAATGGCCATGACCATAATGAGGACTTTGCCGGCCAGCTCCACCTTGGAGGCTATCGATTCCTGGCCGGCATCCCGGATGATTTGTGCTCCAAACTCCGCAATGTAGGCAATACCGATAATTTTCAGGATCGTTTTCAGAAAAATCGTTTTAATTCCCGACGCCTGCGCAAGCTGCTCAAGAATTTCAATAATCGCTGATATTTTCTCGATCAGGAACAAGAAAATAAACAAACCGGTCACGGTAACGAGTAAAAAAGCGAACAGCGGCTTCTGCTCTTTCAAGATAAGCGTCAGCACCGTTACAATAAAGCCAAGGCCGACAATTTGAATAATCTCCATCGGCATTCACCTACTGGAACAGGAAGATCGTTTTGATTTCCTTGAACAAATCATCAAGCAGGCTTACCACCATAAACAGGACCACGACAAACCCGATGACCGTCACCCAGTGCGCCATATCTTCCTTGCCCATCGTTTTCAAAACGGTGTGAATCATCGCCACGATGATGCCAATTCCGGCGATTTGAAAGATGGCGTTGACATCTACATTCATTCATGGCACCCTCTCGCTTCACAGCCTCGCATGTCAATACATCAGCACAACCACAAGCGCGCCGATTAGCGCCCCCAAGCTTTTCCACATGCGCTCGTAACGCCGTTCTTCCTCCCGAGCCGCGGCCTCCTCCGCCTGAAGACGGCCGATAGCCAGCCGGACATGCTTCACCTGGTCCTCCCTGTCGGTCAATCCAAGCGTGCTGCCAAGCCGCAGCAAAATATCCAGCTCCCCCTGCTTAAGCGCAGTACCCGGCCATGCCCGCCGCAGCACGTCCCGCCATACCAGCGCCGCCGCATCGCCCTGCGGCCGCTCAAGCCGATCGGCCAATTGCTTCAACAGCAGGCCAAGCGGCTCCGGGGTATGGCCGGCAATGGTTGACAGCGCCTCCGGCAGCGGGGTGACTGCATATACAATCTCTGTTTCCAGACGCTGCAGAATCGAAATCCATTCCCGGAGCTGACGAGGCCGTGCGCTGTACTGAGCCGCCTTGGCAAATCCAATCAGCGTTGCCGCCATAAGTATAATTGCCGCCCCCAGCAGCTTTACCATTGGATTCCAGCCTGCTTTCCTGCATGAATCCGGTGCGGACCTATCTCCCCGCCGGCACCGCTGAGCACTGTATAGCTGCGGCTGGCTTCGTCTTCCCCGTGACGCCTTTGCCCGTGGCGATGGATCAGCACAATTCGGCCAAATAACGGCGGAACGAGCAGTTCCCGCAGAAACGGCCGTTCCATGGCCTCCTCGAAGCTGGACGCATGAGCCGTCGCGAGCAGGCGAATTCCTGCAGAA
The DNA here is from genome assembly GCF_037137075.1 of Paenibacillus sp. y28. Lineage (NCBI taxonomy): Bacteria > Bacillati > Bacillota > Bacilli > Caryophanales > Paenibacillaceae > Paenibacillus > Paenibacillus sp. y28. The sequence goes on from NZ_JBBBNV010000001.1 coordinate 652,285, forward strand.
GCGGCATCCCGTATAGCCTGTACGTCTTCGGCCCGGCCGATCTCGTCAACCACGAGCACATCCGGCGACAACGAACGGAGCATCATCATCATCCCTTCCGCTTTGGGGCAGCCGTCCAGCACATCTGTGCGCGGGCCTACATCAAAGCGGGGAACCCCTTTGACGCACGCCGCGATTTCGGATCGCTCATCTACGATGCCTACCTTCAGGCCCGGCGGCCGCAAGCACTCGGCTGGCTGCTCCTGCCTCCGGTGTCCGGTGCTTATACGAAAGGAAGGACCCATCGGGGCGGTGCGGGCTGAATTTGCCTGATCTGCCTGTTCTGACTGCCACCCCCCGCTGCTGATCATCCGGGCCAAGTCGCGAAGAAGCGTCGTCTTGCCCAACTGCGGCGGCGATAAGACCAAGGTATGATGCACGCTGCAGTGCGCCTCATCCCACAGAACGGGCAATACAGACTGACCGATGCCCAGCCGCTGACGGGCAATCCGCAGATTAAAGCTTGAAATGTCCCGGATCAGCTTGACTTGTCCGTGCTCGAGCACCGTTCTGCCGCCAAGGCCGATACGATGTCCGCCTTCGATCGTAATGTAGCCGCGCCGAAGCTCCTCCTCAAACGTATAGAGCGAATGCTTCGTCACCCGCTCCAGCAATTGCCGGATATCTTCCCGGGTAACCCGGTAGGCCCTGTCAGGCTCGATGAGAAGCTCTCCTTGCGGGGATACGAAGCGGTAGCCGGCGGCATCAATCAACTCCAGCGGACGATTCTCGCGGATACGAATTTCCTCCATCGAAGCGAGTACACTTGCAGGAAGGCGCAGCAGCAGCGGATGCAAGGGCTGCGGCAAAAGCGCAAGCAACGTCTCCATGCCTTCTCCCCCATTTCCCCAAGTTGTCCGTTGTTATATCCATATGTATGCTTGGCCGACGAAATTATGACTTGTACACTATTTTTTCAGAATGCCGATAAAAATACAGCTGACGCCCAGCAGCACCCACAGCAGCTTGCTAAACGAGAGCTTGTCGGCCAAATGAATCATCCCCACGGCGGTAACGCCGATGAAAATGAGCGGACCGACTAACGCCAGGCTGGAATTGACCAGAAGCGCTTTATCGACCTGATTGAACCGGTAAATCAAATAGGCGGCCGTCAGCTCAATGCTCCCGGACAGCACACGCAATAACGCCATCGCCAGCACCGCTTTGTCCATCCCTCTTCCTCCCTTCACTTCCTTATCTGTGCTTCATTTGTATGCGGACCGGCTTCAATTTAGATTTATCTTCTGCTGCGGCACGGCAAGAACTTCACGTAAACCCCAACATCAGCGCTGCGTCCACCAAGGCGGCCGGGCCGCTGGGCACCTCCCCAGCCGACACTGCATATATTGCTCACAGATTTAAAAGTCCGGTGAATCCTGGCTTCGGGACGAAAGCAGCCGCGCGCCGGCAAAAGCATCTGCCTTCCTAGTGCTGCAAGCAGAAGCTTCTCGTCTCAAGCCCATTCCCTGGCGATTACCACCACTACAAGTAAGGAGACTGGATATGGATTTAACCTCCTGCTTCACCTGGCAAAACGAACTCTGTGACCCGAGCGGAATACGGGCCGCCAAGCCCCGCAAAACAGGACTCACGATGGTCATTGACAAGGGACTCGGCCTGCATGCTTTCAAGGATATGCTGCAGAGCGCAGCGTCACATATTGATTTGATCAAAATCGGATTCGGCACTTCGCCCCTTTATCCGGCCTCCCTGCTCCGTCACAAGCTTCAGCTTGCCGCAGAGCATCAGATTTGCGTCTTTCCCGGCGGGACCTTCCTGGAGGTTGCGGTACGCCAGCAGGCTGTTCCCGCTTTTTTTGACAATTTGCTGCAGTTTGGCTTCACCGGCGTAGAAATATCGGACGGCACCATTGAAATGGAACGTTCTCTGCGGAGCCGGCTCATCCGGCGGGGAAGCGAGGAAGGCCTGCGTGTGTTTACCGAGTACGGAAAGAAGCTGCAGGGCTCTGCGATAGAGCTGAACACACTGGGCGAAACGGTTGAATTGGACCTGTCGCTTGGAGCAGAGCTGGTCACAATCGAAGGCAGGGAATCCGGCAGCGGCGTGGGGATTTATGATACACAAGGGGAGTGCAATCAGGAGCTGGTGTTCCGGATCCTGGAACAAATTCCGCAAAGTGACCACTTGCTGTGGGAGGCCCCGAATAAAAGCGGACAGGTGCAGCTGATTAAGTCTGTTGGCGCGGATGTTAGTTTAGGCAACATTTCTCCGCAGGACGTCTTCTCTCTGGAAGCCCTCCGGCGAGGACTTCGGGCGGACACATTCGATCTGGGGCATGTGGAGCCGGAACTGACCTATGAAATATAGCTGGAAAATCGGCCGAAGGAGGGTGGCTGTCTCATGAATGTTCATGTTGTCTCCGGCGTGGACGGTATACGAAGTGACACGCTGCAGCACCGAACGGCCGTCGTCATTGATGTGCTGCGGGGCACTAGCGTGATGGTCACTGCCTTGGAGCACGGCTGCCGGGCCATTGTGCCAGTGGAAACCGTTCATCAGGCGAAGCTGCTGCAGGAGCCGGGCGATTTGCTTGGCGGAGAGCGCTTCTGCCGCAAAATCGCCGGTTTCGACTTTGGCAACTCCCCGTTGGAATACCACAGCCCGGAGCTTGCGGGGCGCAAGCTGATTTTGACGACAACCAACGGCACACGTGCACTGCATAAATGCAAGCCGGCCGCCCACATCCTTGCAGCCTCGCTGCTGAATGTTACGGCCTGCGCCGCTTATATTATGGAACTGAAGCGGGATGTGGTGCTGATTTGCGCCGGGACCAATGATGAATTTGCGTTCGAGGACGGCTTATGCGCAGGCATGCTGCTGGAGGAGCTGCGCCGGCTAGGGCTTGACTTGGAAAATATGGATGACCTGGGCACCATGCTGCATCGCGCTTACCTCCAGTGCGCTCCGCAGCTTGAAGCCATGCTGCTTGCCTGCTCCAACGGACGCAAGCTGTCTCGTCTCGGCTTTGAGAAGGATGTGCTGTTTTGCGCCCAAACTAGCCGCTGGAGCACGGTGCCTGCAGTGAAGGATGGCTTGCTGCTGCGCGCGCTCCCCGGTTCTAAATCTTGTCCCCCTTCATACAATGAAAGCAAACCGTATTGAAAGGACAGGGATAGGCTGATGAATGGAGAACTGCTGCTCGTCATACTGATTGTCATCGGGCTTATTGGACGCTCCCACATTATTACGACTGCGGCATGCATTCTGCTCATCATGAAGCTGATTCACCTGGAGCGGTTCTTGCCGACCGTAGAACGGCGCAGCCTGGAGATTGGCCTGCTGTTTCTGATGATGGGTGTCTTGGTTCCGTTCGCGAGCGAACGAATCACATACAAAGATTTGATGTCGGTCTTTACATCATGGCCGGGGATATTGGCTTTGGCCGGGGGCGCTATTGCAACCTACATGAACGGCAAAGGGCTGGCCCTATTAAAAATAGACCCACAATTAATTGTGGGTCTTGTTATTGGTTCCATATTTGGCATTATCTTCTTGCGCGGAATTCCGGTCGGTCCGTTGATGGCCGCCGGAATTACAGCGCTGCTGATGAAAATCGCCAGTTATTTGGCCGGGAAAATTTAGCGGCGTTCCGACGGTCCGCCTACATACGCCTGATTGTCTGTATCCAGGTCATATGCGGTATGCAGCGCGCGGACAACATCCTGCAAATGTACGCTGCCAATCACGCATGAGCATTTGATTTCCGAGGTGCTAACCATGTTGATGCTGACGCCCAGGGAAGAAATCGTATCGAACATTTTGGCTGCAACACCCGGGTTGCTGACCATGCCCGCCCCAACGATGGACACCTTCACAAGGTCCGTCTCGGAGGTCGCTTCCTTAAAGCCTACCGATGATTTAATGCCTTCAATGACGGAAATCGCTTTGTCCGCATCGGACAACGAAACGGTGAACGAGAAATCTGCTGCGCCGTCGCGAACTCCGCTTTGCACGATGATGTCCACGTCAATTTTTTGATCCGCCAGCGCGTTGAACACCTTGGCAAGCTGACCCGGCTTCTCTTCTACGCCCAAAATGCTGATGCGGGCCACATTTTTATCATAGGCGATGCCGCGGACGACAACTCCCTGCTCCATGACTGCTTCCTCCTTCACTAACGTGCCTTCATTTTTGGTGAAGCTCGAACGAACAACGAGATTCACATTATAATGCTTCGCGTATTCCACGGCGCGCGGATGCAGCACAGCCGCACCCAAATTGGCAAGCTCCAGCATCTCATCATACGAGATTTCATTCAGCTTGCGGGCAACCTTAACCACACGGGGGTCGGTTGAATAGACGCCGTCCACGTCTGTATAAATTTCGCACAAATCCGCCTTAATCGCTGCCGCCAGAGCAACGGCCGTTGTGTCGGAGCCGCCGCGGCCGAGTGTCGTAATTTCTCCGTCTTCCGTCATTCCCTGAAAGCCTGCAACGACCACGACATTGCCCTGATCCAGCGCGGTGTGGACACGCTCAGGACGAATATCCGAAATTCGCGCTTTTCCGTGCACCGCTTCCGTAATCATGCCGACCTGCCAGCCGGTAAAGGATTTGGCCTGATGGCCCAGCTTATGAATCGCCATGGAAAGGAGAGCGACTGACACTTGCTCCCCAGTTGAGAGCAGCATATCCATCTCCCGCGCCGAAGGCGTTTCGGGAGCGATTTTCTCAGCTAAATCGATTAAATCATCAGTTGTATCTCCCATTGCGGAAACGACGACCACGATTTGATTCCCTTCCAGCTTACGTTCCACAATGCGGTTTGCTACTCGGTTCATACGTTCGGCATCACCAACGGAGCTGCCGCCAAACTTCATAACGATTAGAGACAAACGGGTTCACTCCTAACCATGACATTTAACAATTCATTATTATAGCACACGGCCCTGTGGCTAGGGCAACAATTTTCATGTGAGAACGAAGATGTCCTAGTCAAATGACTAATTTTCGACAATTTCCTTGGACCATCCCAGCACATACGGCTCGTAGGCCTTTAAATGGTTGACCAGAGGCAATTCCGCTTCCTTGAGCAATTCAACGACCAGCCCCGCAATTTGAACAGCGCCGGTTTCATTAAAATGAGTGTTATCCTTCTCGCCTTCGGGATAATTCGCATGTTCTCCGGGCGCAAGCCAGAGGAGCAGCGTTTTGCTGGCCTCCGGCCCCAGCATCCGGTAAAGCGCCTCACTTCGGCTGCATAGATCCAGCACAGGCACATTCTGCTCCCGGCCAAGCTGAAGCATCGCTTCAGGGTAGTCGTCATGCGTAGGCACAAACCGGCCGCGGCCATCGAAGGAACGGCGGTTTACAGAGGTCACCAGCACCGGGTAAGCCCCCGCCTGCCTAGCTCCGTCTATGTATTGCTGCAGATAAGCCCGGTATGATCCGTTTGCCTCGGTGTGGCGCTCGGCATCCGGCTTCTGATCGTTATGCCCGAACTGGATAAACAAATAATCTCCCGCCTGAATGCTTCTCAGGATCGCGTCCAGCCGGCCCTCATCAATAAAGCTTTTCGAGCTGCGCCCGGAGGAGGCTGCGTTGGCAATCCGGACCGTTTCATCAAAGAAACGCCCCAGCATTTGCCCCCATCCCGCTCTCGGCGATTGCTCCGGCCCGTAGCTTGAAACGGTGGAATCACCTGCTAAATATACCGTAACCGAACTCATCTGGTCACCTCTGTCCCTTTTTTAGTACAGCGTAAAAAAAAGCGAATCGCGGCTCATCTGCCCGATTCGCTTTTCATTAATTACATGCTATGCACGGGAAACGTATTTGCCTTCTCCGGTGTTAATGATCAGCACATCGCCTTCGTTAATGAACAGCGGAACCTGTACGTTCAAGCCGGTTTCCAGCTTCGCACTTTTGGTTGCGCCGGTAGCGGTGTTGCCTTTAATCCCCGGCTCCGTTTCAACCACCTTCAGCTCAACGCTGTTCGGCAGGTTAATGCCCAGAATTTCGCCTTTGTAGCTAATGATGTTGACATTCATGTTTTCTTTCAGGAATTTCAATTCCCACTCCAGCTGCTTGCTGGTCAGCGCGAACTGATCGTAGGTTTCATTGTCCATGAAAGTATGATCGTCGCCAGCCGCATACAAATATTGAACCTGGCGGTTCTCTACGTGTGCCCGTCCAACGTCTTCGCCTGCACGGAAGGTACGCTCAACGACGTTGCCGTTGCGCAGATTTTTGAGCTTGGAGCGTACGAATGCAGCGCCTTTGCCCGGTTTTACGTGCTGGAAGTCCACAACGGAGAAAAGATCTCCATCCACTTCAATTGTTAAGCCTGTTCGAAAATCGTTAACTGATACCACTGCTGTTCTCCTCCTGCATCATACAAATGAAATTATAAGCAAAGAAATTCTTTGCTTGAATGCGTTAAAATGCGAATGCCCGTTTCAGTAAAGACAATATCGTCTTCAATGCGAACGCCGCCGAAGCCGGAAATGTAAATTCCAGGCTCAACCGTCATCGTCATTCCAGGCTCCATCACGGTGTCACAGGTTTGCGACAAACGCGGCGCCTCATGAATCTGCATGCCGAGGCTATGCCCGGTCCCGTGACCAAAACAATCCCCATAACCATACTTCGTTATGATATCCCTTGTCAAGCTGTCGCCTTCCCGGCCCGTCATGCCCGGGCGCAAGTTCGCCAGAGCATGGAGCTGCGCCTCCAGCACGATCCGGTAAATTTCCTTGTGCCGGTCCGTCGGCTTGCCGATAAATACCGTACGCGTAATGTCAGAGCAATAGCCCTGATACAGCGCGCCGAAGTCGAGCTTGACGAATTCGTTGGGCTGCAGCACCCGATCCGAGGCTACACCGTGCGGCAGCGCGGAACGCTCGCCGGAAGCCACAATGGTGTCGAAGGATGTTCCTGCCGCCCCGTTTTTCCTCAGGAAAAACTCAAGCTCCAGTGCAATATCGCGTTCCTTCGCCCCAGGCTTGATATACCCGAGAATATGAGTGAACGCGCGATCCGCAAGCTCTACTGCTTCCTGCATAATTTTGAGCTCGGCCGCATCCTTTATCATGCGCAGCTTTTCCACAATGGAATCCGTCGGCAGCAGCTGTATCCCCTTCAGGTCCTCGGCGAAGCTGAGGAACGCCCCGTAGGTGACACCGTTTTGCTCAAAGCCAAGCTCCGATATGCCCAGCTCCTGCAGCACTTGCCTGACACTCAGCATAGCCCGCGGCTCATGTTCAACGATTCGGTACAACGGGGCCTGCTTGGGGGCTTGCTCCCGGTAACGGAAATCAGTGAACAGGATCGCGTCTCTGTCCGTGACGAGCACATAACCCGAGGAGCCCGTAAATCCGGTGATGTATTTACGGTTATACGGATTGGAGATAAGAAGTGCGGGCAGCCCTTGTTCCGCCAAGGCTGTCCGCAGCCGTTTCAGACGCTCTGCGATCATGAAGCATCACCCTTTGTTTAAATGTTGGTGTAGCGCAGCAAGACCAAGCTCATAGCTATGTGCTCCAAAGCCGGCGATTTGACCGACTACGACCGGAGCGATAACTGAAACATGCCGAAATGATTCGCGTTTGTGAATGTTGGACATATGTACCTCTACTGCCGGTAAATTCACCGTGCTGAGCGCATCGCGCAGAGCGTAGCTATAATGAGTAAATGCGCCGGGATTCATCAAAATCCCGTCCTTTTTCCCATAGGCCTCATGAATTCGGTCAATTAGCGCGCCTTCATGGTTGGATTGAAAAAACTCCAGCTCCAGCCCAAGCGCCTCCGCTTGAATACGCAGCCTTTGCTCAATGGCTGGCAGCGAGTCTGTACCATAAATACCGGGCTCCCGGACACCCAGCATATTTAGGTTCGGCCCGTTCAGCACCAAAATTTGCTTCATTGCATCACCCTCTTTTTAGACGTAGCCATTTTACCATAAACTTCCCGGTTTTGAGAACCATTTTCTTCTGTCCGCCCCCCTCCGTTCCCGCTGCTTCCACCGGATGTCCCCGCTTCATACGGCTCGCGCTTCCGATCGTCGGTGAATTCAAAGGAGATGCTGTAGCCGATAAACAGACCCCAGACCAGAAACAGGCAAAAATCGCTTGTAATCGTGTTTAGATCCAGATTATCGAGCCTCTCCATCATGCCCATCGCGGGACCAGCGATCAAATAAAGCACACCCCACCACAAAATTCCGTACAATATTCCCAGCCATGGGCCGGGCGCTTTGCGGAGCAAGAGCGTGTACAAAAGCGCCGCGCCGATGGAGAATAAAGTGAATGCTCCCAGCCCCAAGGCCTGTCCCCAGCCCGACTCCAGAAATGAAAGGCTCAAAAAGGGCTTCAGCATAAATGCAATGCTGATTGTTGTAAATTTCAAGTAGGCCTCCGCCCATTTGAGCAGCCCCCAGACAAGGCCTGCAAAAAAGCCGACTTCTGCACCGAAAAGCCACGGATTGGTTGACTTGGTCGTTTCTTTGCGGTTTTTCTTAATACCCAAATTCCCATATTCTTTCATGACATTGTCTCTCCTTGTTTCACGCATGGCTGCTGTTAAAACGCCGCTTATTTGTTAGTATGCGCCGCCAAATTGAAATTTAACGACAAAACCCCGGGTAGCAATCGCCCCTTGAATCCGTTACAATAGAAAAATAAAATGATATATGAACCTATTGGGAGGATGGCCTCTTTGTCGCAAAATCAAAACATATACGGAGGGCAAGCGGTCATAGAAGGCGTAATGTTCGCCGGCAAGCACGTCCATGTCACAGCCGTCCGTCGTCAAAACAACGAAATCGAATTTTTAGAGGTGCCGAAGAAAGAAATCGGCTGGGTGAAAGCACTGAAAAAAATTCCACTCCTGCGAGGTATTGTCGGCATCATAGAATCCAGCGCGAAGGGCGCGCAGCATTTGAATTTCTCCGCGGAGAAATTTGCGGAAGAGGAGCAGCAGGAAGGAGAAGCGAAGAAGGAAGAACCCGGTGCAATGGGCCGGCTGTCTCTTATTCTCGGCGTTGCTGTCGTAGGTGTCCTGTCCTTCTTGTTCGGCAAGTTTGTATTTACCCTCGTTCCGCCGTTTCTTGAGCAATTGTTGTTCAGCAGCCTGTTCGAGAACCAGATCGGCCATAACCTGCTGGAAGGGCTAATCAAAATTATTTTGCTTGTCGCCTACATTTATTTTATTTCCCTGACGCCGATGATTAAACGGCTGTTCCAGTACCATGGAGCAGAGCATAAAGTGATTAGCGCTTATGAGGCCGGTGTTGAACTGACAGTCGCCAACGTACAGAAATTCAATACCCTGCATTACCGCTGCGGAAGCAGCTACATTGTGTTTACCGTCTTGATCGGAGTAATCATTTATTCTTTCTTCCAATATGATTCTATTTGGGAGCGGCTGCTGCAGCGGCTCATTCTGCTGCCTTTGGTCCTTGGTGTCTCTTACGAGGTTCTCCGTTTCACCAATGCCCTGCGGGATATGCCGGTTCTTCGTTTTCTCGGTTATCCGGGCCTGTGGCTCCAGAAGCTGACGACCAAGGAACCGGAAGACCACATGGTCGAGGTTTCAATCGCTTCCTTCAACCGGATGCGTGAGCTTGACGCACAATACAAATGAGGTGATTCGCATGTTTCGCCGCTACTCCCCTTTTATGTATATTGTTGGCGTGTTTATGGTAATCGGGCTGCTCACCAGCGTTATAAAAAACCCAAGCGGCCTTGCGCTGCCGGTCATTATTTTCGCCGTGGTGTTCTACTTGTGGAAATTTCCGCCCAAGCGCTTTCGGGGCGGCGGCTTTACTTCCGGCCCCAGCCCCCGGATGAAGCAGCAGCCGAAAAGCAAGACCGCCAAATTCCGCGTCATTCCGGGCAGTAAAACCGATGATGAGGAACCGCCGAAATATCACTAAGCTGTAGTTTACGGCAGCTGACGCCCTTCCTAGGAAGGGCGTCATTTTTTTTCTGCTTGCTGCTGGGCGGCAGCGGCCGACTGCATCCGGCGGACCTTGTTCATTTCCTGAACGTAATGGCCTACGGTCCAGCTCGAGAAATATTGCCTTCCCGCTTCAAGACCGGAATCGTACAGCGCCATGCTTTTTTCCGGGCTAATATCAAAATCTGTTACGCGGACACCGAGAGTAGGAATCTTGATGGTCCGAAATACATTATGCTGCTCGATATAGCGCTGATCATGAGCCTCCATCATGGTGGAGAACAGTGCCGTCAGCATGGAAAGCGGGCCGCGGATCTGGTGCTGGCGGCTGTCGGAGATACCCACAAGCTGAAAGCCGAGCGTCGGGACCACACTGGATACCTTCGGAGATTCCTCCCGGTCAAACAGCCATAACGGGAAATTGCTGAGCAGTCCGCCGTCCACCACGTACACAAACTGCTGCGCGAACGGGAGCTGCGGCTTCTGCTTCTGAAACGGCTTTCGTAAAATGACCGGATCAAAAAAATAAGGAATGCTGGTGCTCATGCGCACCGCCCGAGCCACAGACAATTGTGCAGGCTTCCAGCCATACTGCTCAATGTCGTCCGGCAGGACGAGCAGCTTTCCCTGCGAAATGTCGGAGGCAACGATTTTCAGTGTGCCGGGCTTCAAATCAGCAAAGGTCCGAACCCCCTTGGCGGCAAGCTTGTGAGCCATCCACCGCTCCAGCGCTTCCCCTGAATACAGCCCCTTCTTAATAAACAGGCGGACAGCCGGGCCGATAATCCTGATTTGATGGAGCGGCCCTTTTTTGATAAACGAAGTGAAAGGGGTTGAAGCGATTATATCCCTCATTTCTTCCGGCGTGTACCCTGCCGCCAGCATAGAGGCCACCATAGAGCCCGAGGAGGTGCCTGCGACACGCTCAAATTGAATTCCTTTCTCCTGCGCGGCCTGGAGCGCTCCAACAAGTCCGATAGCCTTCACGCCCCCACCTTCAAAAACAGCATTAATTTTCATACCGCATTCCGCTCCCTCTCCCACCAGGCTCCCGATCGCATTAGTGCCAGCCCAATCTAACCCAGGCCGAGCCGCTGTATCGGACCCTCCGGTTTTATCACCGCTCTTTTAGGTCTATGCCGGGAATGGTTGTACGTATGAGATTTGGAGGCAGACAAGGAAATAAAAGTCCGGAAAACGCAAAAAACCTCCCATGCAGCCGGCAATCCTGCCGGTAGGGAGGTATGTATTGCTAGAAAACAGTATTATTCCGATTCCAATTCCTTGCGTATCGATGCCAGTAGGTCCGCCTGCTCCGGATGACGGTGAAAATATTCCACCAGCACCTCGATGCACGTAATCGAATCCCAGCTTAAATGATGCTCAATGCCTTCCACATCCGTGTAAATGTTCTCCTCTTGCACACCAATCAGCTGCAAAAATTGCTCCAGCAGCTGGTGTCGGTCTACCAGACGTTTGCCCATCTTTTTCCCTTTGGAGGTGAGGACCAGCCCACGGTACTTCTCATAAACGAGATAGTTATCCTTGTCGAGCTTCTGAATCATTTTCGTCACGGAGGAGGGATGCACTTCCAGTCCCTCGGCGATATCGGACACCCGGGCATACCCTTTTTCATCGATGAGCTTGTAGATTCGTTCCAAATAATCTTCCATGCTCGGTGTGGCCGCCACGCTTGTTCCCCCTTCCATCGCTTGTTACGCACATAGTATAATACACGTTCACCCGGCATAAAGCAAGCTTCCCTGCGGCTTACTTGAAATTGTCAGGAGTGCTGCAAGCGCTATTCCGGCCAAAATAACGACGTCTTTCGTCACGGCCCTACAAGCCCCAAAGGAGGAACAAATGATGCCATCCGCCTTGGAAGCGCCTTCCAAAAATACATTGATGTTTGTGCCCGATTTGGTGTATTTCGAGCCGGGTGCTCTGGAATATGAGAAAGGACGCCGGATTCACGCCTGGGCAGAGGAGCAGAACTTGCCCATTCGCATCACCCCTTCCCATAACCGTATCACCGGCCTGCCGGGAGAAAGTGACCTGGAAAAGTACCGCCTTGCCAAGCGGACCCTTGTTGTCGGCGTGCGAAAAACCTTAACATTCGATACGTCCAAGCCCTCCGCAGAATACGCGATACCGATTGCAACCGGCTGCATGGGCCATTGTCACTACTGTTATCTGCAGACAACACTAGGCGCCAAGCCGTATATCCGGGTATATGTGAATACGGATGACATCATGCAAGCGGCCAAGCAATATATCGATGAACGGGCGCCGGAAATAACCCGCTTTGAAGCAGCCTGTACTTCGGACCCGGTCGGTCTCGAGCATATCAGCAGCTCGCTCAGGGAATTAATTGAGTTTATGGGCCAAGAAGAATACGGCCGTCTCCGGTTTGTAACCAAATTTCATCATGTCGATTCGCTGTTGACTGCAAAGCATAACAACCATACCCGATTCCGCTTCAGTGTCAATGCCGATTATGTCATCAAAAATTTTGAGCCGGCCACCTCCTCCTTCGAGGAGCGCATTGAAGCCGCGGGCAAAGTGGCCCGAGCCGGATACCCGCTCGGATTTATTATTGCCCCCATTATATGGCATGACGGCTGGGAGCAAGGCTACGCCGCTCTATTGCAAAAGCTGGCTCACGCGCTGCCGCCCGAAGCCGTCCGCGATTTAACCTTTGAGCTGATACAGCACCGTTTTACCAAAACAGCCAAAACCGTTATCGAGCAGCGCTACCCCAAAACCAAGCTGGAAATGGATGAGGCTAAGCGCAAATATAAGTGGGGGCGCTGGGGACAGGGCAAGTATGTATATCCCGATGAACAAGCAAATGCGCTCCGCGAATTTATCACTGAGCGCATCTTTGAGCATTTTCCCGAAGCTTCCATTGATTATTTTACGTAGGACACTAGAACTTCAGCCAATCCGGCGTCCGCTCTTGCAGCCAGACTGTAATCAGCAGCATCCGGTCCGTAAATAGCAGAACAGCAATCACGATCATTAACGCGCCGCCGGCCTTCATCAATGCCCCGGAATACCGCAATATCCATTTCGTTGTTCCAATAAAAAAGGACAGGACGAAAAACGGAACCGCGAATCCGATGGAATAAGCTGTCATCAGCGTAAACCAGTCACTCGGGCTGGTCGCCGCCAGACCCAATATGCCGCCGAGAATCGGGCCTACGCACGGAGACCAGCCTGCGGCAAAACCGATGCCGATGACAAGCGATCCGAAGTAGCCGGCAGGCTTGTTTTTAAACTGAAACTTCATATCCCTCATCAGCCATTGGGGCTGAAGCACGCCTAACAGCACAAGGCCCATAATCAAAATCAACAGTGCCGCAACCTGACGGATGGCATCCTTATAGTCATAAAACAAATCTGCGACTAAATTCACCCCGTAGCCTAGGGTATAGAACACCAGCGAGAATCCGATAATAAAGCACAATGTATGTCCCATCGTCGTTAAGCGAACCTCGCGGGCGCTTCGTTCGTCCTTCAGCTTGGATACCGAGATGCCTGTTATGTAGGACAAATAGGACGGATACAGCGGGAGACAGCAGGGTGAAATAAACGAAGCAAAACCTGCCCACAGGGCAATCCAGATCGTGATCTGATCCACAGTCGATGACCTCTTTTCTTCATTCTAGGTACGAACGCCCCGCTTCACAAATAAGGAGATACCCAGCATCGTAATTAGAGCAAGCACGATTGTTGCTCCCGGCGCCGTATCCCACAGCCCCGCTGTAATGAGTCCTCCGATGACAGCAATTTCGGCAACAAGCATTGAAATAAAGATCGTTTGCTTGAAGCTGCGGCTCAAAACGAGACTGCATGCGGCTGGAACGGTCACCAGCGCGGAGACGAGCAGAGCGCCGACAATTTTGATCGCAACGCTGATGACAAGAGCGGTCAATATCGTCATCATCAGATTCAGGGAGCGCATCGGCAGTCCGCTGACGCTTGCTGCATCCTCATCGAACACGAGCAGGAACAGCTCTTTGTAATAAGCGGCGATAAAGCCGATAACGATGACAGTAACGAGCAGCGTAACGCCGACATCCATCCAATCCAGCGTAAGAATGCTCCCGAACAAATAGCTTTGCACATTAATGTTAAAGCCTTTTCCCATGGTAAACAACAAGGAGGCCAAGGCTACCCCGCCCGACATCATAATCGCAATCGACAGCTCGGCATACGTCTTGTAAGCTTTGCGCAGCTTCTCAATCGCGAACGAAGCGACGACTGCAAACAGCAGCCCGACGAACAGGGGGTAAATATTAATGAGAAGCCCGAGCGCGACTCCTGCTATCGAGACGTGAGCCAGAGTATCCCCAATCATGGAAAGCCGCCGAAGCACCAGAAATATACCGAGCAGCGGCGCAGCAAGCCCGATCAAAATCCCTCCGATCAGGGCGCGAATAAAAAATTCATACGTGAAAATATCCAAGCCTGCTCTTCCTTTCTACTTTGCGTACTCCGGCTCAAGCCGGCCCCGCAAATCCCGCAGCGAATGCGTAATGCTCGTTTCCCGGCAATCCTCCAGGCTATGGGAATGCTTGACATAGAAATTCAGCTTGCCGGCGGTTTGCTTCGGCTGTCCGCCCAAATAAGATTTCATCAGGTCAACATCATGGGAGACCATCAGAAAGGTCAGGTTATGGTGCTCATGCATGTGACGCAGCAAATGGAAAAAATGGTCCTGTGTTTCCGCATCAACGCCGGTCATCGGTTCATCCAGGATAAGCAAGTCCGGGTTGTTAATCAAGGCTCGGGCGAGGAAAACCCGCTGCTGCTGTCCCCCGGACAACAACCCGATACGCTTCTCCGCCAAATCCTCGATGCTGAGCGCATGCATCGCTTCTTCACAGCGGGCCATATCACTGCTGCTAACACGGCGGAATAGCCGTTTGCGGCTGAACAAGCCGGATAAGACGACCTCACGCACCGTAGCCGGAAATAAGGGATTAAAGTTTTTCTTTTGCGGGACATAGCCGATTCGTTCCCAGTCTTTAAATTGAGAAATAGCCTGACCAAAGAGCCGAATGTCTCCTTGGTTAGGCTTGAGCAAACCGACAATCATTTTGAGCAGCGTGCTTTTTCCGGCGCCGTTTGAGCCGATGAGCCCCACAAAGTCCCTTTGATACAGCGTAAAGCTTAGCCCTTCAATGACAGGCTGCTGTTCATAGTGAAAGCTTACGTCCTCCAGGGTGATCATGCTTTGGTGACAATGCGGTTCGATCAGTTTTTTCATCACGGACGGCTCCTTCAAATCATATCGTACTCTATTGTAATCCTTTGACGAGATTTTGCAAATTGTTCTCCATTAAAGTGAAATAATCTGCGCCCGACTTCTCCTGCTCCTCCGTCAGGCCCTCCAGCGGGTTCAGAACGAGCAGTGTTTTGACTCCCGTATCCGCAGCTAGCGCTTTGGCGACTTTATCCGAAACCAGCTCCTCGAAAAAGATAGCTTTGACCTGGTTTTGTCTGACAAAGCTTGCGATTTCCTTCATCGACTGGGCCGTCGGCTCCGCATCAGGGGCCAGGCCCATTATCGGCAGCTGCTTCAAGCCGTATTCCTTGGCCAAATACGCAAAGGCATCGTGCGAGACGACGATATTTTTATTCGGCAGCTTCCCGAGGGTGTTCTGAAACTTGTTGTGCAGCGCATCCAGCCGGGCGCTCAGCTGAGCAAAATTGGCCTCGTAGTCTGACTTATGAGCGGCATCGGCTGAAATCAGCGCATGCTTGATGTTTTCGGCCATGTTCTTGGCCTGCAGCGGGCTCAGCCACACATGAGGATTAAATTCCAATTCCTCATGCTCGTGGCCGTGGCCGCTGTCTTCACCGTGCCCCTCTTGTTCTTCGGCTCGAATCAGATCAATTCCTTTGCTCGCCTCAACGACTTGCAGAGCGCTGTTTTTGTTCAAACTGCCGAGGAAATTGCCGACCCAGCCTTCCAAGCCGGCACCGTTATAGACAAACACCTGCGCGGCGGACAGATGTTTCATATCGCTCGATTTCGGCGTCCAATCATGCGGCTCGACCCCTGTCGGCACCAGGTTCACAACGTTCACATGCTCGCCGCCGATTTTGTTTGTGAAATCATATAACGGATAAAAGCTGGTAATAACGTTAACCTTGCCCTCCACCATCTTGGCCTGATTTCCCCCGCATGCGGACATCAGCGCCAGCGCCGCCGTTACCAGCAGCAGGAAGCCTGCTTTGATGCTGCTTTTCATGTTCCACTCGTTCCTCTCAATTCTATGATTCTAATAGTAATCTTTACTATTAATTGCATTGTTGATTATACGCGCCCTCGTCCGCGATTGCAAGAGCGCGAGTAGAAATGAACCAGATTGCAGCATAACATGGCCAGCTTTTATCAAGGTCATGAAAATTTTGCCAGCTTTGAAAGGAGTTTGCCGATTACTGTCGAATTGATTTTGAATATACCAGAAAACAACAGGATAGGGAGAGGCTATGCTTCTAAGAATCATGTCCCGGTTCAAACCAGAAACACTGCGTGCCCGTATGAAGTGGACCGTTGCACTTATTTGTATTCCGGTCAGCCTTGCCGGCGTCGCCGTGTTCTCCAAAATGTCCTATGATGCGCAAATGGCCCAAAAATTAAAACAACTGAAGCAGGCCGCCTCCATACAACAGCTTTATCTGGAGCAATGGCTCCAGCACCGCACCGCTGATTTAAAAACCCTCAACGGCAAGCCGGCCTTTCAAGCCCCCTTCTCGAACGATACCCAGCAAGAGCTGGCCGAATTCAAACGCACCCACCCATTGTTTCAGGACGCGGCCTTTTATGACCGCAGCGGGCTGGAGATCGTGCCTTTTCACCAAAAGCAGGATTACCAGCTTCCGGCCGGGGGGTTATTTGCCGATGCGCGGCAATGGAAAGCAACTGTGCTTGCCGTGAACAGTCTGGATCACAATAATCCCTACTTTATTGCAATCTCCATCCCCGTAGAAACAGCCGGGGGCTCGTTCGGGGGCATGATTGTCGGTCTGGTCAGCGCCAAGACGCTGGATAGAACGCTTAGCGAGGTAAAAACCGTCTCTACCAGCCGCTTCCTTCTTATCGACGCCAGCGGCCGGGCCCTGTACCGCTACGCCCCCGCCCATTCGACGAACCATCCGCTATTGCAGCTGGAGGATTACAGCCGCTTGTTCCAGCAAGCACACAGGCAAAGCAACACACCGGATACCAACGTTTGTTCGGGTCTTGCGGACTCCCTTTGCGCAGCCAGCCAGGTTGACCACGGGAATTGGTTAATAGTTGCCAGCCTCCCTTATACCGAAAAGCTGAAGCCGTATCTTCTGCAGCTATGGCTCGTCGTTGTCGTCGTGCTGCTGACAAACGCCCTGCTGCTCTTTATGATGGATCGGCTCTGGGTACTAATTATGCGGCCATTGAAGCATTTGCATCGCGGAGCCGCCGCCCTGCAGAAGAGCCGCTATGATTATCAAATCCATTCGGACACTATCGCCAGGCTGCCCGCCGAGCTTCGCAGGCCCCTGGAAACCTTTAACGAAATGGCACGGGTGCTTAATACCCAGATCAAAACGCTGGCTCAGACGGAAGCCCTGCTGCGCCGTTCGGAGAAGCTGTCCGTTGTCGGGCTTCTCGCTTCCGCAATGGCTCATGAAATCCGCAATCCGCTCACCTCCGTAAAAGGTTTTTTGCAGCTCATGCATCACCACCCGTCAGCGCTGGAATGCCGGGAGCAATATTTCCCGATTATGCTGACGGACATCGAACGCATTGAGCTTATTCTAAGCGAATTGCTCGTCCTCTCGAAGCCGCAGGCGCTGCACTTTCATCCGCGGGATATCCGGCTTATTCTGCAGCAAACCTTGCCCATCGTTGAAACAGAGGCCTCGCTGCGGGGCGTCCAGCTGCTGATGGAGCTTCCCTCGGTCCTCCCGCTTCTCGATTGCGAGGATAACCAATTGAAGCATGTCTTCATTCACGTGTTGAAAAATGCCATAGAGGCGATGCCCCATGGCGGGACTGTCGTCATTCAGGTTAGAACTGCCGGCGATAAGCTTCTGCTCCGGTTCACGGATCAAGGTGAAGGGATGTCCAGAGAGATGCTCAACCGGATTGGCGAGCCGTTCTACTCCACCAAAGAACAGGGAATGGGGCTTGGTCTTACCATATGCTACAAAATCGTCGAAAATCACGCCGGCCGGCTGCAAATTCACAGCACGCCGGGCAGAGGCACGACTGTTGAAATGGTGCTTCCAATTCATCGACCCTTTCTACGCGGCGAACGGGAAGCATCCGCCTCCCAGGCAGGCCTGTAGCGGCCTGTAAACAGAGAAGCCCAGCCGCCATCTAGTCCTGGATGGGGCCGGGCTTCTCTTTTATTTCAAAGTCCTTACTTCACTCTGGCTCCAACCGGAATGTCCTCGCTTACCGTTGCCAGTGTCAACGCATCTCCGTCGGAGGCGGCAAGAATCATGCCCTGCGACAGCTCGCCCCGCAGCTTGACCGGCTTCAGGTTGGTCACGCAAATGACTTTGCGGCCGACCATTTGCTCCGGCGTGTAAAATTTGGCGATGCCTGAAACAACCTGGCGCTGCTCCGTGCCGAGGTCGAGCTGAAGCTTAAGCAGCTTGTCCGCCTTCTTCACCGGCTCAGCCGCAATGACCTTCGCGACCCGCAGCTCTACGTTCATGAAGTCGTCAATCGAAATTTCCGGCATTTGCGCTTCTTCCGCTTCTGTCGCATTCCCGGCCTCCGGTGCCGCTGCCCCCGACTTGGCCACAGCTTCACCCGGCTTGGCCTCGGCGGCAGGAACTGCACCGCCTGTCATCGCAGCAACAATGTGCGCTATCTCCGGCTCAGCCTCCAGACGCGGGAATAACGGTTCTGCCTTACGCACCTTCGTTCCGTAAGGCAGCTGGCCGAACGCGCGCAAGCTTTCCCACGAAGTCAGCGCGCCCTGCTCTATACCGAGCTGATGCCAGATTTGGCCCGGGCTGCGCGTCAGGAACGGCTGAAGCAGAACGGATACGATCCGGAGCGATTCGGCCAGGTGGCACATTACTGAGCCAAGCGTATCCCGGCTGCTTTCATCCTTAGCCAGCACCCATGGCTGTGTCTCGTCAATATATTTGTTTGTGCGGCTGACCAATTGCCAAATCGCTGCAAGCGCAATGGAAAACTCCAGCTTCTCCATCGCCTCCTCCACTTTGGCCACGGCGGCGCGGGCCGTCTCCTGCAGCGGCCCGTCAAACTCGGTGGCCCCTGTCACAAGCGGCGGAATCGTGCCGTCGAAATATTTGTCAATCATCGCTACAGTACGGTTCAACAGGTTCCCCAAATCGTTAGCGAGATCATAGTTAATCCGCTCTACAAATGTCTCCGGTGTAAACGTGCCGTCGGAGCCAAATGGGATTTCCCGGAGCAGGTAATAACGCAGGCTATCCAGACCGTAACGGTCAATCAGCTTCACCGGATCGATGACATTTCCTTTGGACTTGGACATTTTGCCGTCCTTCGTAATAATCCAGCCGTGGCTGAACACCTGCTTCGGCAGCGGCAGGTCAAGCGCCATCAAAATGATCGGCCAGTAAATCGTGTGGAATCTGACGATCTCCTTACTCATCAAATGTACATCAGCCGGCCAAAATTGATTATACAGCGCTGGATTGTCGGTATCATAGCCCAGCGCCGTGATGTAATTGGTCAATGCATCGATCCAGACATAAATCACATGCTTCGGATCGCTCGGGACTTTAATCCCCCAGTCAAAGGTCGTCCGCGATACCGCCAAATCCTCCAGACCCGGCTTGATGAAATTGTTGATCATTTCATTTTTGCGGGATTCCGGCTGAATAAATTGCGGATGCTCTTCATAAAACTGGAGCAGACGATCCGCGTATTGGCTCATGCGGAAATAATAAATCTCCTCATTGATCAGCTCCACCGGACGCCCGCAATCCGGACAATTCCCGTTCTCCAGCTGCCGCTCCAGCACGAACGATTCGCAGGAGGTGCAGTACCAGCCCTCATAGCTGCCCAAATAAATATCGCCTTGATCGAGCAGACGCTGGAAAATACGCTGAACAGTCTTCGTATGCCGTTCTTCGGTCGTGCGGATGAAGTCATCATTGCTGATGTCAAGCTTCTTCCAAAGCTCTTTAATGCCGATAACGATGTCATCCACCATCTGCTGCGGCGATACGCCTTTTTCCTTGGCCTTGCGCTCAATCTTCTGTCCATGCTCGTCCGTACCGGTCAGGAAATGGACGTCGTAGCCCCGCAAACGCTTGTAGCGCGCCATGGCGTCTCCCGCCACCGTAGAGTAAGCATGCCCGATATGCAGCTTATCGTTCGGGTAATAAATGGGTGTTGTAATGTAAAACGACTTGTTCTCCTGCTGTGCCATTGGCCTGCAGCCTCCTTAATCATAATAACCGTGCGTAATGCCAAATCCTCGGCTTCGCCGCCTGGAAAAGCGGGCAACGCCCGTTCTGGCCATCGTAGAACGGCGTTGATGAGCATCTCCGCAAGTCTAAATAGAGCCACAAAAAAAAGCCCGCGTCCTGCTGGGACGAGAGCTTGTTCTCACGTGGTACCACCCAAATTCCTCCGCGCGCTTCTCAGATTCAAGCAGCCTTCGGCGGCCTAACCTGAAGAGCAGGCAGAGCTTCGTGTGCCGTTTCTAAAGTGAACGGCTTCCCCCTTAACGCGGGGCCCACGCCATCCTCTTACGGCCTTTGCCACACAGGCAGGACATTCTTCACCCGGGCTTCATCGCCGCTCGAAAACAGTTCCTCCCGGACCATCTTCAGACGCTTGCCTGTACCGGTTTTCAGCTGCCCCGGCTCTCTGCTGACAGGCTCCCTGCCTTACTTATCCGTTCACTGGAAAATATGCGCTTCCTAACGTCAATATACCGAAACCGTGCTGCACTGTCAAGCCGGACAGCTTGCGCTCAGGCCAAATCATCCTTGACCCCGGCCGGGGGCGTCTTCGAAGCGGGAAGCTCAGGAACAGGATCGAAGCCGCCGGGATGAAACGGATGGCATTTGCATATCCGCTTGGCGGCAAGCAGGGAGCCCCGCCACGGCCCATGAAGCTCAATGGCCTCCAAGGCATATCTGGAGCAGGTCGGGTGAAACCGGCAGGTCGGAGGTTTAAGCGGAGAGATGACAGCCCGGTACACATAAATGGGCGCTTTCAGAAGCTTTTTCATCATGGGCGTAACCGCCTTTCTTCTCCCTTAATTGATGCCGCCGCCCGCTTCCTCACGGCAATCCTCACAATAGCCGTAAATTTCGAACTTGTGCCGGACAACCTGGAACGCATCGGGAATTCCGGTCAGCTCGCTCATCGGACAATAAACAAGTGGAATCGTTTTGTCACAGCCCAGGCAAAACAAATGATGGTGGTGATGGTGCTCGGAACAATGCACCCGGAACTTAATGCCTTCCTCGAATACAAACTGCTCCAGAATGCCCATATCATGCATAACCCGCAAATTGCGGTATACCGTATCAAAGCTGAGGCCGGAGTACGTCCTGCCCATAAATTCATATACATCCTTCGGTGTCAGGTAGCCCGGGCTATCCGCAAAAAGCTTGGCCAGAGTGCGGCGCTGATCCGTAATCCGCAGCCCGTTTTTGGCCATCACTTCAATCATTTCTTCCGCTTTCATGAGCTGTCCCCCACAATCTTGTCACGTTATTATTCATAATGCCCCAAAAAAAAGAACCCGTCAAATGACGGGCTCTGTACGGTCGCTCACTGACACGCTGTGCCAAGACCGATTATTGAATGCCGAAGTGTTTTTTCAGATCGTCGAGCATCAGATTCGCTGCTTTTACACCGCCGGCGGTATTCCAGATGTTATCGTCAACCTTGATGGCTTTACCGGCTTTCACGGCATTCAGGTTTTTCCAGAGCGGATCGCCAAGCCAATCTGTTTCAATTTTGGTCGCTTCGCCGTTTCCGGTTTCATAGGTGAAATAGAAGATCATATCCCCTTCCATCTCCGGAATGCGCTCTTTGGGCAGCTTCGTTGCCGCAAATTCGTTTTTGTTCTGTACATCCGGACGGGCCAGACCGATTTGATCCAAAATAATTCCTGCGAACGTATCTTTATAATAAATACGTGTATCTCCCGGCATAAAACGGACTAAGGAGATCTTGGTGCTCAGCTTGTCGCCGAGCTTTGTTTTAATATCAGCTGCTCTCTTATCGAAATCAGCAATGACCTTGTCGCCCTCTGACGTTTTGCCCAGCACCTCGGCATAGAATTTGAAATTATCCTTCCATTGGCCGCGCAGCTTTTCCGAGAAAACGGTCGGCGCAATCGCTTTAAGCTGCTCATAAATTTTCTCGTGGCGCGTTTTGTTGCCGATAATCAGGTCCGGCTTGAGCGCGGCAATGGCTTCAACATTCGGCTCTCCTTCTTTGCCGACCGCGGTAACGCCCTGCATATCGTTTTTAATGTGTTCATACCACGGATTGCCTGTCCACGACTGAACAGCGCCGACGGGCTTCACTCCAAGCGCCAGAAGCGCCTCGGTGCCTTCGTTTGTCAAAATAACTACGCGCTGCGGGTTAGCCGGAACATCCGTTTCTCCCATAATATGCTTGATTTTACGCGGCTCAGCTTTGGCTGTTTCGGTGCTGCCGCCCTGCGCAGCCGGTGTCTGTTCAGCAGGCTTAGCGGTTCCGCATGCAGCCAGAACCAGCATCAATGCTGCTGCAATGCACAGGGTTCGCATAACCGCGGAGAAATTGGAAAATCGCTTCGAATTCATGTTGGTCTCCCCTATCATTGTGTTCATAAAGTGCGGCAATTGAATGATAACAATTCTCACCTGTTGCCGCTTATAAATATACTGATTTCAAACTGACCTGTCAACCGAATCTTGATAATGAGTTTCACCATCATTGACACATGAGAAATGTTCTCATAAAATGAGGGGTGACTATAAGCTAGAGGCGGAAGAAGGGCTTACAAATCATGGTTATTTTATTGCGTAACGGCTTACAAAAATGGAGCGGACTGGCAGGCGCTTTCGTCCTGATGCTCCTCTGTATGGCTGCCAGCGTACTGTTCGGCATCAAACAAATTCCTTTTCACACGATTATTGAAGCGTATACCTCTTTTAACGGCTCCAATGAGCACCTCATTATTACAACTACACGGGTTCCCCGCGCCTTTATCGCTGCTGCGGTAGGTGCAAGCCTGGCGATGGCCGGCGCCCTGATGCAGGCGCTGACCCGCAACCCGCTCGCTTCTCCCACATTGTTCGGCATTAACAGCGGCGCCGCGTTTGCACTGGTGCTCGTGTCGGCGTTGTCCTCCTTGACCAGTCTGGCGCAGATCACATGGGTTTCCTTTATCGGGGCCGGAGCAGCTTCAATTATCGTGTACGCGCTCGGATCAGCAGGCCGGGACGGCTTGACTCCGATCAAAATAACGCTGGCCGGAGCAGCCCTGACCGCGTTTTTCTCCTCCATGACATCCGGAGTTCTGCTTGTGAACGGCAAAACATTCGATCAGGTGCTGTCCTGGCTGGTCGGTTCCGTTGCCAACCGGGACCTGAGCACTCTGCTTGCAGTCCTGCCGTATTTGATTGCCGCCTGGATTGGCGCGCTAATTATTGCAGGTCCTGTGAACCTGATGGCCATGGGCGATGATGTAGCCAAGGGGCTCGGGCAGCGCACATTGCTGGTCAAAATCGTGTTATCCGTCATCGTGGTCATCCTGGCGGGGGGAGCCGTCGCCATTGCGGGGCCGATTGGTTTTGTCGGAATTATGATCCCCCATCTGGCGCGCGCGCTTGTCGGCAATGACCACCGCTGGCTGCTCCCGTTCTGCGGGCTGCTTGGCGCGGTGCTGCTGCTTGGCGCAGATGTAGGCTCCCGTTTCCTGATGTACGGAAAAGAAGTACCGGTCGGAGCTGTCACTGCAATCATCGGCGTGCCGTTCTTCGTGGTCATTGCAAGGAGGAAGAACAATGAGTAACTATCGTACGTTCCGCACTCGCGGCCAATCCTTCTCCATATTATGGAACAAAAAGCATGTCACGATATTATCCGTATTATTCATGCTTCTGTGCGCCGTATTTATAGTAAGTACAGGAATCGGCACGATGAAAATCTCCCCGCTGGACGTAGTACGTGTTCTCATCGGCCGAGGAGAAGATACATATCAAGTCGTTATCACCCAGTTCCGCCTGCCGCGTATGCTTGTTGCGGTTATGGTCGGCGCTGCTCTGGCGGTATCCGGCGCACTGCTGCAGGGTATAATCCGCAACCCGCTTGCATCGCCCGATCTCGTCGGGATTACGGGCGGCGCTTCCGTGGCTGCTGTAAGCTTTATTATTTTCTGGGGCGGGACGCTCAGCATCCACCTGCTTCCGCTTGCGGCTATCAGCGGCGCTCTGCTGAGCGCAATGCTTATGTACGGGCTGGCATGGAAAAAAGGGGTCTCCCCGCTTCGAATGGTGCTTATCGGAATCGGCATTTCCTCAGCCTGCAGTGCGCTCAGCTCCGTTCTGCTGCTTGCCGGTCCGGTCCAGCAGGCGGGGCAGGCGCTCTCCTGGCTGACCGGAAGCGTCTACGGATCGTCCTGGAAGCAGGTTTGGCTGCTTTTGCCCTGGATGCTCGTTTTGCTCCCGCTCACGCTGCTGCTGACGCGTGATTTGAACGCCCAGTCGCTTGGGGACGATATCGCCTCCAGCATTGGAGGACGTGTACAGCGCCAACGCTTGGTGCTGCTTGCCCTTAGTGTGGCATTAGCCGGAGCAGCCGCGGCTATCGGCGGCGCAATCTCCTTCGTCGGCTTAATGGCCTCTCACATGGCCCGCAAGCTGGTCGGCCCGTCCTTCGGCGCATTGCTGCCGACAAGCGCTGTTATCGGCGCCTTGACTGTTCTGCTGGCCGATGTTGTCGCCCGGACGGCGTTTGCGCCGCTTGATTTGCCGGCCGGCATATTCACCGCCGCTATCGGCGCGCCGTTTTTTGTGTATTTGCTGTACCGCAGCGGCCGAAACTAATCAAAGCACCGTGTCATATCGCTTCCGGCCGAATGCTGGAACCCGGCAGATCACAGGACTTCATGGAAGTTAAATTGGAGACGAACCAGGATAACGCCAGCACAATAGCTGATTAACTATGAAAAAACTTTGAGACAGGAAGTGACGCGTATGTCAACGCTGGAAGCCAAGCAGCTGACGCTTTCCTATGGAAATGGCCCGATTGTTGAAAATTTGAACTTGTCGATTCCAAACGGCAAAATCACGGTCTTTCTGGGCAGCAACGGGTGCGGCAAATCAACCCTGCTGCGTTCTATGGCCCGGCTGCTCAAGCCCGAAGAAGGGTCCATTCTGCTTGACGGGAAACAAATCCTGAAGCAATCGACGCGTGAGGTGGCCAAGCAGCTGGCGATTTTGCCCCAAGGCCCTGTCGCTCCGGAAGGTCTGACAGTGCTGCAGCTGGTCAAGCAGGGCCGCTACCCGTATCAAAGCTGGCTCCAGCAGTGGTCTGAGGAAGACGAGCGCATGGTCCGTAAAGCGCTGGTGGACACCAGGATGGACATGCTGGCCGACCGGGCGGTAGACTCCTTGTCGGGCGGTCAGCGGCAGCGCGCATGGATTGCGATGACCTTAGCTCAAGGAACCGGAACCATCCTGCTCGACGAACCGACCACCTACCTCGATATGACCCATCAAATCGAGATTCTGGATCTGCTCTTTGAATTAAATGAGAAAGAAAAACGCACCATTGTGATGGTGCTCCATGATCTGAACCTGGCCTGCCGCTATGCCCACCATATTGTGGCGATGAAGCAGGGCTCCGCCATTGCCGAAGGCAGGCCGGAGGACATTGTTACCCGTGAGCTGGTGCAGGAAGTCTTCGATTTGGAATGCGATGTGCTTCCGGACCCGCGTTTCGGCACCCCCATGATTATTCCCGGCGGCAAGGGCCGACGTGTTTCAGACGGTCTTGTAACGGCTACCGCCTAACTGAGCAAGGCTATCGCCGGGAGACGTTTGACTCTCCTTGGTCCCAATCGTATTGCTTGCCCGTTTATCGTACAAAGACTGCGTTTAGGAAGCACTTATGGTTGATTCACTTCGACGACGCAACACTGCGCGAGCGTCATAGCCCGCTTCCGCCGTTCGGCTCCTGTAACTCCGGTTCATTCGGAGTCACAGGGGCTTTTTGGCATCGCTTGTAGGCTTCCCTTCGGGATGCCCCGCATACAATTGCGGACATAATAAAGCATGTTTCTTTTACTTTGCTGGAGGAGGATGACTACACATGTCCAATATGCATGTGCGAATGAACCCGTTTTCCGGAGAGCCGATTGAGGTTGGCGGCGTCTACAAAAATGAATGGGGCCGAGAGGAAACCCTGCGCAAAGGAGATATTTTCCCCTCTGATCCAATGCTCGGCGACACAACCTGGGAGCTCGTAAGCTACCATCAGGACAATGACAACCAGGTCGATTTGAACAAGCAAAGCCCGCATGATGAAAGCATCGGGAGCGGTTCCCGCGGTCATATCGATCGCGGCGATAAGTAAGCCGGGCCAAACACAAAGATGATACAGGATTGATGAATCCCATTTAATTTAAGCCAACACAGAAGAAAGCTTCCAGCCCTGTCTCATCAAGGCACTGGAAGCTTTCTTGTTTAGTACTGCGTTTTTCGACAAGGCTCTGCACGCGATGTCGCAACATGCGCTTACCCGGGAAATAAACTGAAAATTAATTTCCCGCGTTCCCGCCTTTCCTGTTGACTTCATCCGCTCCATTTGAACGTTCCATGTACAAGCCCGGCCCTTTCCACATTTGAACAAGGCCGTTACCGTTTAAAGGTATAGTCGGGATGCTCATATTTGTCACGTATCAGCTTCTCGGACAGCTCCTGCTCGTAAGGGGTTAGTTCAGCAGGCTGCAGCGTCACGCCAAGCCCCTGTGCGATTCCTTCCCGGAAGGCCTGCTCTGTCTGAAGCAAATCCACCTCAGGCTTACCGACCCCGCGCAAAATATCGTTTACAGCCACCGCCTTCCGGACAAACGACTGCTTCAAACGGGCTTTAAGGCTGTCGCTTGGAATCCGCAGCAAGGAGAATAACAAATCCACATCCATATCCAGCAAAATAGATCCATGCTGCAAAATGACGCCCTTGGTCCGGGTTTGGGCGCTGCCGGCGATTTTCCGCCCCTCTACGACCAGCTCATACCAGGATGGGGAATCAAAGCAGGCCGCCGAGCTGGCTGTGCCGTACTTCTGCTTCTCCTCCTCGCTGGCCAGGCTGACCATCTCCGCCTGAAGCCCAAGCCTTTGAAAGCCGTACAATAGCCCTGCGCTCAGCACCCGGTAGGCTTCCGTTACGCTGCGCGGCATACCCGGATAGTTCTCGGAAACAATCAGGCTGTAGGTCAGCTCCTGATCATGCAGAACAGCCCGGCCACCGGTAGGGCGGCGCACAAAGCCGATGCCCTTCTGCTCCAGTGCCTCCAGATCGATTTCCTCCCGGGCCTTCTGAAAGTAACCGATGCTTAAGGAAGCCGGATTCCAGCCGTAGAATCGTACGGTAGGCGGAACCCTTCCTTCACTATGTGCTGTCAATATCGCTTCGTCAATCGCCATATTCGCGGCCGGAGCGCAAGCCCCGGAATGAATAAAACGCCATTGAGCCATTTCCCCATGTGCTGCCATGACTACATCAATCCTTTGTTTCAGAAATACCGGTGACCTGCCGCTCAACCAAACAGACCGGTTTTTCTTACCACTATAGCGCAAAATCAGCTGCACGTACAGTTCAGCACAGGCTTGCGGGCCGCGAGCGTTTCATCCAGACGGCTGACCACCGTCGTATAAGGCGCATTTCGGACCAGGTCCGGCTGCTCCTCCGCCTCCCGGGCAATCTGAATCATAACCTCGATAAAGCCGTCCAGCGTTTCTTTGCTTTCCGTTTCGGTCGGTTCAATCATGATGCACTCCTCTACATTAAGCGGAAAATAAATCGTCGGCGGATGGTAGCCGAAATCGAGCAGCCGTTTGGCGATATCCAGCGTACGGACACCCTGCTTCTTCTGCCGTTTGCCCGTCATGACAAATTCATGCTTGCAGGCCCGCTCAAACGGGACGTCGTAATAAGGCGCCAGCCGGCGCATCATGTAATTCGCATTTAATACCGCATCCTCGGATACACGGCGCA
The DNA here is from genome assembly GCF_037137075.1 of Paenibacillus sp. y28. Taxonomy (NCBI): domain Bacteria; kingdom Bacillati; phylum Bacillota; class Bacilli; order Caryophanales; family Paenibacillaceae; genus Paenibacillus; species Paenibacillus sp. y28. The sequence continues at coordinate 680,480 of NZ_JBBBNV010000001.1, forward strand.
GTCCGTCCGGTCCAAGCGTACGGATGTACGTATACGCGCGGACCAGAATGCCGAAGTTCCCGTAGAATGCCTTCACCCTGCCGATGCTTTGACTGGACTGCCCCTCCAGCCTATAACCGCCTTCCTGCTGCACCGCATTCGGGCCCGGCAGGAACGGCGCCAGATGCTTTTTCACGCCGACCGGGCCTGCCCCCGGCCCCCCGCCGCCATGAGGTGTACTCATCGTTTTGTGCAGGTTCAGATGCACCACGTCAAAGCCCATATCTCCCGGGCGGGCAATTCCCATAATGGCGTTGGCATTGGCACCGTCATAATACAGCTGCCCTCCAGCCTCATGCACAATACGGGCAATGTCCTGGATTTGCTCCTCGAACAGGCCCAGCGTATTCGGATTGGTCAGCATCAAGGCCGCCGTATCCTTTCCTACCGCAGCACGCAAGGCCTCCAAATCAACGAGTCCTCTGCCGTCGGATGGAATGGTCACGGTATCAAAGCCGGCTGCTGCTGCGCTCGCCGGATTCGTACCATGGGCCGAATCGGGAACGATTACCTTCGTCCGGCGCTCGCCGCGGCTCTCGTGATATGCTTTGATCAGCATCAAGCCGGTCCATTCGCCATGGGCCCCTGCAGCCGGCTGAACACTAACTGCATCCATGCCGGTAATCGCGGCCAAATCGCGCTGCAGGCGGTACAGCAGCTCCAAGGCCCCTTGAAGCGACTCTTCGGGCTGATAGGGATGGATTTTGGCGAAGCCCGGCAAACGGGCCACATCCTCATTCAGCTTCGGATTATATTTCATCGTACAGGACCCGAGCGGATAAAATCCATTGTCAATCCCAAAATTGCGGCGGGATAAGGCCGTATAATGGCGGATGACATCCACCTCGTATACCTCCGGCAGTTCAGCAGGAGCGCTCCGCTGCAGGGCCTTCGGGATAAGAGTGTCCAGCGGCTCCTCCGGGACGTCGCAGGATGGCAAAGAGTATGCAATCCGGCCCGGCTGGCTTAATTCAAAAATCAGGGTCTTGTCATGCCTCGCCTGCTCGGTCGAAGCATTCCGAATGGACTCCTTCACAGCAATTCCCCCAATCTGGCTGCAAGGCCGTCGATTTCTTCGCGGGTGCGCTGCTCCGTGACGGCGACCAGCATATGTCCCCTGAGCTGATCATCCTCCCGCCCGAGATCATAGCCGCCAACAATGCCATGATCAAGCAGCCTCCGGTTTAGATCGGTTACATCCGCAGCCTGGCCGGAGCGGTCAACCAGCTTCAGCACAAACTCATTAAAGAACGGGGAAGCCGCATGAGGGAGCGTAACCCCGTCCACCGCGCCTAGAATCCGTGCGGCGTAATGGGCTTTCTGCACATTGATCCGGGCAACCTCCTGAATTCCCTGCTTGCCCAGCGTGGACAAATAAACCGCGGCGCACAATGCAAGCAGCGCCTGATTAGAACAAATGTTCGAGGTCGCTTTCTCCCGCCGGATGTGCTGCTCCCGCGCCTGCAGCGTCAGCACAAAGCCCCGTTTGCCGCTCCGGTCTACGGTCTGCCCGACAATCCGGCCCGGCATCCGGCGCATCCATTTATCGCTGACGGCGAAATAACCGCAGGTTGGGCCCCCGAAGGAAGCGGGAATACCGAAAGGCTGCGCATCCCCAACGGCAATGTCTGCCCCTAGGCGTCCCGGCGCTTCCAGCAAGCCGAGAGAAAGCGGATTGGCGCTCACGACAAACAGTGCGCCGTATTGCTGAGCAAGCGGACGTACAGCCGCCAAATCCTCGATGCTGCCGAAAAAATTCGGAGATTGCATAAGAATGGCGGCGGTGTCATCCCCCAGCTTGCTCGCCAGCTCCGCAAGATTTGTAACGCCCCGGTCACATCCGATTTCAACCATGTCGAGCCCGTGGCCTTTTGCCGTCGTACGGATAATGGCGCGGGCTTCCGGATGGACCCCGCGCGACACCACGATCCGCCGCTTCTTCGTAACACCGTAGGCCAGCGCTGCGGCTTCCGCCAAAGCCGTCGCGCCGTCATACATAGATGCATTGGCGACAGCCATTCCGGTCAGCTCGCAAATATAAGACTGAAATTCGAATATAGCCTGCAGCTCCCCTTGGCTAATCTCAGGCTGGTACGGTGTATACGCGGTGTAAAACTCGGATCTTGAGATAACATGGTTTACCACGACCGGTAGATGATGATCGTAGATGCCGGCCCCAAGAAAGCTGGAATACTGGTCAAAATCTGCATTTTTCCCTGCAAGCCGTCTCATGTATTTCAACAGAGACGCTTCATCCAGCGCCTCGCCCACAGCAAGCCTGCCCTGAAACCGCACGGCGGCCGGGATGTCCGCGAACAAATCTTCAACCGACTGCGCTCCGGCAACGGCCAGCATTTCCGTCCGATCCTTATCCGTCATCGGCAAATAACGATGCTTCATGCCGTACCCTCCATCCGTTTCTTAATAGGGTGAAATCTTCCGTTATGTTATGAACCGCCGCGCCGGTAAAACGGGGTTTTGACTACGGCAGCCTTCACCTTTTTCCCGCGAATATCAACCCATACCTCCGTACCCGGCACACTATACTCCCGCTTCAGCAGCGCTAAGCCGATGTTCGTTTTGAAGGTAGGAGACTGCGTTCCCGTCGTGACCTCTCCAATCCATGCGCCGCGGGAATCATACACCGCATAATGAGCCCGCGGAATGCCGCGCTCGACCATTTGGATTCCTGCCAGCCTTCGGGGAGCACCCTCTGTCTTTTGCTGGACGAGGACCTCCTTGCCGATAAACTCCCCCTTGTCCGGCTTTACAAAAAAGCCCAGTCCCGCTTCAATTGGCGTAATATGCTCCGACAGCTCCTGCCCATAGAGGGGCAGACGCGCTTCGAACCGCAGCGTGTCGCGGGCGCCAAGCCCGGCAGGGACAAGCCCCTTCTCCTCGCCATAGGACAGCAAAGCCGTCCAGAGCGCGACGGCATCGTGCGCATGAACATACAGCTCAAACCCATCCTCGCCGGTATAGCCTGTTCGGGACAGCACCTGGACTGGTATTCCGCCCACTGTCGCCTGCTGAACGAACTGAAAGGGCTGCAAGCCGAGCAGAGCGGCGCTGCATAACGGCTGCAGCAGTTCCTCCGCCCGAGGGCCCTGCAGAGCTAACAGCGCAGTAGCTTCGGATACGTCTTCAAGCTCTACTTGACCGGCCAAATGCTGGTGCAGCCAAGCAGCATCCTTCTCAATATTGGACGCATTGATCACGAGCATGAACTGCTGTTCGTCCAGCCGGTATACCAGCAGATCATCCACAACTCCGCCGTCCGGGTAGCACATCAGACTGTACTGAGCCTGTCCCGGTATGAGCCTTGAAGCATCATTCGTCGTCAGCCGCTGAATAAACGCCAGTGCATCCGGTCCACGGACAACCACCTCCCCCATATGGGACACATCAAATAGCCCCGCCTGCGTGCGTACCGCCTCATGCTCTTTTTGAATCCCGGCAAATTGAATCGGTAAATCCCAGCCGCCGAAGTCAATCGTCTTGGCCCCATAGCGGGCATAAGTCTCATACAGCGGCGTTTTTTTCAAATCAGCCATTTTAACACCCCGCTTTTACGTTCATCATCGTTCTCCATTCATTCGGCCAGCTTACTGCCAGCACGGTGAAGCTTACACCAGGTAAACAATTGATGCTGTTTAGTTCAGGAGCTGGACCTCCCCTCCTTTGGCAAGGCTCCCTCCGTTGTAGTATTGCCTTACCTGCGAAAATCGCCTGTCGGAGCCTGGGGAAAAGAAAAGGACAGGCGAAATCGAAGCTCATCTCCTAGTGCTTAAAATCTCAAATACCTCAACGTTAACAGGTTAATCTTACCAAGCGATGTGATACACTGAAAGCACGAA